>JAAXZS010000161.1 GCA_012719745.1 Clostridiales bacterium | reverse complement strand
GCCGGCGATTTCCTGGCGGACGGATCCTTTTCTGGCTGACCGAGGGGGGACTACCACCAGCCTTTTTGTGTCCCTTTTTCTGCTTTACGGCGGGGCCTACCTTCTGAAAACCCAGGGGGGCAGTCCCTTCCTGCTGCTGGGATCGGTGGGTCTTGTCTTTTATGCCATCTGCGACAGGGGCCTGATCCGCCGCCGATCAAAGAAAGAGGCAGCATAGGCCATCTCTCCCATCTGCAAAATTTTGTCGTTTCTCTTGTCAAATTCGCCGGAACAGGGTAAAATAAACTGTCAAAACAGGATTTTTTACGACAGGAGAATAGCAGTGGATAAAAAACTGGAGCGTATCCTGCCCCGCGTGCAAAAGCCTGCGCGCTATGTGGGCGGCGAATATAACGCTATACAAAAGAATAAAAACGAGGTGGATACCCGGATCGCCTTCTGTTTCCCGGATACCTACGAAATCGGCATGTCCAACCTGGGCATGCGGATTCTCTACGGCGTCATGAACCGGATGGAGGGCGTCTGGTGCGAGCGCGTCTTCGCTCCCTGGGGCGACATGGAAGAGGAGATGCGCAAGGCCGACATGCCTCTTTTTGCATTGGAATCCGGCGATCCCATCACGAATTTTGATATAGTGGCCTTTTCCGTGGGGTATGAAATGGCCTTTTCCACCATTTTAAATATGCTGGATCTGGCGGGTATCCCGCTGCACAGCGCAGAGCGCACGGATTTAACGCCGCTGGTTATTGCCGGTGGCACCGCCATGTACAACGCCGCGCCTGTGGCGGATTTTGTGGATATCGTCAGCCTTGGCGAAGGGGAGGATTTGACGGTGGAGCTGGTGGAGCTGCACCGTCAGGCCCGGCGCGAGGGCTGGAGCAAGCAGGCCTTTTTGGAAAAGGCCGCACGACTGCCCGGCGTCTATGTGCCCAGCCTTTATACCGTCACCTATCATGAGGACGGCCGTGTGGCTTCCATCACCCCCACCGGCGGCGCACCGGAAAAGGTGACAAAGCGACTGGTGCAGGATATGGACAAGTCCTATTTTCCGGTAAAAACCATCGTACCCTCTACGGAAATTGTCCAGGATCGTGTGACGCTGGCGCTGTTCCGGGGCTGTATCCGGGGCTGCCGGTTCTGTCAGGCGGGTTATGTGTACCGCCCTGTCCGCAACCGCGCGGAGGATCTCTGTGCCCGGTACGCGGTGGAATCCTGCGACGATTCCGGCTATCAGGAGGTAACGCTCTCTTCACTCAGCACCAGCGATTACCCGCCACTGACAAAGCTCTGCGACGATCTGGAGCCTTTTTGCGAAAAACGCCATGTGAATCTGTCCCTGCCCAGTCTGCGAGCGGACAACTTCTCCATGGATCTGATGCAGCGTCTGGCCAAGGGCCGGAAAACGGGTCTCACCTTTGCTCCCGAGGCCGGTACTCAGCGCCTGCGGGACGTTATCAATAAGAATGTGACGGAGGAGGAGCTGCTCCAGTCCTGCCGCACCGCCTTTGCCGGAGGTTACAGCGCCGTGAAGCTCTATTTCATGCTGGGTCTTCCCACAGAGACGGATGACGACGTGCGGGGCATCGGCGATGTGGCGGCTCATGTGATGCACATGTGGCGGGAATCGGCCGCCAATAAGAACCGGGGCATCCGTATCACCGTGTCCACCTCCTGGTTTGTTCCCAAGCCCCACACGGCCTTTCAGTGGGAACCTCAGATCTCCCGGGAGGAATACGAGCGCCGGGTGAAGCTGCTGCGGGAGTATATGAACACCAAAACCGTCACCTACAACTGGCATGATTCCGGTACCAGTTTTATGGAGGCGGTGCTGGCCCGGGGCGACCGGCGACTGGGAAAAGTGCTGGAAACAGCGTGGCGTAAAGGAGCAAAGCTTGACCCGTGGGAGGAGTATTTTTCTCTGGATCGCTATCTGGAGGCCTTCGATGAGTGCGGCCTTGATCCCCATTTTTACGCCAACCGTACCCGGGAAAAAGACGAGCTTCTGCCCTGGAGCATAATTTCCAGTGGCGTGACAGAGGACTATCTCTGGCGCGAGCGTGAGCGGGCCGTGGCGGGCGTCACCACGCCGGACTGCCGTACCCAGTGCAATGGCTGCGGCGCCAATCATATGGTAGGAGGGACATGCCATGTCTAAGCTGCGGCTGCTGTTTGTGAAAGAGGCGCAGGCCTCTTATATCTCCCATCTGGATCTGATGCGCACCTTCCAGCGTGCCTTTCCCCGGACGGAGCTGGACATCCGCCACTCCCAGGGGTATCACCCTCATCCCATTATGTCCATCGTCCTGCCGCTGCCGGTGGGACAAAGCAGCGATTGTGAGTTGCTGGATTTTGAGGTGACTCAGGACACCGACGGCGCGGGTATTGCCGAAAAGCTGAACGCCGGTATGCCGGCGGGTTTGCGGGTACTTGCGTGTTATGAAAGTGTCCGCCCCGTGCGGGAGCTTTGCTTTGTGAAGGCTCGGATGGAGCTGGAGTATGACGGCGGTGTGCCGTCAGGGGCGGTGGAGAAGCTGGGCGAGCTTTTTGCCCGCGACACGCTGGTGATCCAGAAGCGAACCAAGCGCAAGGACTTGGCGGATGTGGACATTGCCCCCATGCTGCATTCCATCTCTATGGAAATAGATGGGAACTGTATTTCCGCGGATGTGGTGGTAATGGCTCAGAATCCCGGCCTGAACCCCCAGCTATTGGGCAAAGCCATCGAAAAGGAACTGCCGGCGCTGACGCCGGACTTCATCCGTGTGCGTCGGCGGGAGCTGCTGGACGCAAATGGGGAAATATTTCGCTGAAAAAGGCGGTAAATCTTCAAAAAGATGAAATAGTTGCTTGCATTTTTCCTGTGGATGTGATACTCTATCATGGCATGAAAAGGGCGGTCCTCTGCCGTGCGCACCCGTTTACAGGGAAAAAAGCGCGTAATAGCGGCATGAACACCTATAATTTAGGAGGAAAACTCATGGATCTCATTAAAGCATTGAATCAGGAGCAGTTGGCAAAAGAAGTGCCTGCCGTGGAAGTGGGCGATACCGTCCGCGTACACGTAAAGGTCAAGGAAGGTTCCCGCGAAAGAATTCAGGTTTTCGAGGGCACTGTGATTGCCAAGAAGCATGGCGGCATCGAGGAGACCATTACCGTCCGCCGCGTATCTTACGGTGTGGGCGTGGAGAAGGTGTTCCCCGTACATTCTCCCTCCATCGAGAAGATTGAGGCTGTGCGTCACGGCTTTGTCCGCCGCGCCAAGCTGTACTACCTGCGTGATCGTGTCGGCAAGGCTGCCAAGGTCAAGGAAAAGCTGTAAGAAGCAAGTTTTCCATCAAAACCGCTGCCATTTATGGCGGCGGTTTTTTTATTGTTCATTTTTTATC
>JAAXZS010000070.1 GCA_012719745.1 Clostridiales bacterium | reverse complement strand
TGTGGCATGTGCCTCCACCCAGTGCCGCTTCCACCCGCCGTCGGAAATCCGCCGCCCGGGAGGAGGGCACGATGGCTTGCACCGTTCCGGCAAATCCGCCCCCGTGGACACGAAAAGCGCCCTCGTCGCCCAGCAGAAGATCGCACAGCGCCAGTGCCGCGGCCACGCTCTGATGGCGCACCTGCCCTGCCGGTGTCACATTTTGCAGATACATCCAACTGCTCTGGCCGCTTTGGCGCACCAGATGCAAAAAGGCGGGCACATCGCCGTGCAGCAGCGCCTCTGTCTGCTCCCGGGCGCGGACATCCTCCCGCAGTACATGGAGCGTCCGCAAAACGGCCCGATCCCCCGCCCTCTGCCGTACCTCGGCAAAGCGTTCCGCCAGCTGCTCCGGCGTGATTCCCAGAACGGTGGAAACGCCAAAAAAGGACGCCACATCCCCCAGTTCGTGGGGAATAGCGGCGTATTCCCCCGTCAGATCGGCGTGATCGGCGCCGCTGTCGATGATACAGAGGGCATAACCCGCCTGCCTCAAATCGAAATTCACCTGTTCCACCGCCGGGAGGGCGGGATCTCCAAAGTCAATTCCCACCACGCCGCCGCAGCTGGAGGCCATCTGATCCATCAGACCGCAGGGTTTGCCGAAAAAAACGTTTTCCGCCTGCTGACCCATTTGTGCGATCTGGGCGGGGGTAGCCTGCCCGTCAAAAAACAGTTCATTGATGATCGTTCCCACCAGCACCTCGAAAGCCGCGGAGGAGGACAGGCCGCTGCCCTTGGGCACATCGGAGCTGATGCAGGCGGTAAAACCTGTGACCGGGCAGTCCCGCCGGATAAAGGCGGCGGCCATGCCCCGCACCAGCGCGGCGGAGGTGTTTCTCTCCGCCTCCACGGGGATCAGACAGTCCAGATCCACCGTAATGGTCTCAAAGCCCTGGCTGTGGATGCGTATGACCGTGGTTCCGTTCAGAGCTGCCGCGGCGGCCATATCCAAATTGACGGCGGCGGCCAGCACATGGCCCCCCTGGTGGTCGGTATGGTTGCCCCCCAGTTCCGTGCGGCCGGGCGCACTGAAGCAGCGGACGGCGGCGCCGGGGCAAAGTGTCCGCACCTTCTGCCGCAGAGCCTCATAGCGCCCCTCTGCGGCAAGAGCATCCGGATAAAGCATTTTCAATGGGACGGCATTTCTCCTTTTTTCCATGGCACTTACCTGTGATGATAGACCCGGTGTTCCAGAGAAAAGAGGCGCTTGCTGAACTCCCCTGCGGGCACTTCCTGCAATGTCTCGCGATAGATCTCCATGCGACTGTCCATCATGTCGATGCAGGACAAAAGCTCACTTTCGGCACACTGAGGCACCACCGCCGCGCCGAACTCCGGCGTACCGTGGTGAGACAGGATCATGTGTTGCAGCAGCATGGATTTCTCCTCCGGTATCTGCTTTTCCGCAGCGTACCGGGCCACCGCCTCCGCCCCCATGACCAGATGACCCAGGAGTTGTCCTTTCATGGAATAATCGGTGACAAGACCCAGCGGCGAGGTGGTAAACTCCTCACACTTGGCAAAATCGTGAAGCAGTGTCCCCGCCATCAGCAGATCCCGGTTGATCACCTCCGGGTACAATCCCGCCAAAAAATCCGCCGTTTGCAGCATGGACAGGGTGTGCATGAGAAGGCCGTTTAAAAAACCGTGGTGCACGCTTTTGGCGGCGGGGATCACCCGTACCCGCTCTCCATATCGTTGCAGCATTTCCCGGCAGATGGCGGCATAGTCCGCATCCCGAATGGAATCGGCGTACCCCAGCAGATCCTGCCACGCCCGGGAGGCGTCAATGGGCGCCGCGGGCACCAGATCACCCACCTCATAGGTGTCCCCGTCTTCGGCAAGGCGCAGCCGATCCACCGTGATCTGCCGGGTGCCCCGGTACTCGCTGGCCGTGCCCCGGATCTTCACCACCGCTCCCGCGTTTTTGGGGGAAACAGGGCCGGTATAGTCCCAGACCTGCGCGTCAATGGTGCCGGTGCAGTCCGCCAACACCATCAGCAAAAAAGGCTTCCCCGCCGCCGTCGTTTTGGATAAAGCGCTTTGCAGCAGAAAAAAGCCCTCAATTTGATCTCCTGTTTTGATTTGCTCGATATACATTGTGTGCATTCCTTTCCTGTTTGAGAAAAGCCATCGGCTCCCCCCGCTCCGTTTTTCTTAAATTCAGTATACAATAATCCCGCCTTCTGTCAAGAAAAAGCGGAGCGCCAGCGGTGCGTCGCTCGGTTTTATTTCATCATGCTTTTTCACAAAGCCGCAGCCGCCGCCCATGCTTTTTAAAGATAAAACATTCCGGGGCCGCATCATTTGTTCCTGATACGGCCCCGGGCGGATATTTATTGTTTGTCGCTGTTGGTTCTGTCCTTCAAAAGCACATCGTGGGCGCCGCCTTCCACAATGGAAACGGCGGATACCAGTGTCAGCTTGGCCTTTTGCCGCAGTTCCTCAATGGTCAGCGCCCCGCAGTTGCACATGGTGGAACGCACCTTGGCCAGGGTGGTCACCACCCCGTCGGAGAGTGCCCCGGCATAGGGCACATAGGAGTCCACGCCCTCTTCAAAGCTGAGTTTAGCCGCTCCGCCCAGATCATAGCGCTGCCAGTTCCGGGCCCGGGCGCTGCCCTCGCCCCAGTATTCCTTCATAAAGCTGCCGCCGATAAGCACCTTGTCGGTGGGGCTTTCGTCAAAGCGGGAGAAATACCGCCCCAGCATACAGAAGTCCGCCCCCATAGCCAGCGCCAGCGTGATGTGATAATCCTGCACAATGCCGCCGTCGGCGCAGATGGGCACATAGATGCCGGTCTCCTTAAAATATCTGTCCCGCTCGGCCGCCACCTCGATGACGGCGGTGGCCTGTCCGCGGCCGATGCCCTTTGTCTCCCGGGTGATGCAGATGGAGCCGCCGCCGATGCCCACTTTCACGAAGTCGGCCCCGGCCTCTGCCAGAAAGCGGAAGCCCTCGCCATCCACCACGTTGCCGGCGCCCACCTTGACGCTCTCGCCGTAGTGCTCCCGCACCCATTGCAGCGTCTGCGCCTGCCACTGGGAATAGCCCTCGGAGGAATCCATCACCAGCACATCGGCACCGGCCTCCACCAGCGCGGGTACCCGCTGGGCATAGTCCCGGGTGTTGATGCCGGCACCCACCACATAGCGTTTGCGGCCGTCCAGCAGCTCCAGCGGGTTATTCTTGTGAGTGTCGTAGTCCTTCCGAAATACGAAGGCCACCATATGCCCGTCTGCGCTCAAAATGGGCAGGGCATTGAGCTTGTGATCCCAAATAATGTCGTTGGCCGTTTTCAGGCTGGTGCCCTCGGGCGCAAAGATCACCTTTTCCGCCGGCGTCATGAAATCTGCCACCACAGCGGTGGGCTCCATACGGCTGACACGGTAATCCCGGCTGGTTACAAGGCCCAGCAGCCGTCCCGTGCCGGTGCCGTCGTCGGTGACAGCCATGGTGGAGTGGCCGGTGCGGTCTTTCAGCGCCAGCACATCAGCCAATGTGTCCGTCACACGGAGGTTAGAATCGCTTTCCACAAATCCTGCCTTGTAGCTTTTCACCTTCCGTACCATTTCCGCCTGCTGTTCAATGGGTTGCGACACAAAAATAAAGGCAATGCCACCCTCCCGAGCAAGGCCGATGCCCATTTTCTCCCCGGAAACAGCCTGCATTACGGCCGACGTCATAGGGATGTTCATGGTCAGGGGACACTCCTCCCCCGCCCGGTAACGCACTACCGGCGTTTTCAAAGAGACATTGGCAGGGATGCAGTCTGTGGAGGAATATCCCGGCACCAGCAGGTATTCGCTGAAGGTGTGAGACGGTTCGGTGAAGTAAAAAGCCATTTGTTTTCCTCATTTCTCAGTTATATTTTCTTTGTTGAAAAGGATAAGGACGCGCTGCCGAATGTTACTTCGGCAGCGCACCGCTTGATACACGTTATTTCTTAGCCTTGGTGTCGATGACATCCTTGAGAAGCGCAGCAAAAGCATCCCGGGTCATATTGCCCAGGTCGCCCTCGGCGCGGTGACGCACGTTCACCTCACCGGACTCCACTTCCTTGTCGCCCACAATCAGCATATAGGGGACCTTTTCCATCTGAGCGTCGCGGATCTTCTTGCCGATCTTCTCGCGGCGGAAATCAGCAGTGGCTCGGAAGCCCTGGTTTTTCAGCTCCGCGCAGAGCTTTTCGGCATAGTCGGCCGCCCGGTCGGTGATAGGCAGGATACGAACCTGCTCCGCCATCAGCCAAGTAGGCAGGGCGCCGGCATATTCCTCAATCAGATAGGCCAGTGTCCGCTCATAGCAGCCCAAAGAGGTGCGGTGGATGATATAGGGCAGCTTCTTCTCGCCGTTTTCGTCGATATAATACATGCCGAATTTTTGAGCCAGCAGCATGTCGATCTGGATGGTGACCAGCGTGTCCTCCTTGCCGAAGACGTTCTTATACTGCACATCCAGCTTGGGGCCGTAGAAAGCGGCCTCATCAATGCCCACCTTGTAGGCAAGGCCCAGATGGTTGAGAATCTTCTCCATAACGCTTTGGGCATGATCCCACTGCTCCGCAGTACCTTCGTACTTGTCGGTGTTCTTGGGATCCCACTGGGAGAAGCGGAAGGTGCATTTATCCAGCAGGCCCAGCGTGCTCAGGAAATACTTGGCCAGGGACAGGCAGCCCTTAAACTCCTCTTCCAGCTGATCGGGGCGCAGCACCAGATGGCCCTCGGAAATGGTAAACTGGCGCACGCGGATCAGGCCGTGCATCTCGCCGGAATCCTCGTTGCGAAACAGCGTGGAGGTTTCGCCCAGACGCATGGGCAGATCACGGTAGGAGCGCTGCCGGTTCAGGAATACCTGATACTGGAAGGGGCAGGTCATGGGACGCAGGGCGAAGCATTCTTTCGTCTCGTCATCGGGATCGCCCATGACGAACATGCCGTCCAGATAGTGATCCCAGTGGCCGGAAATCTTATATAGTTCCCGCTTGGCCATCAGAGGGGTCTTGGTCAGCAGGTAGCCGTTCTTTTCTTCCACGTCCTCCACCCAGCGCTGCATCTGTTGAATGGCGCGGGAGCCCTTGGGCAGGAGAATGGGCAGGCCCTGCCCGATGCACTCCACCGTGGTGAAGTATTCCAGGTCACGGCCCAACTTGTTGTGGTCGAGCTTGCGGGCCTCGGCCTGCTGGGCCAGATACTCGTCCAGCTCCTCCTTCTTGGGGAAGGCAATGCCGTAGATCCGCTGGAGCTGCTTGCGGGAGGAATCTCCCCGCCAGTAAGCGGCATTGCAGGCGGTCAGCTTAAAGGCGTTGGCCTTGATGCGCCCGGTGGAATCCAGATGGGGGCCGGCGCACAGATCGGTAAACTCATCCTGCTTGTAGAAAGAGATGATGGCATCCTTGGGCAGATCGTTGATCAGCTCCACCTTGTAAGGCTCATCCTTCATAAATTCCAGCGCTTCCGTCCGGGGCAGTTCAAAGCGCTCCAGCTTGATTTTTTCCTTGCAAATCTTCTTCATCTCGGCTTCGATCTTCTCAAAATGCTCCGGTGAGAAGGCAAAGGGAGCGTCCAGATCGTAATACCAGCCCTCGTCGATAGAGGGCCCGATGGCCAGCTTCACTTCCGGCCACAGCCGCTTCACGGCCTGGGCCATCACGTGGGAGCAGGTATGCCAGTAGGTCTTGCGATACTGCTCATTTTCAAAGGTGTACAGGTTTTCTTCGCTCATGACAGTTCCTCCTTTTCGGGGGCGGCGGTTATAAAAAAACCTCACCCCTGATCCATCAGGGGTGAGGTAAGTAATGCTTACTCCACGGTTCCACCCTGCTTACGGCCCATTGCGGCCGTCGCTCGTGCCTCTGTAACGGGAGAACCCGGCCCTGCTTACTGTTTCTTTCAGCGGGCGGCTCCGAGGTGGTACTAATCTGCTTGGGAACAAGGCTCTTTCATCCAAACGAGCCTCTCTCTTGGAACTTCCGCAGACCGCTTCCTCTTCTATGCCTTTTCATATTGACAGATAATATAGCACCTTTTTTCGGAAGTGTCAAGGGCGTTTTTTGCTCATTTTTCTCTGTATTCACAGTTGAAAGGCCCCTGAACTTCAGCCCTCCGCCTGTTCCGCCGCATTAAACGGGACCTGCTTTGGAGCGGTATTGCGGCAAAACAGCATTTTGAATACGGTTCTGATCAGCGGCTGAATAAAAAACAGCTGTGAAAAGAATGCAAAGGGGAAATTATAGCACACAAGCTTCAGCCAGTTAGCCAGTAGTGTAAGGATCGAAAAACCCTGCTGGTACGGATAATATAGCCAAGCGGCAATGAAGCTCATAGCCGGACACATCAATCCCACCGTTGTGCAGATAATGGCCGTCTCAAGCAAAACCGGGTGCGTATTCCGGGGATCAAACAGCTTTGCCGCCAGCTTAAAAGAGCAGGGGCTTCCCATTAAAACCTCCAGGGCGTAGGCAAAGCAGAATTCTGTCAGGATGACGCCCCATATGGGTAAAAATCTTCCCACCATGTAGACGCCGCCCTGCGCGTTAATGGCGGTAATCACGCTATTTGCGCCGCTCATTTCCATAATGGCAGTCCCGTTTACCACATAAAGATTGTAAAACACGAAGGCATGTACGGTTACAACCACTGTCAGCAAAGCAAATATCATCTTCTCAAATCGGTTTCTGGGCATAGCATTTTCTCCTTTTCTCCTGTGGAACAAAACGCAAAAAAAGACACATGCTATCGGAAAAATGGTCAAAATCTGAAAGCGTATCCGTAATCAGATTTACATACCAGCCGGTAATACATGTGTCGTGCGTTTTGCGTCTGTGTTCAATTATGTCTTTACTATACCAGATATGTTCCGAAAAATGCAAGCAAAAACATGGTGGCAAAAGTTAAAAAAGAGGAGATACAGTCTGTGGGCCGCATCTCCTCTCACCGTTTTTTCAGCGCGTCAGCTCTAAAAGCGCCTCCGCCGTATCTATCACCGTGTGGGCGCCCGCCTTCAAAAGCGCTTCCCGTCCCCGGAAGCCCCAGCTCACCGCGATAAGGGGCAGGCCCGCGTTTTGGGCAGTGGCCACATCCACCTCGCTGTCCCCCACATAGACGGCCTCCGCCGCCGTCACGCCCAGCTCTTTCATCGCGTAGTGCACCATATCCGGCGCCGGTTTTTTGGCAAGACCCATACCGTCGCCCAGGGAAATAGTCATCAACTCGCCAAAATGGCGGCGGCTCAGATCTTTTGTGGTGGCATCGGGTTTGTTGCTGACCACCGCCAGCTTCACCCCTGCCGCTTTCAGCTCCTCCAGCATGGCCATAATACCGTCGTAAGGCTTTGTTTTGATGCAGGAATGGGCCTGATAGTAGGGTTTATATTCCGCAAGGCACTGCTGCACCATAACGTCGTCCGTACCCGCCGGAAGAGCCCGGGCCATCTGCTTTGCCGCGCCGTTGCCCACAAAGGAGCGGATCTCCTCCCGGGAGCGGAGGGGATAGCCGTGCCGTCCCAGAATGGCATTGGTGGCGTCCGTCAGATCGTCCAGCGTGTTGAGCAGCGTTCCGTCCAGGTCGAATAAGATGGCTTTATATTTCATATTATTTCACTCCGTTTCTTTCGAGGTTCCAGTATATCCGTTTTTTTCTTCTCTGGCAAGGGTTTTGCAGCGGATATGTGACAAAATCACTGTTGTCCCGTTCCCTATCTGTTATCATGAATGCACAACCGAAAGGAGCGATCATTATGAATAAACCCTCTTCTCATCGTCCTCTTCTCACCTGGCTGCCGGTAATTCTCCTCACCTTGGTCGGCGCCGTGGGTGGGTATCTTTATTATCGTCTGGTGGGCTGCGCCACCGGCACCTGCGCCATCTCCTCCAACCCTTACATCTCCACCGTCTACGGCGGCGTCATCGGCCTTTTGCTGGGCTTTGTCATCAAACCTGGCCGTAAAAAGTCCGGAAAATAAAAAAACCGGCGCGGTCTTTACAGACCGCGCCGATTGCTATTCCTGTTGTATGGGAATCAGGCTTTCTTTTTGCCCTTGAGCAGGGCGCCGATGGCCATAATGACCGCAAAGACGATCAGGTAGAATACCACTTTCATGCGATAGGCATAGATGGTGGCAAACACCATGAACAAACAGCACAGGATGGCCATGATGGGTACCACCGTGCGCTTAAAGCCGCTGAGTTCCTTCTGCTTCATCAGAACGATGAAGATAGGGATATACATGGCATACAGCGTGATAATGGGCAGTTCGGAGGAATCGAAGTTAAAGGGGCCGAACCAGCCACTTGTCAGGTTGGCGCCGTAGAAGTACACCAGCCAGAGGCCTGTCACCAGAAGTCCGAACACAGAGGAGTTGGTGGGCATCTGGGTGTAGCGATCCACAGAGCGGAACATGGCCAGCTTTTCGTTATCCTCGGTAGCCAAATCATACATGCCACGGGTCACGCCCATCATCAGTCCGTTGCAGGTGCCCCAGCAGGAAACCACCACGAACACAAAGATGGCAACGCCGCCCACCTGTCCGAAGATATTCTGGAAGGCCATCTTGGCGCCGGCCTGACCGCCCTGCATCATGGTAGCGGAATCAATGGCGCCGGAGAGGCCGATGTAGTACAGTACATAAACGACGACAACCACGAAGGCGCCCAGTATCAGAGCCTTGGGCAGATTGCGCTTGGAATCCTTCAGCTCGGTGCCGATGGCAGTGGCGCAGATCCAGCCCTCATAGGCAAAGGACAGCGCCACAACGGCGGCAAACAATCCCGCACTGGGAGCAATTTCCGGGTTTACCACATTGGCAAAGTTATAATTGATCTGGCCGTTGGTCAGACCCGCAACGGTACCCACCACAGCCATCAGTGCCAGGGGCACCAGCTTGATCACGGTGGTGGAAAGCTGGAATTTACCGGCCAGCTTGGGTGCTAGGGCATTCATGGCATAGGTCACTGCCAAAAAGCCAACGGAAAGTGCCATCACAGGGCCGCTGGTGGGATCGTCCCAACCGACCAGCACGCCGAAGTAGCGGGCGGGCAGCCAGCACAGCACAGCCGTCAGAGAGGGGTAGTAAACAGTGGTCATAAACCAGCCCACATAGTAGCTGTATGTACCGCCGCAGGAGGCGCGGGCAAAACCGACCAGACCCTCCGCCCCGTCGTAATGTCCTGCTACAATGCCAAAGGCATAGGAGCAAATGATCATGACCAGACCCACAATCAGCCAGGCCGCGATGCCCAGCATCATGTTGCCGCCGGTCTTGTTAAGCACCGTCTCCGCCTTGAAAAACACGCCGGAGCCGATGACCGTGCCCACCACCATTGCGATGGCCACAGGCAAGCCATATCTTTTTTCCATTTTCTCTCTTTCCTTTCTCTCTGCTATATGAGCAGAGATATGATCTCATTTATTACACTATCACCGTTCTTTTCCTCCGACAAGCGCCGAATTTTACAAACTTTTGCGCTTTACTTTAAAAAACTTTGGTGGAATTTATTGCGGCTAAAAATATTTCTTATCGACTTCCTAACACGCCTCCATTTTATGGCAAAAAAGCAAAGAAAAGCGCCGGGGAGCTGTCCTTCTCCCCGGCTGTCGGTGCTTTTTTAAACGTTAAAACGGAAGTAGATCATGTCGCCGTCCTTGACCACATATTCCTTACCTTCACTTCGCAAAAGGCCCTTTTCCTTGGCGGCGGCCACGCTGCCGCAGGCAATCATCTCGGCAAAGTTGATGGTCTCCGCCCGAATAAAGCCCCGCTCAATGTCGCTGTGGATCTTGCCCGCGGCCTGAGGCGCCTTGGTGCCCTTTTTAATGGTCCAGGCACGGCACTCGTCTTTTCCGTAGGTGAGGAAGGAGATGAGGCCCAGCAGGTCATAGCTGCATTTAATGAGCCGGTCAAGGCCCGACTCCTCAATGCCCAGCTCCTCCAGGAACATGGCCCGGTCATCCTCCTCCAGCTCGGCAATGTCCTGCTCCAGCTTGGCGCAGATGGGCAGTACCTCCGCCCCCTCTTTTTCGGCCAAAGCCTTCACCTGCTGGAAATAGGCATTCCCCGTCTGATCGGCAAAGCCCGCCTCGTCCATGTTGGCGGCGTAGATAATAGGCTTCAGGCTCAGCAGGTCGGCCGTCTCCAAAAATGCCGCATCCTCCGGTGTGCAATCAAATGTGCGGGCGGATTTTCCGGCGTCAAGGTGCTTGGCCAGCGCCCCGAAAAGCTCCGCCTCCCGGAGAAACTTCTTGTCGCCTTTGGCGGCTTTGGCGGCCTTGTCCACCCGGCGGTTCACCATCTCCAGATCAGCCATAATCAGCTCCAGATCTATGCACTCGATGTCGCCCAGCGGATCCACCGGCACATTGGTACCGGCGTCGGCCACCACATGCATGATGTTTTCATCGTCAAAGCAGCGTACCACATGAACAATGGCGTCCGTGCGGCGAATATTTTCCAAAAACTTATTGCCGAGACCCGCCCCTTGGCTGGCGCCCTTCACAAGCCCCGCAATGTCCACAAATTCGATGACCGCCGGTGTCTTTTTATCCGGCTCATACATCTCCGCCAGCTTGTTCAGCCGCTCGTCCGGCACGGATACCACGCCTACGTTGGGCTCAATGGTGCAAAAGGGATAGTTGGCGCTCTCCGCACCGGCATTGGTGATGGCGTTAAAAAGGGTGCTCTTGCCCACATTGGGAAGACCTACAATACCTAATTTCATAAAGGATGCCTCCTTGTTATTTCTGATAGAAAATTGTAGCATTAACCGGCCAAAAGTGCAAGGTGCAAAAAGCTTTCCACCCGAAAGTCCGGCAGCTTCAACGTCGCGGGGGCGCAGGTGGCACTCCGCCTCCCCGTTCCGCCGCAATCGGCGGCAAAGCCGCAAAGTCTTGAACAATTTTATGGTGTTCCTTTGACAGTCGCTAAAAAAACACGGACTTTCGTCCGTGCTTTTTTAGCAATACTTTCAGGCAATGACCGTCTTTTTGCTGGAGATATACTGAATGGCCATCGTACCGCCCACCAGTACAAGACCCACCAGGTCGCTGGGCAGGCCCGGATAAAGCAGCGTTAAACCGCCGATCACGGAGACGATCCGCAGGTACCAGGGAATCTTCTTGAATACATATCCCTCCAGGCCGGCGGCTACGCCGAAGATGCCGATGATGGAGGTAATGACGATGCCCGCCACTTCCCACCAGCCGCTGATGTTCACGAAAAGCATGGCCGGATTCAGGGCAAATATGTAGGGCACAATGAACGCCGCAATGGCCAGTTTCGTGGCATTGAGCGCCGTTTTCATGGGATTGGATTTGGCGATGGCAGAACCGGCGTAGGCCGCCAGCGCCACAGGGGGGGTGATGTCCGCCACAATACCGAAATAAAACACAAAGAAATGGGCCGCGATGGTGGGAATGCCCATCTGGATCAGGATCGGCGCGCAGGTGGACGCCATGATGCAGTAGTTGGCCGTGGTGGGCACACCCATACCCAGCACAATGCAGCAGAGCATGGTAAGGAACAGGGCGATAATGGTCACGTTGCCGGATACCTGCACAATGGCGGTAATGATCTGGGAGGCAAGACCGGTCATGGCGATGCAGCCGGCAATGCAGCCGGCGATACCGCAGGCAGCGATGACGGAAATGCAGCTCTTGCCGCCGTTGGCCAGCGCGTCAAAGAACTTGGCAGGGGTCATACGGTTGCCCTTGTTGAACATGCTCACCACGATGGCGGCCACGATAGCAACCGCCGCAGCGAAGGCCATGGTCTTGGAGTTGGTGGAAACCAGATAGACCAGGATGATTAAGGGCAGCAGGAGGTAAACTTTCTTTTGCAGCTTCCAGAAGCTGGGCAACTGATCCCGGGGAATGCCGCGCAGGCCCAGCTTTTTGGCCTCCAGATGCACGCAGACATAGATGCCCATAAAGTACAGCAGTGCCGGCAGGATAGCCCGGACAATGATGCTGGAATAGGGCACGTTCACATAGTCGATCATCAAAAAGGCCGCCGCGCCCATAATGGGAGGCATAATCTGCCCGCCGGTAGAGGACGCCGCTTCCACGGCGCCGGCAAACTCCGGCTTGTAGCCGGTGCGCTTCATCATGGGAATGGTGACGGAGCCGGTGGTCACGGTGTTGCCCACGGAGGAGCCGGACACCATGCCGCACAGGGCCGAGGAAATAACCGCCACTTTGGCAGGTCCGCCGGAGGTACCGCCGGCCACAGAGTTGGCCAGATCAATAAAGAAGTCCGAAATACCTGTGCGCTCCAAAAACGCGCCGAAGATAATAAACACCACAATATACTTGGAGCATACATTGATGGGCGTCGTCAAAATGCCGGTGGTGGTGTAAAACAGCCGATAGATCAGCATTTTTGCGCCGCCCAATATGCCCAGATTCTGCCCGAAGAAATAAAGGGCATAGATCATAAACGCCCCCGCCACAATCAGTATGGGGAAGCCCACACTGCGACGGCACAGCTCCATCAGCGCCAGAAGCCCGATGAGGCCGATAATGATCTCGTAGGAATAGATATTGGTCACCCGCAGGATAATATCATTGGCGTTGAAGCAGAAATAGAAAAACGCGCCGGTGCCCAGCACCATTATGATAATATCGTACCAGGGCATATAGTTGACCTTCTGCACGCCCTTTTTAGCCGGGAAAGTCAAAAAGCCCATCAGGATGCCCAGTCCCACAAAGCTGGTCAGGCGCACCTGATCCAGCATGGTGGCAAACAGGGTCACATAGATGCAGTACAGGGAAAAGCAGGCCAGGATGCCCCGGACGATATACTTGGGCACGCCCTCCCAGATGCGGACATTGGACTCAAGATCATATTTCTTCATGATCTCCTCTGCGTCCGCCGCCACCTCAGCCGCTGTGGCGCCTTCTGCCCGGGTGGTATCCACCGTCTCTGGCGTCTCCACTTTTTTCTTAAAAACAGACATGGGGGTCAGTCACCTCCGAAAATTTAAAATAAATGTCAAAATCTCTTAATTCTCCGAAAACAGGCAACAAGCCGCAGCGCTGTCGCCAACGCTGCAGCCGTTGTCTTTTATTCCTGTTTCAGTTTTGCCGGATCAGGCCGTCTTGACAGTGATGCCCTTTTCCGTAAAATATCTGGCCGCGCCTGCATGGAAAGGCACGGCAATACCGTCGGTGGCAAAGGTCAGATCCAGTTCGGAGCCCTTGCCGTGAGCGGCCGCGATTTCAGCAGCATTGTCAAAGATGGTGGAGACGATGGCATAAGCCACATCATCGCTCACCGTATCAGACACCACCAGTGTGGCCTTCACGGTCACAGTCTGGGTATCCTCTTTATAGCTGGCATAGGTGCCGCCGGGAATGGTATAGGCCGCATAGTAGGGGCAGGCCGCCAGAAGCTTTGTCATATGCTCGTCATCAATGGACACCATGTTGACGCCCTTGGAGGAGTCCAGCGTGGCAACAGCCGTGGTGGGAGCGCCGGCGCAGAGGAAGGCGGCGGCGATCTTGCCGTCCTGCAGGCTTTCGGTGGAATCACCAAAGGACTGGTAGATGGGGGTGATGTCGTCCAGCGTCATATCATAAGCCGCCAGAACATCAATGGTGTTGTAATAAGTACCGGAGCCGGTATCGCCGATGCAGACAGCCTTACCCTTCAGATCGGATACGCTCTTAATGGAAGGATCCACGGTGACGATCTGAACCGTCTCGGCGTACAGACCGCAGAGGACGCGGAAGTTCTTGATAGCGCCGCTCTTTTCAAAGGTGTTGGTGCCGTTGTAAGCGTAGGTCATAACGTCGGACTGAACCGTAGCCAGCTGGTTCACGCCGGCCTGAATATTCTGCAGATTCTCGGAAGAACCGCCGGTAGACACCACGTTTACCTTTACATCCGTCTTTTTGCTGATTTCGCTGCCAACCACGCCGCCAAAGGCATAGTAGGTGCCGGATTCGCCGCCGGTGCCCATCACCAGATTGGCAGACACCTTGCCGGCGGAATCCCCGGAGGCATTGCCGGAAGAGCCGCAGGCCACCAGCGACAGAGCCATCATCAATGCAAGAAATAATGACAGAAATTTTTTCATATTGCTTTTCCTCTCTCTTTTTGGATTTAGTGAGGTTATTGTAGCGCATCTTTCCTTATTATGCAAGAGAAAAAAGAATGACTACTCATTTTTTTCTTTGTTCTCTCTCCATTTACTCTCAGTAAACAAGAGTCGCTTTTTTCTTATATAGTAAATAACAAGCCGATTTATGCACATTTTTGTTCGTTGGTTTCCTTATAAATTGCCATCGTTTTTCTCAAAACCGCGCCTCGATTTTGATTGCTAATGAATTTTTTGAATTTCTATCTTGCAAATAAGTCATTGCCATGCAAGGCCGCTTTCGTTTTATCCCCTATATAGTGGTTTCCTCGTATAAAGATCCCATATGTTGAGCGGTTGCAAATACCCATCCGCTTCTTGGCGGCAAAGCCGGGCAAAAAGCGGCGAAGACAGGAAATTTTTTCCTGTCTTCGCCGCT
>JAAXZS010000003.1 GCA_012719745.1 Clostridiales bacterium | reverse complement strand
GCTGACGGACTCCTTTTCGGACGTGGTTAGTCCTTGGACAAATAGGTCAGACCGAAGCTCTCTCATTGTACAGCTTTAGCAACAAAAACGAAACAGACACGGATGGTGGCCGTGCCTGCACCGTAATTTATATTGTAGGAGTAACAAATGTCTGATTTGACTTTTAACACGACCGCCGGGAAGTCCATTGACAGAAATCTTCTGGCGCTGTATCTGAATACAGGTACCAGCGCTTCCCCTACGTGGAGCATCCTTGGCAGAGGTGTGGAGGATAGTTCCATTGAAATGGACTGGAGCCAGGAGACCAAGACGGATATTCTGGGAAATGTCAACACGACCCAGAAAAAACCCGTAAAGACGCAGTCCTTTGATCCATGTGAACTGGATTCCGGAGACGCCGCACTGGTGAAACTGTGGAATCTCGCGGTCAAGGATGAGGACGCAGCCGGACTGTGCGCACTGGATATGCTGGTGGTGCACCTCTATGTTGATTCCGGGACTTCCGGGTCTAAATTCGCGGTGCGTCAGTCCGCGTGTGCGATCAGCCCGAAAAGCCTCGGTGGCGCAGGCGGCGGATTCCTCGGAATGCCAATCGATGTGACCTATGGCGGTACTCGCACGATTGGTTCCGCAGCAGTAAGCGATGCCGGAGTGGTAACATTCACGGCAGATACGGTGGCGTAACAAATTGGGAGCGGGTGAAATATCCCGCTCCCGTGCTTTAGGAGGTATGTATGGAGGCTTTTAATTTTGAAAGCGGCGTCAAGGAGTTCGAGGTAAACGGATCAACCGTTTTGAAGTTCAACCCGACGGACAGTGAGTTCATTTCCCGCCTGTTTGACGCTTTCGACACGTTGGACAAAAAGCAGGATTCCTACAAGTCAGAGGTGGAAAGAACCGCGAACAAGCGCGAGATTTTTGACACCGCAAAGAAGATGGACGCAGAAATGCGGGAAATCATCGACGGGGCGTTCAACGAGCCTGTATGTGATAGCCTGTTTGGCAAGATGAATGTTTATGCCCTCGGTAACGGCCTCCCCGTATGGTGTAATTTCATGTTGGCAGTCATGGATCAGATTGATACCACGTTCGCCCGAGAGCAAAAGCTGACCAATCCGCGCATTGCCAAGTATACGGCTAAGTATAAGAAATGATTCGGTGGAATGATCTGCTGCCGAAAAGCATTTTGATCGGCGATGTCCAATATGAAATCCGCTCCGATTACCGGGCTATTCTGGACATCTGTACAGCCCTGTCTGATGCAGAATTAAGTGAGCAGGAGCGGGCCGTTGCGGCACTCGGCATATTCTATCCTGATTTTGAAGATATGCCGCAAGACTGCTATAACGACGCGCTGAAACTGATGTACTGGTTCATAAACTGTGGGGACGACGAGAAGAAAAACAGGACAGCTCCCAAGCTCGTCGACTGGGAGCAGGATTTTCGGTACATCGTTGCACCGATCAACCGCGTCACCGGACAGGAAATCCGGGCGGTGGAGTATATGCACTGGTGGACATTCATCGCGGCCTACTATGAAATTGGTGACTGCCTGTTTGCCCAGATCGTCCGCATCCGGGAACGCAAGGCGTCCGGGAAAGCGCTGGATAAGCAAGACAGGGAGTGGTACGCAAAGAACCGGGAATTGGTTGACATGAAAACGCAGTACACTGAATCGGACGATTCGACCATGGATCTGTGGACAGGGAAAAAGAAAACCGCTCCCGAATGATGGGGGCGGTAGCTGGTGCGACAATTCTATATGAATTTTATAGCCGTTCCGTAAGCCCAAATTTCTGCTACCTGTTTTGAGAGAACTGCGTTGTCCGTCGAGATTCTATATTGAAATTGACAGCTGATTACTGCGTCTCCGCCCAAATCCCTGCACCTCTGCGCTAATTGGTCTTTAACTCCGTTAAATGAGTCTGCCGGATTTGCGGCCTTAAACCATGTTTGCTTGTTGAAGTCTACAGCAAATATGCAGTCAAGAACCCTATATTCGCGATGCAAGTTTCCAGTGGATATTACAATATGCTTTGGCGGTTCAACTGGAAGAACTTCCTTTTTATCAAATATCGACATATTATCCCACCTCTTTCTATTAAGGTAGCACAAAATTATTGAAATGTCACGTAAAATTTAAAAAAAGCTCTTGACTTTTGTAGCCCATAAATGTATAATCTAATTATGGGCTACAAAAGAGGTGATGAAGATGGCTCCAAAAGGCAGACCGACTGATAATCCGAAAGGGAGGCCAATCCACATTCGACTGGACGACAAGTGCGAAAATATTCTCACCGAATATACCTCGCAGGAGTCCGTGAGCAAAGCAGAGGCAATCCGAAGAGGAATCATAAAGTTGGAAAGCGACATCAAAAAATGAAAACAGCCCGCCACCCGTCAAAGTAAGCAGACTGCTTTCATGTCACCACACCCGGAGGTCTGGTAAATCTATTCTATCAGACCTCCCGGTGAATTACAAGGAGGTTTTTATTGTGGATATCGAAACATTTCGCAGAAATATGGCAACCGTAGAGAGTTATTCTGCCAAGTGAAAAAGCATTTGCCTATAAAATGAAGTTGGAAGCGCTAAATCATCAAGGCAAAACTTCTGGCCAAGTTGGCCAGAAGTGGACAAGGGATAGCATGGCAGAGGATTCTAATGACAGCTCACGCCAAATTCAGCGTTATATCCGTCTGACCTACCTTATCCCGGAGCTGCTTCAACAGGTGGACGACAGTAAAATTGCTTTCAATCCCGCCGTGGAACTTTCCTATCTTTTGGAGCAAGAGCAGCGCGTTTTGCTGGACGCCATGGCTTTGAACGACTGCACACCGTCCCACGCGCAGTCCATCCAACTCAAAAAGCTCTCGCTGGACGGGTTACTCTCGACTGATGCGATCGGCGAGATATTGTCAGAACCAAAACCCAATCAGCAGGAGCAATATAAGTTCAGGCGTGATGACATCCGCAGATATTTTCCCGCAAGCTACACCGATAAGCAAGTGTATGAGGCAGTATTCAAGGCTTTGGATCTCTTGAAGCGCCAGAGGGAACGCGACAATCGTGACGAGCGCTGATTCGAGCCAAAGCGGCTGCGATTGCACAATTCGCACAGTGGCAGAACTCCTTGTCGGCAGCTATAATGATGCTGTCGGTACAGAAACTGTCCTGTGTGCAAATCTATTATTTTGGAGGTAATAAAATTATGGTAGCAGGACATCTGCAAATCAAAAAAGGATATTTTTATGCCGTATTGAACTATAAGGACAAGCGCGGGAATCGACAAACCAAATGGATTTCAACAGGCTTACCCGAAAAAGGTAACAAACGTAAAGCGGAAGCGGAGCTTGTCAAAATCCGCAGCGCCTTTGAAATTCCGCAGGAGGTCGGCGATCTCAGCTCTGACATGCTTATTGCGGATTATCTCGAACAGTGGCTGGATATTGTGAAAACCAGAATTAAAATCACGACGTTCAGCTCGTATTCCGGGATGGTGAACAGTACCATCGCGCCGTACTTCCGCAAGAAAAATATTCGGCTGTGCGATCTGGAAGCCCGGCATATCCAAACCTTCTATTCGGAAAAGCTGCGCGAAGTCAAGGCCAACACTGTGATTCATTATCATGCGGTGATTCACCAGGCACTGAAATATGCCGTGAAAACGGATATGATTGCGCAGAATGTGGCAACAAAGGTTGACCGTCCGAAAAAGAATGACTTTCAGCCGGTATTCCTTGACGCTAAAGAACTGCAGCAGTTGTTTGAGATCACAAAAGGAACAAAGCTGGAGCTTCCCGTACTGGTCGGGGCATTTTATGGCTTCCGGCGCGGTGAGGTTCTCGGTCTCAAATGGGATGCTATCGATTTTGAACACGGCACGATTTCCGTGAAAAGAACGGTGACTTCCATTAAGCTTGACGGCAAGCAGGAGGACATTGAACAGGTCTCTGCCAAAACCAAATCCAGCCTGCGTACGCTTCCGCTGATCGGTGCGTTTCGTCAGTACTTTCAGCAGGTCATGGAGGCGCAGGAGGTCAATAAAAAAGTCTGTGGGGATTGCTACAATTACGACTACGATGGATATGTATTTGTCGATGAGCTGGGGAACCGCATGAAGGGACACTATCTGACCTGCCAATTTCCGAAATTCATTGAAAAGCATGGAATGCGAAAGATGCGTTTTCACGACCTTCGCCACAGCTGCGCAAGCCTTCTGCTTGCCAACGGCATACCGCTGAAACAAATTCAGGAGTGGCTGGGTCACAGTGATTTCAGTACGACGGCAAACATCTATGCGCATCTGGACTATTCGTCAAAGCTGTCATCCGCGCAGGCAATGGAGAATGGTTTGCTGCTCCCGGCGTCGGGCGATTTCAGCAGCCGTTGGCTGGATGCGATTGTAACAGAGGACAAAGAGACCACTTAAAGGGTCTCGGCTGTTCTCCCCTGATTTCAGGAGAGAACAGGTACATAAGAGGAATTATTTGAAGCCCGGAGAAAAAGAAAAATCCAGTAAACACGCATGTTTACTGGATTTCTGATGGCGGAGGGCGAGGGATTCGAACCCTCGGACCCTTGCGGGTTTACCTGATTTCGAGTCGTTGGAATCGGCTATCCCGGCGTGCCCAACAGTGGCTTTTGTGAGCACTTGGAAACGCCTAAAAAGCCTGATTTTATGCGGGTTTGACGGCACAAAGCCGCTGGCTTCAGGGCTTCTGAAAAAATAGGCCGCTTAGCAGATTTTCAGAAAAAGTGTGAGCAAACTGTGAGCGCTCACCGTGTTGACTCCGTGCGGTGCTTCATCGCAGCGATGTGAATCAACAGCAAACGCGCCACGAATCATTTTATGTCGAAAAATAATTCCGGATTATCCGTAATTTTATTACGGTATTTGTTGACTTGATGCTTTACCGTGGGTATAATAATGGTGAAAGTAGGTGGGCACCATGTTAAAGCTGTTTGAGGTTACGGGTTTTAAAAACTTTGAGAATACCATTCGGTTAGATTTCTCTGATGTCCGTGATTATAAATTCAATGATTCCTGCGTCACCAACGGTTTGCTCAGCAAGCTCATCGTTTACGGCAAAAACTCTGTCGGCAAGTCCAACTTGGGTTTGGCGCTTTTTGACATCGTATCGCACCTGACGACAAACAATGTGACGCCGGGCTTATACGACTATTATCTGAATGTCAACAACAAAGCGGGATACGCGGAGTTTCATTATGTATTCACGTTCGACAGCGGTGAGGTTGATTACCGCTACCGTAAAAATGACAAGCAGACCCTTGTTTATGAATCCGTTGCAATTGACGGCAAGCGTCTGTTCACTTACGACTACGAGGACAATCGCGGCGATCTGACCGGCCTTGAGGCATTGACCACGACACTGAATCTCTCCTTCCGTGGCAGCGACTCCATACTGAAATATGCCATCAACAATTCGGCGCTCCCGGACGATCATCCGCTTTATCGGATGCAGCGCTTTGTGTCTCACATGCTCTGGTTCCGCAGCCTGGATGAAAACCGTTATATTGGTTATAAGGCAGACAGCAAGGACTATTATGATTTTATTTTCGAAGGAAATATGCTTAAGGAGTTAGAGTCTTTCCTGCACAAGGCGGGGATTAAAGAAAATCTGGTTGCGAAGAAAGATGCTGATGGAACCAAGCGCCTGTACTTTGATACCAGAAAACCGCTGCCATTTTTCAAGGTTGCGTCCAGCGGTACGAAAGCGCTTTACACATTTTTCTATTGGTACAAAACCTCCGCCGACGTTTCACTGATGTTCATTGATGAGTTTGACGCATTCTATCATTATGAGTTGGCGGAAACGCTTGTTGAGCTTCTGGAGCATATGTCCGGTTTCCAGACCATCCTCACATCCCATAATACGAATCTACTCTCAAATCGCATCATGCGTCCGGACTGCTACTTCATTCTGACTGGGGAGAAGCTTACGTCATTCGCCAATGCCACCGATCGAGAGCTTCGGGAGGGACACAATCTGGAAAAGCTCTATATGAGCGGTGAATTCAATGGCTGAGGAGAAGCGGAAGATTCTTGTGCTTGTTGAGGGAGCAAAGACAGATGTGGCTTTGATGGAGCGGCTACTGTCCGTTTATCAAATTGATATCAAGTATGAGATTGTTTCCTACTGTACGAATATCTACTCGCTTTATCATGAGATGTTTGAGGAGAACGATCCCGCTGATATGGACTTGCTCCAGCTGCTGAAATCGCGTGAGCCTGATCCGGTGAAAAAAGCATTATTTGATGAGTTCTATTCTGACATCCTTCTGATCTTTGATCTTGATCCGCACGATCCAGGCTTCACGCCAGAAAAGATCAGCGGCATGGCAAGGTACTTTGTAGAATCGTCTGACATGGGAAAGCTGTACATCAATTACCCGATGGTGGAGGCGTTCTATCACATGGCGTCTATTCCCGACCCGGACTTTGATTCTTACTATGCGACTCTTGATGAGCTGATTGCGGGAGGATATAAGGCCCGTGTGAATCGGGAGAACCGAAATCACGATTATCGTAAGTTTGCCACAACAAAAAAAGAATGCGATATTGTCATCAAACAAAACATGAACAAGGCGTGGCGACTTGTCGGAGGCGATTCAGGAGTTGGTCTGCTCCCTGCACAAATCGGATTGCTCGCTGCTCAACTAAATTTTATCTGGAAGGACAGACGGGTTGCTGTGCTTAGTACCTGCGCATTTTTCATTCCGGAGTACAATCCCAAATTGATACGAAGAATTTAGGTTGCATAAAACAGAGGCTGTGTCTGAACTTTTTGTTTGGATGCAGTCTCTTTTTATGCCATGCTTAAAGGAATTAAGAGATTCCCTCAAGAGCCAAAACCGAAAGTTTATGCTATCGATAGCATAAACTTATTTTTTCAAAACTTTTATGCTGTGCATTTCCCCGTAACGGCTATCCATATATGGCTATGGCGCAATTCCCGTCGTCTTTTGTCCTGCGTCCCGCGCCGTGCGCGTGGTTTTTGCTGCCGAATCCGAGTAACAGCAGGGTTAGTACGGCGGCAAAAACTGCGGCGAAGCGGTGCCCGAGTATGAGTATACATTTGTGGATCGGGCGCTGCCAAGCCGCCGAACGGGGTGCCGGGGTGGCCCCGGCCGCACACCTTGCCAACGGCAAGGTATAGTGCGTTATACCGCCAGCCAAACGCACGGCAAAAAGTCCGGCCCGCCTTTGAGGGGCCGGACTTTCTTGTCGGGCGGGAAAACGTGTTCGCGCAGTCGGCCCCGCAGGGCAGGCGGCGCGGGCGCGTTTTCATATTGGCGGGTGGTATGTGAAAAAAGCTGACGATTACATCTCAGCATCGTTGAATGGAAAGGAGTTCTGATTTATGCCCTATGCAATCATGCGATTTGAGAAACGGAAGGGCGGCCCCGCGACCGCCATCGAGAAACACCATGAGCGCAAGAAAGAGCGCTACACCAGCAACCCGGACGTCGATCCCGAGCGCTCCCATCTCAACTATCATCTGATCGAACCGTGCCTGCAATATTACGGCGAGATCCAGACGCGCATTGAGAAAGCACAGAAGGAAAATCCGAAACTGAAGGTGCGCAAGGACAGCGTGAAGTTCATCGACACCATCATCACCGCCTCACCCGAATTTCTGGCATCGCTGCCGGAGGATCGGGTGAGGTTTTATTTTAAACACGCCCTGGATTTCTTGAAGCGCGAGGTGGGAGAGGAAAACATCTTCTCCGCCGTGGTTCACATGGACGAGCACAACCCGCACATGCACATCTGCTTTGTGCCGTTGACGAAGGACAGGCGCCTGTCGGCCAAGGAGGTCATCGGTGGACGGGATAAGCTGGTGGAGTGGCAGGACAAATTTCACGACCACATGGCCGCGGAGTTTCCGGAGCTGGAGCGCGGGCAAGCTGCCGCCGCCACCAAGCGGAAACATATTCCGACTTGGCTTTACAAGCAGGCTCACCGCTTGACCGACGAGATGACTGCGATTCGTACCGAGATTGAAAACATCGGTACGTTTAATGCCGGTAAGCAGAAAGAAAAAGCGCTGAAGCTGCTGATGGACTGGTATCCAAGAATCAACGCCTTTGAGTCAAAACTCAAGCCCTATGATGATCAGCTAAAAATCCTCAGGGAGAATGAATCAGTATATCGCCTTGAGACGGAGCGAGCACAGTGGGCGCTGCAGAAGGAACGGCAGGAGGGCCAGTCTCTGATTTATGAGCTGCGTGAATACCAGGATTTCATCAGTTCCATTCCACCAGAGCTTTTTGAGGAATTGAAGCAGAGATATGAGATGAGTCAACAACAGCAGAATCAAAATTTTGAATTATGAGGAGGATTTATGACATACGAAGAAATGTTCCCATGCAGGGCGCAGATCATCCGTACTCGCGAGGGGCGTGATGCCGCGCCACTGGATGACTACAGCTATCCGGAAGATGCCGGGGATTTCACCGGCACACTGACCTTCCGATGCTGGCATAGGAATAAACCCATGCTACTGTGTTATTTTGATACCGACGATGGGCGGAAATTCAAACTGCCGGTGTGGTGGCAAAGCTGGGGCGTGAACTATTCGCCTGCGGAAACGTACATCAACTTTGCCGACGATGTGTTCGACGGAAGCCGCTTGCGCTGTGCCTATCGGAAGAAGGACAACGGCTATATCCGCTGGCTGAATGCTGAATCTGCCGAGTAAGTTGACGCGAGTTATAATTTCCATATGCACGGTGAGCGCTCAGGCCGGCTGCATCCGGTCTTGAGCGCTCATCTTTGCAATTGGTAAATTATTTGCTGGCCGCCACGCCAGCTGGAAGCGCAGGAGAAGCTGCTGGCGAAATATCTGTTGCAATCAAGTTCAGGGCATCCACAATCCACAGCACGACTTTTCGCCCCTCCACCGGAGCTTGACCAAAATCAAGTCCATGTCCTACTTCAGAACCACCAACTCCGGTAAGCGGCATGTAGAAGCTGTCTTATAGTACCTTCTGCACTTTATTCATATGCGGGCCTTCTGTCAGCAAGAAACAATAGCACAGTAGAAGAAAATAGCTACTATATTTATATGCGAATCCCAATAAAGGCTACTCTCCAAGCAATTCAATCTTTTTTTCGAGTAGCTCCATGAGCTTACTATGGAATGTCGTTCTGAACAACCTACCATCAGACAAGTAGTCTCCAAAAACGTTAAAATCTACAGGACTTAAAAAATAGAAGTAATATTTTCGCTTATTGCCTGCAGAGTCAAGTGCTTTATTCAACAAATCGAAATGACGCTTTGCTGCTTTGTACTTGGCGCAATTTACATCGCTATCATCTCCGTCGGATTTTGTTTCGACAACGGCAACATTTTGCCCTGAAAGTATGAAAAAATCTGGGTTGAACACTTGAAATGCGCTGCCCTTGTTAATTTGATAGTCAATTCCATAAAAACCAGTATCCCGTGATTTTATCCAAGCATCAATATGCGGTGCTACATCATTGCTTACTAAGACTTCTGTAAACCTACGTTCGGGTTCAAACTGTGTAAATACTATACTCATGGGGGTTTTGAAACATTGTGTGTTTTCCTCATGTATCTGCTTCGTTTTCATTTCAGCTTTAACTGCTAAATAGGTTTCCAACTCTTCTGCCGATAATTCTTGCTGATAATTGTTGGAAGTAAACAAAGTAATATCTTTTGTAAGCAAAGAAAAGGATTTTGAACTTAACTTCATAGTGGTCGTATTTATCGTTTCTACTGAATCCCCTTTCTTTGAAAAGATTGGGGTAGCAGGTTTTCTCCGGAGTAAACCCGTAAACCGGCCATAAAAATGATGTCTTTCTTGGTCTTGCAAGGAAATACTATCACTAAGAACAAATCTATCATATATAACTTCTGGCTCTTTTTCATAGGAGCATAAATATGCCATAAAATCAGAATATTTTGTATGCAAGCCATGAGCTAAATCAAATCCATTTCCAATAACAACTAATCTATTCAAGCCACCTCACCACCTCTCATTCTTTGAAACTATTATAGCAAATTGCTATGAATAAAGCTATTGCTATCCACGTTCCGTTTCTTTTCCCCGTTCCGGCTCTCTGTTCTGTCGCAAAATGCTGTCGATATTCTGCTTAATAACGCCATATTCCTTGACTTGCTTTTTCAGCTTGCCATAGTCGGCGTATAGGGCTTCTTTCTGCTCTTGGAGCTTCCCGTATTCTGCTTGCAGCGCGGGGACGTTTGGGAGCTTGCCAGAGATACCCGCCGCCTTGATTGCTCTTGCAGCGGCTTCATGCAGGATGATATTGCTTTCCTGTCCGGCGCGGTACTGCGCTTTATTTTTTGCCGCCCCGTATGCGTCATAGACGGGCTTTGTATTTTGGTAGGTGGAAATATTCTTGATAAGTACCGCCATATCCGTAAGCCGCTTTTCCACGCCTTTTAATGCGTCTGCTGCCTGTTCGCTTGCAGTGGTGACTTCCTCTATCCGGCTTTCCAAATCCGCGTACTGCTCAATCTGATTTTCAGTTAAGAAATTCATAGTCTTTGCAGCCTGTTTGAGGTTTTGGATTTTCACCCATTGCTCGTAGCCCCGGCTTTGTCCTGCCTTGATACTGTTTTCAATATCTATCAGCAAGGAAACGCTCTTGCGTTCTGTCCGTGGAGCTTTGGCGGCACGGGTACGCTTGCCGTTAATGCGTTCTGTTATAGCTTCCTCTGTATAATCTGCGCCAAGGGTTTTAAGGCGGGTAAACCGTTCCTGCCCCCGTGCGCGGCAAGAAAGGCGTCCAGCTTTCCCTTGACAGGAACCTCGTTTTCGCCCATGAGGAAGTTGCACTTCGTACAGAAATGCGTTGCCTTGAGCATATCCGGCGTCAGCTCATAGCATATCTTCAATCCGGCAAGGTCTTTTTCAAGCATGTCAATCTTTGTGGCGGAGAAGATGTATACAAGCATTGCATTGTAGACGGAATGAAATATCTGACTTATGCGAAGGAAACCGGAATTGATGTTGCAAACGTCACCCGGACCATAGGACGCATCAGAAAGCGAGCAAAAAAACTTTTCTGATTTTTTGCAGAGCATGTCAAAAAAACGCCTTGAGATGTCCGTAGTAAGGTGAGAGGACAGTAATCCTTCTCATGTTCCTTGAAAACGGAATAGTCAGTGCTGCGGATCTTTCCGCTTCTGCGTAGCAACACAGTTTCCGACGCCAAGACCTCCGTTTGGAGCGAGCGATCACCGGAGAGCTATAACAGTCATGTGGTGTGGCTGCTTGCGACGATGTAGAAGTTGGGTACAATGATACTTCCGTCTGTCCTTGAGACAGGCGGCTCGGAGCGTTCCTCGGAGGGGTGAGATTCCCATGATGCCGGTTGACCGTCGGCAGTCCGCAGCACTCCCTATTCAGCAGGGGACGAGATAAATATGCTGGAAAATTTATCAATGAAAACTATGCGCAGCAGTCCGACAAAGACTGCTGCGCATCCTTTTGCTGATAAGCAAAAAATCACGAAGGAGGTGAGACGGGTGAATACAACTACGATCACACAGAGGGACGCATACAAATTGATGCTCAAGGAATACCCGGACGTCATGAACATTGAACAGATGTGTGAAATCCTCGGCATCAGCACAAAAACAGGTTATCGCATCCTCAGAGAAGGAAAAGTCTGCTGCCTCAAGGTCGGCAGAGCCTATCGTATTCCGAAGGCTCACCTTTTCACTTACCTGTCCATTGGATGTGCAGAGCTGCAAGAAGTGGCAAACGCATAAGTTTTGGACTCGGAAAGTTTACAAAAAAGAATTGCACAGAGGTCCTCCAATTCGAACCCGGTTCTGGTATAATAGGTTCCCAGTTGACGGTAGGTGTCTCTGCTGCGAAGAAGGAGGTATTTTTATGGTAGCAGGGCATCTTCGTGAGAAGAATGGCTATTTTTATGCTGTACTAAACTATAATGATTCTCTTGGGAATCGAAAGACCAAATGGATGTCAACCGGCTTAACTGTGAAGGGCAACAAGAAACGGGCTGAGGCAATTCTTGCTGAGAAACGCCGTACCTTTCAGCCGGATGAGCCGGTGACAAGCGAAATCCTTTTTGCAGACTTTATGGAGCAATGGCTTCGTGTCGTGAAAAGCTCCATTGCAGTTCCGACATACGCTTCTTATACCAACATGGTGAAGCGTGTCATCTCTCCTTATTTCCGCGAAAAGAAGACAACCCTTCAAGGTTTGACCGCGAAGGATATTCAGGACTTCTATCTGAAAGAGCTTGATCGAGTCAGTGCTTGTTCCGTCATCCACTACCACGCAAATATTCACAAGGCTTTGAAATATGCCGTGAAGATGGATTTGATCCCTGTCAATCCGGCAGACAAGGTGGAGAGACCTAAGAAAGAACACTTTGTCGGGAGCTTCTACGATGCAGATGAAATGAACGCTTTATTCGCTGCATCGAAAGGAACCAAGCTGGAAATCCCGATCTTGTTTGGGGCTTTTTACGGTCTTCGCAGAAGTGAGGCAATCGGATTGAAATGGGATGCCATTGACTTTGAGCATGACACACTGACCATCCGACATACCGTTACTTCATGCGATATTGACGGAAAGCTTACGCTGGTTGCCTCCGCCACAACGAAAACAAAATCCAGCATGAGAACGCTGCCGCTTGTTCCGTTTGTGAAAACGCGGCTGCTGGCACTCAAGGAAGAGCAGGCGGAAAACCGCAGACTTTGTGGTCGGTCCTACATCAGGGAATATCAGGAATATGTCTGTATCAACGAGATTGGCGATCTGATCAAGCCCCATTATGTTACAGAGCGCTTCCGCAAGCTGCTTCGGGCAAATGAGCTTCGAGAGATCAGATTTCATGATTTGAGACATAGCTGTGCCTCGCTGATGCTTGCAAACGGCGTTCCCATGAAGCAGATTCAGGACTGGCTCGGACACAGCGATTTCTCAACAACAGCTAATATTTACGCACACTTGGACTACGCATCCAAGATTTCTTCGGCTGATGCAATGCTGAGCGGTCTTGGGCTTTCAGCTCAGTAGCCTATTCTCCCCGGAGCATGGGGAGAACAAGCCCGGACGGGCTAAGGGTTCGAGTCTTTTGAGCATAAGAAAAAGCCAGCAACCCCGCATGGTTACTGGCTTTTCGGATGGCGGAGCGGGTGGGATTCGAACCCACGGAACCTTGCGGTTCAACTGATTTCGAGTCTTTTAGCCAGCTGTCAGTTTTAGGTTTTTTAGCCTATTTTTCTGGTCTTTCCGTATGACTGAAAACCCGCATAAATACTCGAATTTTTGCAATTATGCCTTGAAAAGCCCGAAAGTGCTGAAAAGTTCGAGTAAGCCTGTTTTCCCATTTTAGGAGAGAACTGAGGGGAGAACAGGAGAGAACTAATGATCCTTGGCAATACACACAGACAGTTTTTGTACCAATAAATTTATTCAGAGGTGTATTGCTATGAACAATGAATTTATCGACTGGGACAGCGTTCCGGATATTATCAACAAAGACCAATTTTATCGCATTTGCCATATCAGCAAAAGCACCGCCCTGCATCTTCTCAATAGCGGGAAGATACCGTGTGAATACAGCGGCAAGAAAACACGGTGTTATAGGATTCGCAAAGAGGATGTACGCGAATATATGAACGAGCGCGCCGTATTTCCAGAATTATATTCCGCACCCCAAGGCTGGTACGGCGGGCATTACAGATCCTTCGTTCCGAAAGAAATGCCGGAAGACGTTCTTGAGATGATGCGTACATACTATACGGAGCTCTTGGCAAAATACCGTGATGTGCTGACCACGCCCGATATCGTAAAGCTTACCGGCTATGGCAGGACAGCTGTAAATAACTGGTGCTCAAAAGGACTGCTCAGGAATTTTCAGAAAGGCAATATCAATCATGTGCCAAAGGTGTTCCTTGTAAACTTCTTTTGCTCGCTGTCGTTTCGTTCTATCACGCGAAAAACGCCGTGGCATATTAAGACGCTGCAGGAGTTCCAAAGTCAGCAAAGTAGCATTGCATTTAAACTGCAGAAAACTAAAGCTACTCCCTCTGCGGCTGAGAAGGGAGGCGAACGGTAATGGCAGGATTCATTGAAGAATTTTAGCCTGCCGGCTTGATATTTTGCTTGGAACTAATTACATCCGGGATGCGGCAGTTATTGCTTTCTGCGCGAACGAAGCCTTGTCTATCACAGAGAACGCGGGGCTGATGGGGGTTCATCTTCCGGGGGTTGTAACAAACGCTATCGAGTTGCTTCAAAAAAATAGTGAAAAAACGGAGGATAAAGACAATGCGTAAATTTGGTATCGACATCAGCCGCTGGCAGCGGGGCATGGATCTGGCGCAGGCCAAGGCAGAGGGCGTAGAATTCGTGATCCTGCGAGGAGCCAATTCGTGCGACAAAGACAGCTGCTTCGACAGCTTCTATGAGCAGGCCAAGGCGCTGGGCCTGGGCGTGGGCTGCTATCAGTACAGCCTGGCTGTCACAGAGGAACAGGCACGCGTGGAGGCGCAATATCTCATCGACAATGTTTTGCGGGGTCGGCAGTTTGAGTATCCCATCTATATGGACTGCGAGGACGCTGACCAAAAGGCCCTGGAAAAAGAGACCGTGGACGACATCATCCGGGCATGGTGCAATGCCATGGAGGCCGCTGGCTATTTCGCCGGCGTCTATTGCAACGGCGACTTTTACCGTAACCACTGCTCCGGCGCGGAGATGTCCAAGCGCTACACATGGTGGTACGCGGCGTGGTGCGCCGACGAGATCACCGACTATCCCATGCACCAATTCGGTGGCGGCACCAATATGGTACGCAGTAACACCGTGGCGGGCCATGTTTGCGACCAGGACTACTGCTATATGGATTTTCCCACCGTCATCCGTGCGGCTGGTAAAAATGGATACGCTGCCGACGTGCCGCAGGAGACCCCCGCAGCGCCCGCCAAGACGGTGGACGAGCTTGCCAGTGAAGTTATCGCTGGCGAGTGGGGTAACGGCGCAGAGCGCCAGCAGCGGCTCGAGGCAGCCGGCTATAACTATGTGGCCGTGCAGGGTGCCGTAAATGCCAAGCTGGAGCCTGACGAGCCGCAGGAGACTACATACAACGTGAATCCCGGTGATACCCTGTGGGGCATCGCACAGACCTACGGCACCACGGTGGCTGCACTGGCCAACCACAACGATATCGCAGACCCCGGCCTGATCTACGCCGGGCAGGAGATTCGGATTCCCGATTAATATGTAAAGCAATCCCCGTGGCTTACCTCCTGGTAGGTCACGGGGAATCTTTATAAAACATATAATAACGCAAGCAGCCCCGTGGGAGTTTATGGCTCCTGCGGGGCTGCTTTTCATTAGCATTTTCATTAGCATTTTGCGTTTGAAAAATTGCTAACGGCGTGTCATTTGCTTATACGCCGCATAAATATTTTTATATTTTCAAACGGCCGAAACCATTGATACGCATAGAAAAAACCGCCTAACCATTGCGGTTAAGCGGTTTTAATTTTTGGTGCCCCGTCGGGGATTCGAACCCCGGACACCCTGCTTAAAAGGCAGGTGCTCTGCCGACTGAGCTAACGGAGCGGGTGCTTATCATAAAGGATGTATCCATCCGGTTATGCTGGCAGGGATGGCTGGACTCGAACCAGCGGATGAGGGAGTCAAAGTCCCTTGCCTTACCACTTGGCTACACCCCTATGGGGAAAATGAATAAGGGATTGGGATTGCTCCCAATCCCTTATGTTGTGGGGTGGGTAAAGGGACTCGAACCCTCGACACCCGGAACCACAATCCGGTGCTCTAACCAACTGAGCTACACCCACCACATATAGGTAAACAGCCTGCTGACTTGTCCCCCGGTTGAACAGAGGTGGTACCCCAGGAGGGGTTCGAACCCCCGACCTACCGCTTAGAAGGCGGTTGCTCTATCCAACTGAGCTACTGAGGCTTATCAATTGGAGCGGGTGACGGGAATCGAACCCGCATCCCCAGCTTGGAAGGCTGGTGCCCTGGCCATTGTGCTACACCCGCATGTGGCCCTCCGCCTAAATCGTCAGCTTAAAGATAATAGCATGGAAAAGCGCCGCTGTCAAGACGTTTTTACAAGAAAAAACTGAAGTTTCCGCTTACAGCACCACAAGGGTGACGCCCCGGTTGCTGTTCTCCAGATCTCTGTCCCGCCGCAGCCCGTCACACAGGGAAAAGGCCCGACGGGTGTCCTCACTGAAAATGGTGAAATCCTCACCGGGCAGCACCGCCCGCAGACGGTCCTCAGCCGCCTCCTGCAAAAGATACTGCCGGCAGACGGTGCGGATGCGTCCGCCCTTACCGCTGGAGCCGTAGCCGTGGATAATCTTTACCGCCCTATAGCCGTGATGCCGGGCCTGTCCAAGTTCAGAGACGAGACGCCGCAGCGCCTCCTCTGCGGCCGGTTTCCCAATTTCTAAATTGATTTCCAAAATACCGTTCATTTCATGTCTCCCAATGCCAGAAAGGTTTCAAACAGGGGCGCTGCGTCCACCGCATCGTGGCGGGCAAGACCATAGGACTGGCGTTCCGGATGCCACTGTACGCCGATAATAGGCAGCGTCCGGTGGAAAAGCGCCTCCATGATCCCGTCCGGCGCCCACTGTGCCGCCACCAGGCCCTCGCCCAGCGTCTCACCCGCCTGATGGTGATTGCTGGTGACATCGGCCACGGGGCCGAACAGCTTCTGCAAAGGCCCTTCTGTCCATGTGGGGTGGATCAGATCCCGGTGGGGCGCCTGATGGCCGGGTATGCGGTCAAACAGCGTGCCGCCGAAATAGACGTTCAGCGCCTGCATCCCCCGGCAGATGCCCAGAATGGGCCGCCTACTTTCTACGAAGGATTGTATCAGAAAGGACTCCGTGGCGTCAAGGTGTCCCGCAATATCACCGCCGCCGGGCAGCAGCAGGTACCCGCAGTCCAGGCTGGGGTAGAGATTTCGGGTCAGGCGCACCGCTGCCCCCGCCTCCGTCAGCGCCGAGACATAGTTGGCGTATTCGCCCCGACCGCCGTAAAGGTAAACGGTTTTCTTCATCCGCGCATCACTCCTCTCCTATCATTCTACGGGGCGGACAGGGGCGGATATTCTGAAAAATGGAGGTTGCAAGGAAGAAAAAAGCATGGTATCATAAGTGCGTCGGATTTCCGGGCGCCGCACAATATACGGACAGGTATCGAAGTGGTCATAACGGCCCTGACTCGAAATTTTCGAAAGAACTGATCGTTTCGTCCGCCGGAAAGCCTTGATTTATCAGGGTTTGCGCACTTGAAAATCGAATAATTTTTGCTGTTCTCTCCCGCAGTTCTCTCCTAATGCTTTTTGAATCACAAAAAGCGCCGGAAGACAAGCGGGTGGACATATACGGAGGGCTATCGAAGTGGTCATAACGGCCCTGACTCGAAATCATGTGACAAATCCTTAAAATTGCATATTTCCTACATGGAGAAGTATCGAAGTGGTCATAACGAGCCGCACTCGAAATCAAAACCGTTTTTCGTAAGCCTCTGCTCGGAAAGCCTTGATATGACTGGGTTTTTCGGGGTTTTACAATTTCATATTTTACTCGTTCTCCCCATCTGTTCTCCCCAATTTCTGAGGTGAGCTGATGTGAGAAATATACGGAGCGGTATCGAAGTGGTCATAACGGGACTGACTCGAAATCAGTTGAACCGCAAGGTTCCGTGGGTTCGAATCCCACCCGCTCCGCCATCGAAAAGCCAGTAACCATGCGGGGTTGCTGGCTTTTTCTTTATGCCGGAATGGTGTTCTGAGCGGACTTTTTCGCTGTTCTCTCCATTTTTCTGGAGAGAACGGCTACTGCACTGCAAGTCCCAAGCCATTAAGCATTGCGTCAGCCGAAGAAATCTTTGAATTGTAATCGAGATGCGCATAGATGTTTGCCGTGGTCGAGAAATCGCTGTGTCCGAGCCAGTCCTGAATCTGCTTCATGGGAACGCCGTATGCAAGCATGAGCGAGGCGCAGCTATGTCTCAAATCGTGAAATCTGATCTCTCGAAGCTCATTTGCCCGAAGCAGCTTGCGGAAGCTCTCTGTAACATAATGGGGCTTGATCAGATCGCCAATCTCGTTGATACAGACATATTCCTGATATTCCCTGATGTAGGACCGCCCACAAAGTCTGCGGTTTTCCGCCTGCTCTTCCTTGAGTGCCAGCAACCGCGTTTTCACAAACGGAACAAGCGGCAGCGTTCTCATGCTGGACTTTGTCTTCGTCGTATCGGAGGCAACCAGCGTAAGCTTTCCGTCAATATCGCATGAAGTAACGGTGTGACGGATAGTCAGAGCGTCATGCTCAAAGTCAATGGCATCCCACTTCAAACCGATTGCCTCACTTCTGCGAAGACCGTAAAAAGCCCCAAACAAGATCGGAATTTCTAGCTTTGTTCCTTTCGATGCAACAAATAAAGCATTCATTTCATCTGCATCGTAGAAGCTCCCGACAAAGTGTTTTTTCTTAGGTCTCTCCACCTTGTCTGCCGGATTGACAGCAATCAAATCCATCTTCACGGCATATTTCAAAGCCTTGTGAATATTTGCGTGGTAGTGGATGACGGAGCAAGCACTGACTCGATCAAGCTCTTTCAGATAGAAGTCCTGAATATCCTTCGCGGTCAAACCTTGAAGGGTCGTCTTCTTTTCGCGGAAATAGAGCAAATTATTTCAGGGGAGCAGCTTCGCTTTGAGGAACTGCACCCTTGCGGTTATATTAACGGCAAGGGTGTCGCATGTCAAGGATCAGATGCTCAATCAGGCATTCTGTCAGCATAGTAGACCGCCAGCTGAGCGTGGATTATGCTCCAGTCCTGCCACCTGCCGGTCCATTTTTTTGTAATGTCCGTCATTGCCAGATATAGCATCTTTAGCAGGCTGTCATCGGTGGGGAAAACGGATTTTGCCTTGGTCACCTTGCGCAACTGACGGTTAAATCCCTCAATGGCGTTGGTGGTATAAATCAGCCTCCGGACTTCCTGCGGGAACTTGAAGTAGGTGCTCAGATTGGGCCAATTGTCCTGCCAGGAGGCCGAAATCTTAGGATACTTCTTGTCCTAACGATGGGCAAACACCTCAAGTGCCTCCAAGGCTGTGGCCTCGTCCACTGCGGCATATACCGCCTTCAGGTCAGCCACCAGCGCTTTTAAATCTTTGTACGAAACATATCGAGTGGAATTTCGGATCTGGTGAATGATGCAGTTTTGAATCTCTGTCTTTGGGAATACCGCCTCGATGGCGGCAGAAAACCCGGTTAGATTGTCTGTACAGGCGATGAAAATATCCTCCACGCCACGGTTGCGCAGGCCATTGAGCACGGTTGCCCAGAACTTGGCGCTTTCATTTTCACCGACCCGCATACCGAGAACATCTTTCCGTCCGTCAAGATTGATGCCAATGGCGATATAAACCGCCTTTTTCACGATCTGTCCTTCGCTTCTGACATGGAAGTGGATAGCGTCCAGAAAGACGACCGTATAGACGGTCTCCAGCGGCCGTTGCTGCCATTTTTTTGCGATTGGGAAAATCTTATCCGTCACCCGGCTCACCGTCGTGTCAGAGACCTCTATGCCGTAGATCTCGCGGATATGGCTCTCAATGTCACTGGTTGTCATACCCTTTGCGTACATGGACAGGATTTTTTCTTCGATGTCCTGACTGATACTGGTCTGGTTCTTTTTCAGCAGCTGCGGCTCAAATTCGCCCTTTCGATCACGGGGAATGGCAACGTCCACATCTCCGAAGCTGGTGCGCAGTGTTTTACTGCTGTGCCCGTTCCGGCTGTTGTCGGTGTCCTTGTCCTTGTAATCATACTTGCTGTAGCCGAGCTCGTCATCCAGTTCTGCGTCAAGACCATTTTCCATAAATTCAGCAATGGTCTCCTTGAACAGGTTTTGGATGTCGACCATGCTGCTGATGTTGCTTGCCTGCAATAGCTCGCGAATTTTTGCTCTGCGCTCATTTTCTTCGGGACTGCGATTTCTTCTGGCCATTTTAAAAACCTCCGATGTGGTGCTTCTATTCTACACCACATCGAAGGTTTACACAAAACTTGGGATTGCCTCGATTAAGACAATTTTTCAACGGCTACAAACAAATCAGAGATGCGATACCAAGTTGGGAAATTGACTTCGCCGGTAATGGGTAGTTTGAAAATTTTCTGGAATGTGCGCACCGCTTCCGCTGTGTTCTCTCCATATGCCCCATCCTCTATGACCTTCGGAATCAATGGATAATTGTTAGAAATCGCATTGAGTTGTTGCTGAATCGTGCGCACAGCTTCTCCCGTGGCCCCAACCCTTAACACGCCTTGGAAGGACAGCGGGATACCCTCCACTTTTTTTGCCTCTTTCAAAATAATATTATAGCCATAATAATTTTTGAGAATTTGCAGAGCAGAGAACCCCTGATCCGCCAACTCTTTGGAGCCCCATTGACTGAGCCAACCTTCACGTTTTACTCTCTTTCCATCACTGTATTGCGTCAGCAGCGGCTGCATAATACCGGGTTTGGAGATGTAGGTGGTAAACACTTCATCAACCACGTTTGAAACTTCCTGAAATATATTTCTACCAAATGTAAAGGCTTGATCAAACGCGGTCGAATTGGTGATGGTAAAGTCATATCCTTTCCCGCGGTACCACTCGGTATAAACACGGTTGAGGGTAAAGGATAACATGGCTAAGATATTTGCTTTCAGGGCTTCTCTTGGCCATGTTGCATAGATTTCGCTGCTGGCTACGTTTTTGATATAATCCGTAAATCCTACGGTATAATTTTGAACTGTTTTATCTTCCGGCCTTCCGTCATGGACGAAAAACACACTGGGAATCACCGGCTCGGGCAAGACCGCTTGGTTGCTGGGAATGGACAGCCTTTTGACTTCCGCTTCCGGAATTTTTGGTGGAAAATCCCCCCATAACACCGGGTATGGGATGACAATTTCTGCAAAGCTTGGTGTTAGCACCACATTTTGCAGTGCGGTGGAATTGGGAAACAGTTGCACATTATTTATGTTTGTCTCTCGATAATTTGGATATGTTACCTTAACATTGTATTGGTTAAACGGTCTGGGTAGACTGGGCTGCATAGAAAATTCCAAGGGTGGAGTTGCAAGCGTAATAGGCTGGATCTGCCCCTCGGAATTTGTTGTGGCTTCCTCTAAAATACGGTCGGTGTTTGGGTCAATTATCTGGACAAACGCCTTTTCTGCGGGTTTGCCAATGCTGTTCAGAAACGCTTTGATCTGAAGCGTTCCAAAACCGCCCTCTATATTCTTGACTTGTGTGGTATTTCCTTCGCTCATACAATATTTCTCCTCTCTACGGCATATTGAGTCTGTAATTGATGATAGTTTCCCTAATCACTTCGAACGTTCCAAACAGATTTAACTTCCCGTAGCCCCATTTGGCATTCGGGTATTGCAACTTGTTATCACGTGTACACCCGCTAATTAACAAATTTTTAATTAAATCTGCATCCATTGCGGGGATGTTTTTGTCCAAAATTGCCCATTCCATAAGGAGCGCAGTGGATCCTGCTGTGATAGCAGCAGCTACACTGGTGCCCGTCATCGTTCCATACCCCGTCGGGTAGATGCCACCGACATTCACTCCGGGTGCTACGAAATCCGGTGCCATTCGCGGCAATCGGGTCGGGCCCCAGGAAGACGATACAAACAAACTATTGTCATTGCTATTATAGGCACCACATGTAATAGAACGCAAAGCGGTGGAAGGCATGACCACGGTATAGTCGGGAACGGGTTTTAAAAACTCCACAAAAGGGCTTACCTGTCCTGTAATAGGAAGCCACGCCCAGTAATCACCGCTGATTATCGAATCTCCGAACAGGGTAATATCCCAAATCCCCTGGGTAGCATCTTTGAACGCAACGATAATATTATTGTTGGCATCTCTAAAATAACGGATGGATACTCTGGTGTTTTCTAACACAAGCTGCTCCGTGTTTTGCAGTCCGGATTTAAACGGCACTCTGGGAACCACCTCGCCGGTAGGCGACGTAACTCCTGCTGAAACCTTATCAAACCCGGGACTGAAAATGACGACCGTGAAAGAAGCGCCTTGCTCGCCGACCCGGAGGCTGATTTGACTGGTTCCATAGTTAAAGGGGATTTTACCCTGCGTATGATGTCTGGCGTTGGATTCATTTCCCGCTGCGGTAATAAAGGCATACCCCGGACGCTGCGCCACAAAGCTAATATAATCCTCCATTAAACTGGTGCCATCGTGTGCGCCACCACTGGTGCCCATACCAATGCACATCACAATGGGAAGATTTAACTCTTCCGATCTGTCTAATATGTATTTCATTCCCAACATATAATCCGTGGATTCATAAATATTGGGATTATCCGGTGTTACCAAATATTGATCAATTAAAAACTGACAAGCACGACGCAATTTGACGACCATTAAATAAGCTTTTGGTGCTACGCCGATATACTCGCCTTTTTCGTTACTTGCTGCAACCGAAGCGAGAAAAGTTCCGTGCCCATCCTCATCCCTGGAGGGAACAACGGAGTACGGATCGTCCGAGTCGAGTGCTTCATCTATTTTGGCTTTGTCATACGCAGAACCAAAGTACAAATAATCCGGCCGTGGACCATCGACAGTTTGATCCCATAAATTTAAAATTTTTGTTGTTCCATCCTCGAATTTAAACGCAGGTTTTGTATAATCGATGCCTGTATCTACAAGGCCAATGATAACCCCCCTGCCAGTAATATTTAGGAAAGGTTGATTCAAGACTTGTGTAATACCGCTCGCGTCATTGGTTTTGCTATCGGTTGGCGACATCAGCCGCGGAAAAAGGGATAAAAAGTCGCTGCCGGTGTCCTGTAATAATTGCGGCACATTTTTTACATTGGTATATCCGACAATGTAGTCATTGGCAAGTTTTGTTCCTAATCGTATATACGGCTTATCTTTTGCATAGGCAGAAAACCGATCAGTGTTAATGATTTGGAAATCAACGGTGGTAGGTAATTTTATAAATTCCTCTAAAGGCAAACTATCCTCATCCGTTAAGGCTGTAACCATATATTGTTCCCTCCCCATTGATAACGCTCCAAAAACGATACTGTATTTTTAAGACACAACGTTCCGTACCCAAATGTGGAATTTGGATACGCCAAGGTGACTTTTCGGTTTGCGCCGAGCCGCAAAAATGCTTTCACGCGCTCTCCGTATAAAAATGGATCGTTTCGATTCACGATGCCCCATTGCATCATGAGTGCGGCAGAACCCGTAACAAACGGAGCTGCAAAGCTAGTTCCTGTAAAAGAGTCATAGCCGCCCCCTCTTTTTACTGTGAGAATCCCTACCGCCGGAGCGGCTAAGTCTGGATTGGGAAGCGCCATATTTAAATTTCCTACCCCAGAAAATTCTGCTATATTTCCAATTTGGTCATTGTATCCAGCCACTTTAATCACTCTTTGGGCTGTGGATGGAATGGTCATGGTGTTATACACCGATGGATTGGAAAATTGCGTTCTATCCGTCACTTCTTCAATCGTCGGCAGCCACATTTCAATGGTTCCGTCTACAATGTTGTTTGAAATTATTCGGAGCTT
>JAAXZS010000005.1 GCA_012719745.1 Clostridiales bacterium | reverse complement strand
TTGGAGAACGCAACACTGGATACTTAACGGATTTTCGCCATTCTCCTAAATCAGGTGGGCGCATGTTGCGGCCGCCTTTTTGTCGTGCTATTTTTTCGTTGCCTGATTTTTTCACTTTACCTATTGACTTTTGTTAGTAGGACTCCTTATATCGTGCGGGTATTTGAATTTTGTATGTGTGCAGTGCCTCCCGGAATACCCGGAAGAAATCATGAATATCCTCCTCGTCAATAGCGCCGAGCGCACACAGGCGGAAGGTGTTTGTGGTGGAAATCTTACCGGGATAGATGGTAAAGCCATGCTCATAGCAATAGTCGTGTACCTTCTCAAAGCTCCAGTTGGGATCATCGGGATATCGTACCGAAACCACCAGTCCCGACTGCAGTTCCCGGGGAATCACATCGCGGAAGCCCAGCTCCGCAAGGCCTTCATGGATGGCATGAAAAACCCGCAGATGGCGGGCCCACTTGGGCTGCTCGCCTTCGGCAAAATACTCCGTAAGACCCTGCCTGGCTGCATAAACCGTCTGCACCGGGGGTGTAAAGTGCATTTCTCCCGTTTTTTCAAAATAGTCGTATTGAAGCGCCAGATTGCAGTAATAAGAGCGTTTTGGATAGTTTCGGGAGGCTTCGATTAGGCTTTTCCTGCCAATCACGAAGGACAGTCCGGTCATGGCCATGATTCCCTTTTGGGCAGAGGCCATGCAGAAGTCAATATTGTCCTTTTCAATATCAATGGGCACCATGGCATAGGAGGAGGTGGTGTCCACCGTAAAGACGGCGCCGTACTGATGCACCAGCGCCCCGATTTCCCGGATGGGATTGAGAAGACCCGTTCCCGTTTCGTGATGCGTGATATGAACAAGGCCAATATCCGGGTTCTTTTTCAGCGTCTCCTCCACCACCGTCAGATCCGGCTGTCGGTCAATGGGAAAGCGGAGGTCAATATGGGGCAGGCCGTAATACTGGCAGATCTCCACCGCCCGTGTACTGTAAGCGCCGTTGTTGATGACCAGGACTTTCTTTCCTTCCGGCAAAAGCGAATTGATGCACACATCAATGTTCAGCGTGCCGGAGCCGCAAAAGAGGACCGCCGTATATCGCTCCGGGTCTCCGTGGACAATTTTTACCAGATCCGCCCGCATGGTTTTCATCATTTCGGCGAATTCCTTTTCCCGGGGGCAAATGTCCGGCACCACCTGTGCCATCTTCACCGTATCGGTGGTCGTGGCAGGGCCCGGGTTCAGCAGGATATTTCTCTTAATGGATAATTTACTGGAAATCATATGATACTCCCCTTCATCATTTCTCTATTCGTTCATATTGTTTTAATATTCGCGTTATATTGAACATCCAATTGCCTTTATAATACAAATTTATGCAAAAACAATCCTCTGTTCAACAGAGGATGTCTTTTGTTTGAATTTGGAACGCTCTTATCTTACTATTCCCCGCCGCCGTTGTCAATCAAAATAATGTAAAAATGCAGAGCAGTGCACACATCACATGTCACTTTACCGCGTTGTCTGTCCCACGGCCATCATACCCCAGCTACAGTTCAGATTATTCTTCGCCGGGCCTTCCGATGTGGCAGCCCATTGACACAGCTGCTTCCAGCAGATCTCTGTTTCTGCGGTTGATGTCACCATAGTCGGACAGGCAGTTGATGACGGTGGAACACCGCCGCAGGGCGTTCACCGCCTGCTCATACTTCTCATCCGAAATTTGACAGAAGCTGCGCTCCGCCACGATTTCCGACGCCAGATCTGAAGCCACCTGATAATCAATGTCATTTTCGTGGAGAATACCCGTTATAAACGGTGTCTGGCTTCTTTGCAGCGCCCGGAAGGTTTCAATCCCCGTTCCGCCGCCGGCAATAACAAAAATCTGAGGCTCCCCTGCCGGGCGGCGCATCTCCAAACTCCCGAAGTAAGGATTATATCCTCCTTCCGTCAGCCCGTAAAGCCGGTGGATCAACTCTTTTTGAAAGATGGTCTCCGGGTGTCCGTAGTGGGTAATATAATCGCCGCTGACGCACATCACCTCATCGGAAACCCGCTGCGCCAGATCCAGCTCATGCAAAGACATGATGACGGAGATTCCCTTCTGCCGTGCCATATCCCGCAGGGCGTCCAGCAGCTCCAGCTTATAGTGAATGTCCAAAAAAGAGGACGGCTCATCCAGCACAATGATCTGCGGTTCCTGGCAGATAGCCCGGGCCAGCATAACCCGCTGGCGCTGTCCGTCGCTGATGCGCATAAAGTCCCGGTGCCGCAGCTCCCATACATGAACCTGCTCCATGGCCTCCCGGACCTTCAGGTGATCCTCCTCAGAGAGGATCCCCAGTTTTCCCGTATAGGGATAGCGCCCTGTCTCTACGATCTCCTGACAGGTCATCAGCTCCGTTTTCATTTTCTGCGTCAGCACCACCGCCATCTGCCGGGCCAGTGCCCGATTGCTCATGTCCGTCAGCGGGCGGCCGCTGATGTAGGCGGTGCCATACACCGTTTTCAGATACTTGGAAATGCTTTTGAGTATGGTGGATTTGCCCGCGCCGTTGGGGCCGATAAGCGTGAGAATATGTCCCTTTTCCAGCCGAATCTCCACGTCCCGGATCAGGGGAACGCCGTCATAACCCACAGTCATCTGTTTTGTTTCAAATAAGTACGCCACGGCTATCTCCCCCTGTGCTTTTTCATCATGACTCCAATGACCACCGGCGCGCCGAACACAGCCCTCACCGAGCTGATGCTCAGCTCCAGCGGTGAAAAGACGGTTCTGGCAATCAAGTCGCAGCCCAGGCAGAAAATAGCGCCACCTAAAAAGCAGACCGGAATGACCCAAAGCGGCTTTGCTGTTTTGAGCATAGACTTCACGATGTGAGGCACCGCGATACCCACAAAGGACACAGGCCCCGCAAAAGCCGTGAAGCAGGCGGAGAGCACGCTGGATATC
>JAAXZS010000018.1 GCA_012719745.1 Clostridiales bacterium | reverse complement strand
TATCCACGGCGCACCGTCCAGTGTCACTGAAGCCCGTAGGGTGGGCTTTTACCGGGCGGCGGAGGCAGCGGGGGTGGAGATTCCCGACAGCTATGTGCGGGAAGGTGTGTTCCACGACGCTGCCAGCTGTGGGAAAATTACCGGCGAGCTGCTGGATTTGCCGCAGCCGCCTACCTGCATTTTGTTCCCCGATGATTTTTCCGCTCTCGGCGGTATCAGTGAGATCCGGCGTCGGGGTCTGCGGATTCCGGAAGACATCTCGGTGGCGGGATACGATGGCATCCACATGGCTCAGGTGTTGTCTCCCCCCTTGACCACACTGCACCAGAAGACCCGTACGATGGGCGCCACAGCTGCCCGGCATCTGATTGAACAGATTGAACATCCCAGAACCACACTGCCTCATACCACGGTGGTGGAAGGTGAGCTGTGGAAAGGGGAGAGCGTAGGCACAGCGCCAAACAAGTGACTAACCGAGTAGGTTACGATAGAATGTCTTTATTTTATTAAGGAGGAAAAACGATGAAAAAACTGCTCACCTTGCTTCTTGCCGCTGCGATGATGCTTTGCCTGCTGGCAGGCTGTGGCAGCTCCGGCAAAACCGACACAACTGAAACGCCTAAGGAAGAAACACCTGCTACCTCCGAAACCAAGGTCCCGGAAAATACCATTACTGGCGATCCTAGCGCCAAAGATGCTTTTGTGGTTTGGGGCTGGAATACGGACTATGTGACCATTCTTGAAAAAGTTCTGCCCAAGTATCTCTCCGCTGAGGAACTGGCCCGCGTGGTGTTTGTCAATGCCGGCGGTTCCGACTACTATCAGGATAAGATTGACGAAATCCTGGCTGATCCCACCAATGACCTGTATCCTGACATCATGCTGCTGGAAGTGGGCTATGTACAAAAATATGTACAGTCCGACTATCTGCAGGATGTAAGTGCTTTGGGTATCACCAAGGACGATATGGCCAATATGTATCAGTACAATCTGGATTTGGGCACCGATGTCGCCTCCGGCAGCACCAAGGCTCTGTTTTGGCAGGCTACGCCCGGCTGTATCCAGCTGCGAGCCGACCTGGCTGAAAAGTACCTGGGCACCACCGATGCCGCTGCTCTGCAGGAAAAGCTGAATACCTGGGACAAGGTGGCAGCTGTTGCCAAGCAGGTTAACGAGGCCTCCAGCGGTAAGGTCAAGCTGCTTAGCGGCTATGACGACCTCAAGTACATTTTTGCCAACGGTGCCCGTACCCAGGCGTGGTACGACAGCAACGATACACTGGTGGTGGACGACGCCATGTTGCAGTACATGGATCTGTCCAAGCAGCTCTATACCGACAATTCCACCTTCAATACCAATATGTGGAGCCCCGAATGGGCTGCGCTGAAGGATGGCGACGGTGTTGATACCGAGGCCTGCATCGCTTTCTGCGGCTGCCCCTGGTATACATACTGGTGCCTGACCGACACATGGAGCAGCAACTGCATCCTGATCCAGGGACCCCAGTCTTTCTATTGGGGCGGTACGGGTCTGGCTGCTACGACCAATTGCTCTGACAGTGAGCTGGCCGGCAAGATCCTGCGCTACACTGCCTGTGACGACCAGGCCATGATCGACATCAACAGCGCCAACGGCGACTTCGTAAACAACAAGGCTGCCATTTCCTATATCGAAAAGAACGGTTCCGGTACCACCAGCACCTTCAAGTGCTATAATGACCAGCCCATTGTCGGCTTCTTCACCGACAAGTGCGACGGTATCAACGCAACTCTTGCCAAGGGCGAGGATCAGAAGATCTGCGAGGTACTGTTCCCTGTGGCTGTCACGTCTTATGCCAACGGCTCCGCCGATCAGAAGACCGCGGTCGCTAATTTCAAGGCCTCTGTCCATGATATGTATTCCTATCTGAAGGTCGGTTAATGTAAAGCATTTATCCTTGCGGTGCTCTCTCCTGCTTTTGATAGGGGAGAGCACCGCGGCAAAAGAGGAGGCGTACCCATGAAACACAAAAAGAAAAAGGGTGGGGTCAACTACGGGAAATACGGATTACGGTTCATTGCACCGTTTTTTATCGCCTACATTCTGTTTTCCCTCTGGCCGCTGCTCTCTACCTTTTACTACAGCTTTTTTGAATATGTGACGCGCAACCTGCACACCACGGTGGAGTTCTGCAGCTTCCAGAATTACCTCAATGTGCTGGGTATTACCGATGGTGAGCGTGCCTATTTTCTTACCTATCTGGGCAACACGCTGCGGCTGTGGATTCTCAACTTTGTGCCGCAGGTGCTTCTGGCGCTGTTGATCGCGGCCTGGCTTACCAGTAGTCGGGTGCGTCTGGGGCGCAAGGGCATCTATAAGGTATTGGTCTACATGCCCAACATTATCACCGCCGCCTCTATCTCTTTGCTGTTCTATGCTCTTCTGAGCAAATTCGGCCCCATTATGTCCACCCTGCGCAGCTGGGGACTGATCAGTGCCTCCGCCGACATCATGGTCAGCAAGTGGGGCACCTCGCTGACCATCTCCTTTATCCTTTTCTGGATGTGGTATGGCAACTCCACGCTTTTGCTGATTGCCGGCATGATGGGGATTAATCCCAGCCTTTACGAGGCGGCCGATATTGACGGTGCCACCGGCTGGCAGAAATTTACCAATGTGACGCTGCCGCTTTTAAAGCCGGTGCTGCTTTATGTACTGGTGACCAGCGCCATCGGCGGCCTGCAGCTCTATGACATTCCGGCACTATTCAACACGGGAACCGGCGGCGGCCTCATCGGCCTGCCGGATGATACCTCCACCACCGTGACCATGTACATCATGCGGCTTCATGCCAGTGATACCGGCCGCGCCGCGGCCGTATCGGTGATGCTCTTTATCATTACCCTTATCATCAGCCTGATCTTTTTCCGGGTATTCCGGGATGATAAGGATTACAAAAACGCAAGAGCCGCCCACCACCGGAAGGGGGTGGGGGCATGAACAGTGACCTGCGTGCCTTGCGCCGGAGGAAGGTTATCCGTCACATTGTGCTGATTCTCCTGTGCTTTTTGAGCTTACTGCCCTTTTATCTGATGTTCGTTAACGCCACGCGTACCTCCAATGAGATCAAGGCGGGCATCTCCTTCCTCTTCGGCAGCAACCTTTCCGAGAACCTGAGAAACTTTGCCGAGGCGCAGGTGGGACTGGGTGTAACGGTGCTGGGCGCCATGCTCAATTCCTTTAAGATCGCCCTGCCGTTTACCATTTTGTCCGTTTACTTCTCAGCCCTGACGGCATACGGCATCTATGCTTACAACTTTAAACTGAAAAAATTTGCCTGGGGCTTTATCATGGCCGTCATGATGGTGCCCACACAGGTGTTTGCCATTGGCTACTATAAGTTCATGATCCAGATCAACCTGATTGACACCTACTGGCCCCTGATTATTCCCGCCATCACAACGCCCGCGGTGGTGTTCTTTATGCGTCAGTACCTACAGGGAGCACTGTCGCTGGAGATCGTGGAGGCAGCCCGAATTGACGGCTCCGGCGAATTCCACACATTTAACACCATCATTCTGCCGCTGATGAAACCGGCGCTGGCCACACAGGCCATCTTTCAGTTTGTTTACTGCTGGAACAACCTCTTTATGCCCACGCTGATTATCAGCTCCAGTGCCAAAAAGACGTTGACCATGTTTGTCCAGATGCTGACAGCCGAATCCTTCCGCGCCGACTACGGCGTGGTATTTATAGGGCTGGCGATCACCATACTGCCCATGTTTATTATGTATTTCATCCTCTCCAAGTTTATTGTGGAGGGCGTGTCTTTGGGCGGTGTGAAAGAATAGCCTTTATATCTGTTTCTCCTTACTGTTTGGTGGAAGAGAGGGCCGGAGGAAAACTCCGACCCTCTCTTTCGCTGTTTTGTCACTTGTGAAAAACGCAGAAGATGGTATAATAAATAACAATTGAAAAATGGAAATGGAGTTCTGAAACTCGTTTTACTGCGTAGAATAGAAGGGTGCTCTGTTTTTGTGCGATATGGCAGGAAGGAAACCAAATATGAGAAAAACCAAAATTGTCTGTACACTGGGCCCGTCCACTGAAAAAGAGGGCGTGCTGCGGGAAATGCTGCTGGCTGGCATGAATGTGGCTCGCTTCAATTTTTCCCATGGGTCCCATACCGAACACAAGGGGAGACTGGATGCCCTTAAGGCACTGCGCGAGGAACTTCGCCTGCCGGTGGCAGCCATGCTGGACACAAAGGGGCCGGAGATCCGTTTGAAAACATTTGCAAAGGGCAGGGTGAACCTGTCTACCGGTGGAACATTTACTCTGACGGCGGAGGATGTTACCGGTGATGAAACACGCTGCGCCATTACCTATCCTCGTTTGGTGGGTGATGTGAAGGCAGGGGATACTATTTTGTTGGATGATGGATTGGTGCGTCTGACAGTACAGTCCACCACCGACACGGAGATTCGCTGCCGGGTGGAGAACGACGGCGTCATGAAAGATCACAAGGGCGTCAATGTTCCCGGCGTCAAGCTGTCCATGCCCTATATGAGCCAGCAGGACAGAGAGGATATTCTCTTTGGCGTGGAGCAGAACTTTGACTTTATTGCCGCCAGCTTTGTCCGCTCTGCCGCCGATGTGCGGGAGATACGGAGTCTTCTTAACCAGGCCGGCTCCTCCATTCAGATTATTGCCAAGATCGAAAATCAGGAGGGCGTGGATAATCTTGCAGAGATCATTGCGGCAGCGGACGGCATCATGGTGGCAAGAGGAGATATGGGCGTGGAGATTGACTTTGCCGAAATCCCTGCCATTCAGAAGAAAATTATTACACTGTGCCTATCTCATGGAAAGCCTGTCATTACCGCCACGCAGATGCTGGAATCCATGATAGAAAATCCCCGTCCCACCCGGGCGGAGATTACGGATGTGGCCAATGCTGTGTATGACGGTACTTCAGCGGTTATGCTCTCCGGTGAGACAGCGGCAGGCAAATATCCGGTGGAAGCGATCAAGACCATGGACGCCATTGCCCGCAAGGCGGAATCCAATACCAACTATCCCAAGCGGATGCGTCAGATGGAGGGGGAGGGGCGGCTTTCCGTCGCCGCGGCTACGGCACATTCGGCCTGCACCACCGCTTTGGACATCGGTGCCGACGCCATTATTACCGTCAGCCAGCGGGGCACGACAGCTCGCCTGGTCAGCCATTTCCATCCCGGAACACAGGTAATTGCCTGTCTCTTGGATGAACAGGTTCGTCGGCAGATGGCGCTTTACTGGGGTGTGGAGCCGTTGATGATGCCCTATGCCCGCAGCACGGATGAGCTGGTGGATATGGCGGTGCAGACATCCGAAAAAGCGGGCCTTGTGCGAAAAGGGAATTTGGTGGTTGTCACCGCCGGCATTCCGGTGGGTGTAGCCGGCACAACAAATATGATCCGGATATATCAGGTAGGTGGGTCGCTGCTCAGCGGCATCGGTATTGGAGACCAGAAAGCCTGCGGCCCGCTGTGTATCTGCCGTTCCGCCGAGGAGGTGCCGGGAAAATTTCACGCCGGCGATGTGCTGGTGGTGCCCTATACCACCAATGAGCTGCTGCCCTATATCCGTCAGGCAGCCGCTGTCGTCTGTGAAGAACCTGGCCTTAACAGCCACGCTGCCGCAGTGGGTCTGGCACTGAACCGCCCTGTTATCATTGGCGCAGAGAATGCTACCAGACGATTGAAGGATCACATCAGGGTATCGGTTGACTGCTCCCGCGGTGTGATTCAGACCATGCCGGAATAATAACAAAATTATAAAAAACCGCCTTCGGGCGGTTTTTTTCCTGCTATTTTTAGCATGTCCTTTACAAAAAGACGTGAAGAAGACGGAAAGAACCCCTCCTTGCGTGAATATACTTCCTTATAATAACGGGCGCCCGAGAGAGGAGTGGGCGGCAGAAGCGGAGAATGGTGCGCCTAAAACGGATAGAATGAGCTGGAAGGGAGGGACTGTTATTCGATAGGGGCAAATAATTAAAACATTATGTGTATATGTATATGCCTTTACATATACTGCAAATTATTAAAATGTATTGTGTTGGGAGGAGAATCTATGCCAAAAAAATCAATTTGGAAGAATTATGGACTTTTAATTGCCATGCTGGTTGCTATTATCATCGGCTGCATCGTGGGTGCTGTCTGGCCCAATGTGTATGACGGGGACGGCAATATGGTGACAAAGGGCGCCTCCTATTTGGCGCCTTTGGGAAAGATTTTTATCAACCTGATGTTCTGTATCGTGGTGCCGATGGTGTTTGCCTCCATTGCGGGGGCTGTGGCCAACATGAGAAGCCGGAAGCGTGCCGGTAAGATCATGGGCACAACCATTGTCACCTTTGTGATTACAGGTGCCATTGCGGCCGTCATTATGATCGTGCTGATGAAAATCATTCCGCCGGTGCTGTCTACCTGGGGCAATTTGGCTGCCGGAACGGTGGACGAACAAAAATCCGCGGCAGATCTGGTGGTCAGCTTCTTTACAGCCGAGGACTTTGTAGGCCTGCTCAGCCGCCGTGCCATGCTGCCTCTGATCATCTTCTCCATCCTTTTCGGCTTCGGCGTGCAGATGGCCGGAGGCCCGGATACCATGACCGCCAAGGTGCTTAACGACCTTTCAGAAGTGATGATGAAGATCGTGGGCATCATCACCTATTACGCGCCGGTAGCCTTCTTCGGCTTCTTTGCCGATCTGGTTGCCACGTACGGCCCTTCCATCGCCGGCAGTTACGGTAGAGGCCTTGCCGTCTACTATCCGCTGTGTTTCCTCTATGTGCTGATCGCCTTCCCCCTGTATGCCCGATTCGGCGGAGGCAAGGGCGCACCGAAAATTATGTTCAAGCATATCTTGCGCCCGGCAGTGACGGCACTGGGCACCTGCTCCTCCGTTGCCACCATTCCCACAAATATGGAGGAGGCGGAAAAGACCGGCGTACCCAAGGATGTGTCGGAGATTGTGCTGCCGCTGGGTGCTACCATGCACATGGACGGCTCCTGTTTCTCCTGTGTGCTGAAGATTGCCTTTTTGTTCGGTGTGTTTGGCATTCCCTTTGACGGCATTGGAACCTTCCTGGAGGTAATCCTGGTAGCTGTGGTATCCTCCGTGGGCATGTCAGGCATTCCCGGCGGCGGCTACATCGGCGAATTTATTATCTGCTCCATTTTCTTCCCCAGCCAGATGGATTTGGCCTATCCCATTGCCATCACCATCGGCAATCTGGTGGATCCGCCCGCTACCATGGTGAACTCCGCGGGCGACTATGTGGTGTCGTATATCGTTGCCCGCTTTACCGACGGCAAGGATTGGCTGAAGGACGCCATGAGTCGTAAGGCGCTGGAGAGCCAGGAAGAGAGCAAACCCTAAAATACAAACATATCTCCGGCACAGGTATCCCCTGATAAAATCAGGGAATACCTTACCTTGACAGACAACACGTTCCAATTTTGCTGCCTTGACAGCAAAATGAAGTTAAAGCATTTTTTTGACGACATGTGCGTCAAAAAAATTCCCTGACCCGCCACGATCGGTGGCGAAACCGGAAGGTTGTGCCGCATCGCGGCGCGACCGTGAGGTCTCGAAAAAGTGCATCAGGCACTTTTTCGACAGCCACAGGTATCCTCCGATAAAATCGGGGGATACCTTTTTATAACTGCGTTTAAAACCCTCCTTTTTCGTAAACAATACAAGAAATTTTAAAAGGAGGAACGACTATGAAAGACAACAAGTTGGATAACGCCCTGGCCAAAAATACGCTGGATCAGATCCCCCAGCCCGCGCCGGACGCTCCGTCCATTACGGCACTTGTGAAAGAGGGAAGCAAGGTTACCGGCTATCAGCTCTCCGATCACACGGTGCTGGATAAGCGCCAGGCGGTGATGCTGGCCCGGCAGGGCGGCATTGCCGGTGTGGGCATTGCCCACAGGGGTGATACGGAGTATCTCAAATCTATTCCGGACGGAACGGATGACAACAATTTGAGTCACTTACCCACCGTATCGGCGCCCGACATCGGATAACAAAAAGCAGAGCAATAACGCTCTGCTTTTTGTATATGTTACTATTGGGCTACAAAGGGTTAGTGATAAATTTATGACGTCTGCCAAGTATCCACCTGTTCCCAGAGCCAGTGGCACCATGCACCCAGTCCCTCGCCGGTTTTGGCGGAAATGGGGAAAATCTTTAGCCTGGGATTTCGCATGTGAGCGTATTCCACCACCTTTTTCATATCAAAATCGAAATAGGGGAGGACGTCAATCTTATTGATGAGCAGTACGTCACAGACGGTAAAGATCAGGGGATATTTTAGGGGCTTGTCATGCCCCTCCGGGACGGAGAGAATCATGGCGTTTTGAACGGCGCCGGTGTCAAATTCGGCGGGGCAGACCAGATTGCCTACATTTTCTAAAATAGCCAGATCCAGATCCTCTGTGCCCAGGGCCTGCAGACCCTGTTCTGTCATGCCTGCATCCAGGTGGCACATGCCACCGGTGTGCAGCTGAACGGATTTTACGCTCGTGGCAGCAATGGCCTCTGCGTCCACGGCGGAATCAATGTCCGCCTCCATCACGCCTATCCGCAGGTCATTTTTCAGATGCTCGATGGTGCGCAGCAGCGTGGTGGTCTTACCGCTGCCGGGAGAGGACATCAGATTCAGCAGAAAGGTTTTTTCCTCCTTCAACTGCCGGCGTATCCGTTGAGCCTCCAGGCCGTTGTCTGCCAATACGTTTTCCTTGATTTCAATGATTTGTACAGAGTCCATGGTGAAACCTCCTTTTATTCCGCTTCGATCTCCTTGATAATCAGTTCATTGCCCCGCAGCAGGTGGGTGCGCACACTGTGACAGGAGGGACAGATTTTCGCGTAGGTCACCGTGGGGTATTGACACCCGCAGTTTTCGCAGAGTGTCACCGCCGGGATGGTTTCAAACCGCAGTGCCGCGCCGCGCAGATAGACCGTTTTTTTGCAGGACCAGTACCAGCAGTCTGTCAGATAGTCCGGTATCACGCCGCTGACCTCGCCAATTTCCAGTGTGACGGAGCAGACCTGCCGTAGGGACTGCTCACGGCAGATACGTTCCACGGTTTTGATAACATGGCTCACCAGTCCCAGCTCATGCATGATTATTCCTGTTCCGGAGGATTTTCACCTCCCGCTGAACCATATAAGGCAGGATAGCCTTCATCTTGTCCTCGGTCCGTACCATGGTGGAGCACTCCGGATGTTCACGGTGGAGGTGGATGGCGTCAAAATCGCATTTCGTGGTGCATAAGCCGCAACCGATGCACTTGTTGGGATCGACGATAGAGGCGCCACAGCTGAGGCACCGAGCCGTCTCCTGCTTGACCTGCTGGGGCGTAAAGCCGATGCAGCCATCCTTGAAGGTTCGGCGCAGTGCCTCGTTGTAACCCGGCCGCTGGCGTGGCGTATGATCGTAACCCACTGGAATCAGAGCGGTTTTCTTATCCAACTCAATAAACTCCCGGCGATTGCGGCCGATGGTCAGGCTGGTGTTGGGCTGCACAAAGCGGTGCAGTGAGATGGCGCCTTCTTTGCCGGCCGCAATGGCGTCAATGACAAACGACTGCCCGGTGCAGGCGTCCCCACCTACAAAAATATCTGGCTCCGCGGTCTGATAAGTGAGAGAATCGGCCTCCGCGGTGCCGTTGGAACGGAAAGTCACCTTTGTACCGGACAGCAACTCCTTCCACTCCGCTCTCTGTCCGATACAGTAAAGAATCGTGGTACAGGGGACAGATTTAGTGACGGTTTTATCAAAAGCAGGGGCAAAGTGGCCCTCTTCATCCTTTACACGCAGACACTGCTGAAAGAGCATGCTCTGGGCCTGACCGTTTTCTGCCTGAATTTTCACAGGCCCCCAGCCGCCTTGTATCAGAATACCGTCCCTTTCGCATTCTGCGCGATCTTCTTCCCCGCAGGGGAGGTCATCATAAGCTTCCAGTGCATACATAGTCACGCTACATGCGCCGCAGCGCACGGCGGTACGCGCCACGTCGCAGGCAATATTGCCGCCACCGATAACAGCCACAGGGCCGGTCAGACGCACTCCGCCGCCGTCATTAACCTGCCGCAGGAAGTCTATGCCGGCCATAACACCCTGTGCCTCTTCGCCGGGGATGTCCAGCTTTCCACCGCTCTGCAAACCGATGGCCACATAAAAGCCCTGATAGCCCTCACGGCGCAGTGACCCGATGGTCACATCTTTTCCCACCTCCACACCGCAACGGAAGGTAACACCCATCTCCCGCAGTATGTCAATCTCGGCCTCCACCACATCCTTCTCAAGACGGAAGCTTGGAATGCCGCTCATCAGCATACCGCCGGGGCGGTAGGCACGGTCAAATACGGTGGGGCGGTAGCCCTTTTCCGCCAGAAAATAGGCGCAGGAAAGACCGGCGGGGCCGCCGCCGATAATGGCGATTTTTTCCTCAAATTCACCCAGCAGCTTGGGAATTACCTTTTCCGGTACAAAACGGGTGGCGGCATTCAGATCCTGCTGGGCAATGAAACGCTTTACCTCGTCAATGGCCACGGCCTGATCCACGCTGCCCCGGGTGCAGGCGTCCTCACAGCGGTGATTGCAGATGCGTCCGCAGACGGCGGGAAAGGGGCTTTCCCGCTTAATCAGCTGCAGCGCCTCCCGATATTTGCCCTGAGCAGCCAGCTTCAAATAGCCCTGTACGGCGATGTGGGCCGGGCAGGCGGTCTTGCAGGGAGCGGTGCCGGTGGGATAGCAGTTGACACGGTTTTTGTCGCGGTAATCCATGCTCCATTTTTCTGGGCCCCACGCCACTTCGTCGGGCAGTTCCGCCCGGGGATAGTGAATAGGTCCCTTCTGATCGCAGAGTTTTTGCCCCAGCTTGACGGCGCCGGCGGGACAGGTCTCGACGCAGCGGCCACAGGCCGTGCAGTTTTCGCTGTCCACTCTGGCCACATAGGCGCTGCGGCTCAGGTTGGGTGTGTTGAACAGCTGGGAGGTGCGCAGGGCGTAGCAGGCGTTGAGGTTACAGTTGCAGATGCCCAAAATCTTGTCCTCGCCGTCAATGTTGGTGATCTGATGAATAAAACCGTTGTCCTCTGCCCGGTGCAGGATCTCCAGCACCTCGGCATAGGAGATATAGTGACCTCGGCCGGTCTCCACCATATAGGTGGCCATATCGCCCACGGCAATACACCAGTCGTCACAGTCATCGCCGCAGCCCTCCCCCAGCTTGGCTCGGCTCGCACGGCAGGAGCACATGGTGGCGGCGTATTTGCCGTCGTATTTTTTCAGCCAGTGGGAGATGTGTTCAATGGAAACCGACTGGCTTTCTGATTCAATGGCTTTTTCCACCGGCACCACATGCATTCCGATGCCGCCGCCGCCGGGAGGAACCATAGCGGTGATTTTTTCAAGGGGCAAAAAAGTCATACGCTCAAAAAATCGGGCCACCTCGGGATGCTGCTCAATTTGGGAGCGGCGCATGTTCAGAACTTCCGCCATGCCGGGAATGAACTGGGGCAGTATATAGCGCTTTTCGTGCCACGGGTTCTTTCCATCCGGATTTTCCCGGTTGTATACGACAATGCCGATATAGGCCATCCGGGAGAGCAGTTTTTCCGTTTCAGATACAGTCTTGCCGCAGAGCTTTGCGATCTGAGGTGCCGTTTTGGGCTTGCGCACCTTCATTTTCAATGCCATTTCCGCCATTTCGTCGGTGATAAGACCGGCTAAACCGTAATATTCCGGATCTTCAACCGTCACCTTGTGACCGATGCGGTCCGTTACCATCTGCCCCAGTTTTAAAACCGGCTTTCTGCCTTTTGTCACGACAAGCACCCTCCCTGATTGACAAATTTCGTAGATTTTCTATAATGTAAGGGTCTGTATATTGAATTGTCTGTATTTGTGCCCTGCCGGTATTTTTCCCGCAGGGGAAAGAAAAGGAACACATATGGTTTTAATAGTATGTCTGGATGACAGGGATGGTATGCTTTTTAATCACCGGCGTTTGAGCCGGGACAGAGCCGCAGCCGCGGAGATACTTCGGCTGGTAAATGGCCGAACGCTGTGGATGAACCAATATTCCGCTTCTCTTTTTGCGCCCGGAAGCGGCGACGCCCTCTGTATCGACGAGAATTTTTTGAAAAAAGCCGGAGAGGTAGACTGTTGCTTTGTTGAGAAC
>JAAXZS010000178.1 GCA_012719745.1 Clostridiales bacterium | reverse complement strand
GTTTACTATAAACCGGGCGCTTCTCATTATTTTTCAAGTGAACGGGCCATTTCCTTCATTTCGCCGCCCTGCCCTGTCCAGAATTCTTTCAGCTTGGCCAGCTGATCGCCCAGACTGAAGTGACGGACACCCAGATCAATGTAATACCGGGCCTGGTCCGGTGTGCTGATCTCGCAGCGGGGCTGTACGCCATGCCGCAGCGCTGTCTCAATCATTTTCCGCTCGGCAACCCGGCATTCCGCACCGTATTCGGAACGATTCTGCCCCATGCTCATGCTGAAGTCCGCGGGGCCGAACTGCACCATATCCACGCCGGGTACGCTGCATATTTCCTCCAGATTGTCAATGGCCTCCCACTTTTCAATCATGAAGCACAGCACAACATCGTTGAGCCGTGCAATATGCTCTTTCTGCGAGACATTGTTGGGACTGCAGATAAAGCGGCGGTTGGGATGGCCGTACAGGCCTTCACTGCCCAGTGTCATGGGTCGAATGGCATTGATAGAATCCCGCACTTCCTCTGCGGTGCGGTGGTCGGCAAAGTTGATGGCCTGAAAGCCGGAGGCTACGGCCTTTTGTGCCACATAAAACCGATTCTGGAGGTCGACCTTAATCATAGAGCCCATTTCGTACAGTTCTGCCGCCCGGGCCATATTCTCCAGATCGGCCTGCGAAAAGGGGGCGTATTCGGCCACAAATTCCATGTAGTCAAAATTGCCGGTGAGGCCCAACGACTCGGTATAAACGGGCCACGTGCTCCAGAGCCGCGTGCTGACAGAGGTTCTTCCTTCATTGAGAATGCGCCGCAGTTTATTTTCACGCATCATAGAAATCACTCCTTTAAAAGCCTTTATAAAAGGAAGGCCTTACAGATTGCAAGGCCTTCCTCTTCAAATAATTAGGGAAGTGTTTTTTTGATTACAGGAAGGGGACAAAGCTCTGGAACAGATCGCGCTGTTCCTTCAGATTGGCAATCGTGTCTTCCACGTTCAGCACAAAAGGATTCTGGAAGCAGTAGGTGTTGACCATTTCCTTCCACTCATCCGTGCCGGTAGCTTCGAGAACGGCATCATTCAAAGCCTTCACAATGTTCGCGGGTGTGCCCTTGGGTGCCAGCAGAACATACTCGGTATCGATGACCAGTTCGGGAATTGTATCGCTGGCGGCCTTCTGGTCAGGCAGCAGGTCGGGAGCCTTGGACAGGCAGGTGGCCAGGGTTTTGAGCTGACCGTTGGCAATGTAGTCAGCAGCCGTGGAGTAAGGCAGAGAGGTAGCCGCCACTTCGCCGCCCAGCAGAGCAGCCAAACGGGTCGCGCCATCGCCCACATCAATGATGTTGAACTGAGCGCCGCCCAGGTTGGTCAGAACACAGGCCTGAATATATACACCGCCGCCGGTGGAGATACCAAACTTGATCTGGCCGGGATTGGCCTTGGAAGCATCAATCAGATCCTGCAGGGAGTTATAGGGGGAATCGGCAGGTACCACAATGTTCTCGCCGGACTGCATTCCGTAAACGGCAACAGGCTCAAAGGCGTCATAGCCGAAGTCAACCATGTTGGTGGCCTCATTACCGTTGAGGGCAGCGGTATTGGTGGCGATGAGGGTATAGCCGTCGGTATCGCCGTCCTTGTACTGCTGCATGCAGGTGGCGCCGTTGGAGCCGGTCACGTTGGTAACGACTACAGATACGCCCAGAACCTTTTCCAGAGCGGTGGCAAGCTGACGGCCCATATAGTCGGTATCACCGCCGGCGCCGTGGGTCATGTAGATGTTAATGGTCTTTTCGGGTTTCCAGTCGCCGGCTGCGTCTGAGCCGCTGCCGGAGGCGTCGGTTTTGGAGCTGCCGCAGGCAACCAGGGACAGAGCCATTACCAAGGCCAGTGCAAGGGACAAAAGTTTTTTCAGTTTCATGTCTAAGTTCTCCTTCTTTATTTTTATTCATCAGCTGTCTGTGATTTTTTCATCGCTTCTGCCTCGGCCAGATCTGCTTTTTTGGCATCCTTCAGATTGGCGCGGACAGAGAAGATGACGACAACCACAGTCGCAGCGATCAATACGCAGAAAATGGAGTGGTGATAAAAGGGGTCGCTGGAAGCAAGCTGAGAGACACGGCGCAGATTTTGCTCAAAGGTGGGACCAAGAATAAAGCCGAGGATCATGGGGACGGTGGGAATCTTGGATTTAATGAGCAGATAGGACATCAATCCAAAGGCAACCATGCTGTATGTATCAAACACAGAGTTGGCGTTGCCAATGGCACCGATGGCACACAGGACAACAATGACGGGCAGCAGGTAGTTTTTGGGAATTTTTAGCACAGAGACAAAGAACCGCATACCAAAAAGCATGAAAACCATCATAAAAATGGCGGCAATTACCATGGCAAAGAAGATGGCATACACCACAGCACCGTTCTTTTCATAGATCAGCGGGCCGGGCGCCACATTATGGATCTGCAGGCCGCCCAGCAGCATGGCTGTCGCAGCATCGCCGGGGATGCCCAGTGCCAGCAGGGGAATCATGGCGCCGCCGATGGTGCCGTTATTGGCTGTTTCAGAGGCCACGACCCCGTCCATAATGCCGGTGCCGTACAGCTCCCGGTGTTTGGAGGTGTTTTTGGATACGGTGTAGGAGATCATACAGGAGACACCGCCGCCTATACCGGGCAGAATACCGATGCCCACGCCGATCAGTGCGGAAACGATGGCGTTGGGGAGCTGAGAGATGAACTCCTTGAAAGTAAAGCCTACACCCTTTATCTTAACATTCTTGTTAACGGTGTAATGCTGAGCGTGGCGAACCTTTTCGGCATAAGCCATAACTTCGGAAATGGCAAACAGACCGATCAACAGCACCACCAGCGCAAAACCGTTGTTCAGCTGGAACATGCCAAAGGTAAAGCGGGGCTTGGAGTCAATGGGGGAAAGGCCTACAGTGGCCAGCAGTGTACCGATCACGGCGCTGATCAGACCCTTGGGCATGTCGCGGCCGGTAAGGGCAATCACCATGGACAGTGAAAAAATGGCCAGCGCGCAGTATTCGTAAGCCTGGAACTTCAGAGCAAAGTCGCACAGAACCGGAGAGAGCACCACCAGCAGGGCGATACCAATCACGGTGCCGATGAAAGAAAACACAACACCGGTGCCCAGTGCCTTGCCCGCCTCTCCCTTATCCGCCAGGGGATTGCCGTCGAAGCAGGTCGCCACGGAGGAGGGGGTGCCCGGGATATTGAGCAAAATCGCGGAAATCAGACCACCGGAGATGCCGCCAATATACAGCGCCATCAACATGGAAATGCCCTGAGAGGAGGTCATGGAGTACGTGACCGGCAAAAACATGACGATGGCCATGGTAGCGGTCAGGCCGGGAATGGAACCGAAAATAATGCCGACAATTGTGCCGATTGCCACCAGAATAATGGTCATTGGCTGGAGAACGGCAGATAAACCTTCTAAAATCATATAGTCATTCCCCTTTCTTTACAGGCCAAAAATGCTCAGCACGCCAATAGGCAGCAGCACGTTAAGCAAATAGCGGAACACATAGAACAGAATTCCGGCTGTCAGTACAGCGGTAATGGCAGCGGGCAGATAATTCTTTTTCCAGTTCTCCTTGGGCGTCAAAATAAGAATCTGGCAAAACACATACAGCACAGTGGCGATGATAAAGCCCAAGGGGGTCATTACGGCTACATACACAGTCAGAGCCACAAAACTGAATACCACCTCGCGGCGTTCTTTCAGAGTCTCCACCAGAGACATTTTTTTAATGACGCCGCCCTCCGCCAGAAACTTTTTGCGCTTGCGGATCCCACGGACGATCAGCCATGCGGCCAGGAACAACAATACACTGCCCCACAGGTAAGGAACAAACCGGTTGGTCAGAGGGGTGGCACCCATACCCGTAAACTCTTTTATGGTGGGGATCATGACCAGATAGCCGATGGCAAACAGGGCCAGTACAATACCGGGAATAATATCAAGTCTGTATTTCTCGTTTTTCAATGTACCTATCTCCTTTCATCTTTCTCCTTATTTTAAGCAAAATCAAGCAAGGTGCCGGTTTCGTCAAACCGCAGCTCGCGGGGCTCTTCCAGGATTTCCATGTCGTCACGGGCCCGAACCTCGTCCAGAAGAGCCTCGGACACCATGATGGTTTCCAGGGAAAGCGTGTTTTTCAAATATACCATGCGAACATGACGCTTGTCTATCTGCGTCAGAGTTTTGAGGGCTGCCTGCAGCGCCAGCTTGGCGTCCTCCAGCACCATGGGAATTTTGCCCACACCAATGACAGTGGATGTAATCATGTTGAAGTAGGTCGCGTTTGTATCTAGCTTTTCAAAGCAGCGTTTGCTGGTCGTATCCGCCATGCCCAGCCCAATAAAGCTGCCGTGACTCTGTTCGGACACATCCAGTACCACGACGCGCTGTTTTTTAATGCCGCCGGAGGCGTAAGGCGTGCCGAAAGTGCCGGTTACATTGGGATCCATGCCGCTGCCGGAAAAATTCTTGCCGATCTCATGAACCATCAGGACGTCGGTTTCCGGCAGAAGGATGCGGGGCAGGCGGCTCTTGGCGTACTGCAGAAGGGCCGGCTCCCGCTCAAAAATCTCCTCGGCGGGAATGACCTCCAGCCGGCAGGTCTGGTCAAACTCGTTTTCGATGGGCGCCACGCCGAAAATCACATGACAGTGGTCAAAGACAACCTTGGCATATTGGGGAAGGCGCTCGCCCATGACGCCAAAACCCGCGCTGTGGAGGGAGTCGGCGCCGGCCCGCTTCCCCATACCGATGGCCATCATTTTCACAAGACCTGATTCATAGGGGCCGCGGAAGGCGGTGTGTGCCTTGATACGGCCCACCACAATGATGGCATCGGCGTCGTGGGCAAACTTGTCCATTCGAACCTCATCACCATCGGGGAGCTCCCCCACGCGGACGGTATCCATACTGGAAAAAATGGGACAGCCGCAATATTCCTCGGTGATACCGTAGCTTTCCAGCAAAGCACGCTGACCTTCGTCTGTAGCACCGCCGTGACTGCCCATAGCGGGAATGATATAGGGCCGTGCACCCTGCTCTTTGACAAATGCGGCTAGTTCCCGCAGGATCAGGGGCATGTTGGCAATCTGGCGGCTGCTGCCGGTCAGAACTACCTTCATGCCGGGACAAATGCGTGATTTCAGTTTCTCGTCGTTCAGTTTCTGGTGCAGGACCTGCGCCACATCTTCAAGGCCGTCCCTTGTAAATTTTTGACGAACCCGGCACATGCGCGGGATAGGGGTTTCCTGCAAAATTGCCCGCAGGCCGGACTGTTCTTTAATTTCCATACTGTATCAAACCCTTTCCGTTTGCCCGGTACCCTGCTGCATGGTCAAAAGCTGCGCCAGGCGCACAGCTTGCTGCAATTCCGGAAGGGGATTGGTCTGCAGCGTTTTCTCCGTAATATTCATCAGCGGATTGATGGGAAACCCAATAAACCGGCCCCGCAGCAGCAGATGCATGGCATTACCCTGCGTTTGCAGATAGAGGCTGCCGGGAATAAAATCCGCTATTTCCTGCAGCAGCTTTTTGGCAGCGGCAGGAAGATCTGATGCCTCTGTTTCCCCTGCGCGTACCTTAAACTCCGGAAAGTTGACGTTTTCATTACGCAGGCAGAGGTAAACACCATTGAACATGGCGTTCAGGCTGTTTTCCCGAATGGGAAATGTAACATCGGCCATCTCCGCGCGGTAATTTCCCTTTTGAGCGGTCATCCGTTCCCGACTGAGAAAAGCTTTGTCGGTACAGCCGGGCATCAGGCCGGAGGCGGTAAAGGCCTGGGCTGTAATGCCGGCCTTGGGTTCGTGGGTCACATTCGTCAAACCCTGGCATACCGTGTCCCGCAGGATCGCCTCCCGTACCGCACGTTTGTAGCAGGCGGTCAGCGGGCGGATCCCGAACAGGTACACAAGGAGGCATGCAGCAACCAGAAAATATAAGACGCCGCCCTGCCCTTTGATCAGGATCAGATAACCTAAAGAAAGAAGCACCAGAAAGTACACCAGATTGACCAGCATCATGGTCAGGCGCATTTTTTTTAGACGGGCAAGTGTCTCATCCATACATTACACCTCTGCCCAGTCTTTCCCGGCCCAGCGGGGGTGATCGTAAACTTTTTTATCTGCTACATAGGGCCACTTTTTGCCGTTGCACACAGCCAGACAGCCTTCCACGCACATGGTGGCCATCTTGATGACCGCTTCCCGGGTCTGGGCAGCGCTGTGGGGACTGACAATGACATTGGGACAGTGGACAATTTCGTCATCCACACGTGTGGGTTCATTCCAGAACACATCAAGGCCCGCGCCGGCAATTTCGCCACTCTTGAGAGCCGCACACAGATCCGGCTCGTTGACCAGCTCCCCGCGGCCGCAGTTGATTAGCAGTGCGGTAGGCTTCATGGCCTCCAGCTCCGCCTTGGCAATGGTGTTGTTGGTCACGCCTTCGATGAGCGGCATCTGCACGATGACCACATCGGCTGCCTTTAGCGCCTCAAACTTGTCGTCGTACTTTTCTACACCCAGCTCGGCCATCTGCTCCCCGGACAAAAAGGTATCATAGCCGATCACCTTCATATCAAGACCCAGGCAGAGACGGGAAATGATCTTTCCGATGGTGCCCAGACCGATCAGCAAGCATGTCTTGTGCTCCACCTCAAAAGCCTTGTGGGCATCCCGGATCTTCCAGTTGCCCTTACGCTGCTCCACGTCGGCCTCCACCAGATTTTTGGACAGAGCCAGCATCAGTGTAACGACATGCTCGGCCACGCTGCGGTTGTTGGCGCCCGGGGTAATAACTACGGGAATACCCAGCTTGGTGGCAGCCGCAACATCTACGGAGTCGTAGCCGATACCGGTGCGGCCGATAACCTTTAGGTTGGGGCTGGTCTTCATGGAGGATTCATCAATGGCACCCTTGTCAGCCACACGCACGATCAATGCGTCGGTATCCTTGAGCTGCTCTGTATAGTGGTGAGGATTGGCGTCGTGCGCTACAAAGATCTCCGTCTTTCCCTGCAGGAGATCCATGCCCTCCTGACACAGCGCTTCCGTCATGGTTACTTTCATACGATCACTCCTTAGGGCAAAATGTATCAGATGTTTTTCTTCTTGGCGTTGGCCATGCGAATACCGTAGTCCATGGCGTTCACCAGGCTCAGTTCGTTGGCGTGGCCGTCTCCTGCGTGGCCGAAGCCGGTGCCGTGATCCACACTGGCGCGGATAATGGGCAGGCCCAGGGTCACGTTGACGCCGGCCACCGCATCCCAGTGGCCCTCGGCCTTGTTGTAGACAAAGCCCTTGACCTTCAGCGGAATATGGCCCTGGTCGTGGTACATGACCACCACAATGTCATACCAGCCGCCCAGCGCTTTGGAAAACACCGTATCGGGCGGGGTGGGCTTCTTTTCGGGAATATTGATGCCCTCGGCGAGAGCGGCGTCAATGGCGGGCTGAATCTCCTCGATCTCCTCTGTGCCGAACATGCCGTTTTCGCCGCAGTGGGGGTTGAGGCCGGCCACGCCGATCTTGGGGTGGGCAATGCCGATGGCTTTGCAGCCTGCGTCGGCGATGCGGATGACATCCAGAACCCGATCCTTTTTGACCAGATCGCAGGCCTGCCGCAATGACACATGGGTGGAAACGTGGACGACCCGCAGGTTTTCGTGGGCCAGCATCATGGAATACTTGGAAGTCTTGGTATAGTCGGCGTAAATTTCCGTGTGCCCGCTGTAGTGGTGACCGGCCATGTTGATGGCCTCCTTACTCAGGGCGTTGGTAATAGTAGCGTCTACCTCGCCGGCCATGGCCAGCTCAATCACGGTTTTGACATACTGGAAGGCTGCCTCGCCTCCCAGAGCCGTGGCGCCGAGACCAAAGGGGCTGGGTGATGCCGGATCGCCGGGTATGTCCGAGCTTCTGATAAGGCCCAAATCGTATACGTCAATGACACCGTAAACAAAGTTCGCTTCACTGACCTTGGTGATGGAACGTATCTTTATGTCGATGCCGGACACTTTTTTGGCAACTGCCGCGGCATAGGCCATAGAGGCTGCGTCACCCACGACGAGAGGGCGGCAGCGATCATAAACAGAACGATCGGCCAATGCCTTTATGGTAATTTCCGGCCCGTTGCCGAAAGGATCACCCATGGAGATACCTAAAATCGGTAGATGGTTCATTTCTGCCCTCCTTAATACATGCCCTTATCGGCATTTTCCTTCAGCACCTGCTTCAGAGCCTCAATGCCCTCGGCCGGCAGCTGATTGAAAGGAGCGCGGCACTTGCCCACGGGATAGCCCAGCAGAGCCACGGCGGTCTTGACCACTGTATTGGGGTTACCGTACTTGAAGACAGCCCGGAAGCCGGCAATGGAATCCTGAGCGGCCTGAGCGTCCTCCAGCTTGCCCGCCTTGAACAGATCATAGATGCTGGAGAGAACCTGCGGATACACGTTGGAGCATCCGGCGATACCGCCTACGCCGCCTTCCTTGAGAGCGGGCAGGATCAGTGAGTCGTTGCCGGAGAGAACGCTGAAGTCCAGATCCTTTGTCAGGTGGATGTAAGCCTTCAGATTTTCCCAGTCACCGCTGGAATCCTTAGCGCCCTTGATAACCTCCACGTCTTTGGCGAGGCGAGCCACGGTTTCGGGCAGCAGCTTGTTGCCGGTACGGGCGGGAATATTATAGAGAACAATGGGGGTGTCCACGTGCTTGGCCACTTCGGAATAATGGTCGTACAGCTCCTGCTGGGAGGCCACGGCAAAGCTGGGGGTAATGATGGACAGAATGTCCGCGCCCAGACGTTCCGCTTCCCGGCTCAGGGTGATGGTATCCCGGGTGCTGATGAGTCCTGTGCCGGCATAAACCGGAACGCGGCCCTTTACCTGGTCGATGGTAGCTTCCAGCACGGCAATTTTCTCCTCCATGGTGAGGATATATCCCTCTCCGTTGGTGCCGAAGGGGAAAATACCGTGTACACCGCCGGCAATCAGCCGTTCGATCTGCTGGCGCAGAACATCCAGATTAATACTCTCATCGGCGTTCATGGGCGTCAGGATTGGTGTAATAATACCGTTAATTGAAACATTTTTCATTGTTAAAATCCTCCATTGTTATTTTACATGATTTCCAGATAAATGCGGCGGGCATCCGCAGGGGTAACCTCACGCATATTGTTTACCAGCAGGCGCTGCACCTGCATGCCGGCGTCCACCAGAGAATCCAGATCCTCCCGGGGGACATTGAACTCGGTGAGACTGGTGGGGATGTCCAGATGCTTGACAATCTGCCCCATGCGTTCCACCACCCATGCGCTCTTTTCGGCTTCGGTGGTGCAGGTCTTTACCCCATGGACAATGCGGTCGTAGGCAGCGGCCAGCTTGGAACGAATGGCGGGCTCGTTGAACTTCATAACAGGCACCAGTAAAATGGCGTTGGATACGCCATGGGCGATATGATATTTGCCGCCCAGAGGATAGCTCAGGGCGTGGACGGCTGTGGTGCCGGAGCAGGTAATGGCGACGCCGGCATAAAAGGCCGCAATTTGCATCTGGTTCTTCTCGGGCAGAGCCTGGGGGTCATCGCATGCCTTTTCAATGTTGTTCATGATGATATCAAAAGCTTCCAAAGCAAAGGTATCGCTGAAGGGGTTGGCCTTGTTGCTGGTAAAGCACTCGATGGCGTGAGCCATGGCGTCAATACCGGTAGCCGCCGCGATTTTGCGGGGCAGATTGCGAATCATCTCCGCGTCAAGGATTACGTAATCGGGTACCATGCTGATATTGACGATACCCACCTTCAACTCTTTTTCTGGCACGGCTACAATGGCGTTGGGCGTTGCCTCGGAGCCGGTACCGGCGGTGGTGGGGATCAGGCAGGTCTTGACGGTCTTGACTGCAAGGCCCGGATTGTCCAACAGATCCTTCACGGTGTAATGGTCGGTAGCCAGAAGGCTTGCCAGTTTGGCGGTATCCATAGCGCTGCCGCCGCCTACAGCCACGATAAAGTCGGCGCCTGAGGTCTTGAACACATCCACCAGCTTCTGCACCTGCAGATAGGTGGGCTCAGGCGGCAGATCGGAAATCACCACCGTTTCCTTGCCGGCTTCACGAAGCTTTGCCAGCGGCAGATCCACCAGACCGGTGCTCAAAATGCCCTTGTCCGTAAAAATGGCAACCTTTTTTGCGTCCCTGACCATTGTTTTTAAATTTTCCAGCGCACCCACACCGCTGTAAACAGTGCGGGGCATTGTCATGCTATACTTTTCCAAAGCCATATACAAAAACCTCCTGATTTTAATACAAGTTAAAAATTTTACAGTGTGACCAACAGATTGGCCTCCCCGAATCCGCCGGATTTGGAAATAATCTGATAGGTCCTGTCGTGGTATGTCAGTAGAGAAAGAACCACGCCGCTGCGTATTTCCCGCACAGGCGTCAGCTCTGTGCAGCCAATAGCGTTCATAAAGGCCAGAAGCGTATCACCGCCGATAATCATCAGACGCTTGTCCACATCGGATTCCACCAGCGTTTTGAGCACCTCGCCCAGCCGCCCGGAAATTTTCTGCCGGATCTCCTCCAGCGGTAGCCGGTCGGAACCGCGGAGCACCTGCTCCTCGCCTGATTGCAGGGAGTCGATCAGAACCCGCTTATGCTCCCGACAGGCTTGCAGCAGTGCGTCAAATACGGGGCGATTTTCTCCGCTGTCCACCGGTTCATTGTTGATAAGAAAGGAAGCGGGAAGATGGAATCGGGGCGCACCGGCATGTTCTGCCTGATCCATCTGGGAAAGGGAAATGGGGTTGACACTGCCGCAAACAACCAGCAAATCAGAACCTTTTGATTCCAGATCAACACAGTGCTTCCGATGCTCTTTATATACCAGCGCCTGAGCGAGACCCGCACAGCCGGCAATCAGGTCCATATGGTTTGTTTGCCGCAGCATTTCCACGCATTCGTGCATGTCCTGCTGGGTTTTGCTGTCGAATACCAGGATGGTTTTTTGCCCCGGTGTAAGCGTGGGCTTCTGCCCGATGGGAACCACCTGCACGTTGGCCCGACACTGGCGGCACAGCAACGCGGGAATGCTGTCCTCCTCAACCGGTTCGAAGGGATCCTGACCGAAGGCACTTTGCCGGACAGGCATACCGTCAATATAATGAATGCCGCCCACCGTGATTCGGTTCATCTCCGGCAGCGCCGGCAAAAATGCGACTATGGTCTGCCCGCTGCCGTCCAGTACGGCCTGCAGTTCGGCACCGATATTGCCCCGCAGAGCGGAATCGGTTTTTTTGAAAATGCTGTCCGCGTGACCGGCAAACCGTTCCACAATTCGACGGATGATCCGATAGGCTTCCTCCGCCGTCAGGTGCCTGGTGGGGACGCACAGAACCAGTACGGAATTTTCCGGCTGTCTTCCCGGGTCGTAATCTATATCAGTGGAAATAATGGTCCTGATGCCTGCTTCTGAAAACTTTACACCGGTATCCAATGCGCCGGTAAAGTCATCGGCAATCATCATCATTTTATGCATGGCCTCTATTCTCCCAAAAACATCCGGCAGCTCGCTGCGACGACCGCCTGAATTACGTGAAAAGAGGCACAACTACCTACGCCCCTTGATTATAGGAATATTGTATTAACATTTCCTGCAATTCGAAAGGGGGTGTTTATTGTATTACGTGTCAAAAATGTACATTTTATAAAATGAACTGTTTTAAAATTAAACACATGTAAAAGAGGCACAATAGTTTTTGTGCACTATCGCCAAACTGTGAAAATTGTAACAGATGTAGCGGATACTTGCGGAATTAAAAAAGATATGCCAATATTGCAC
>JAAXZS010000007.1 GCA_012719745.1 Clostridiales bacterium | reverse complement strand
CTACTATATTGGGCCAATCTTTCGGTATGAAGCGCCGCAAGCCGGCCGTTACCGGCAACACCCCCAGTGTGGAGTAGAGGTTTTTGGCAGTCCTTATCCGGTAACTGATGCTGAAGTAATTTTATTAGCGGTCGATTTGTTTTCCCGGTTAGGATTGAACCAGTTAACGGTGCATATTAACAATATCGGTTGTCCAGAGTGCCGTGCTGCTTTTCGAGATGCGTTAGTTGCCTATTTTGAGCCTCATCGTTCTGAATTATGCTCAGATTGCCGTAGTCGCCTGCAACGTAATCCACTGCGGATTCTTGACTGCAAACAACAAAGGTGCGGACAGATTGTTCAGGAGGCGCCAGAGATTAGCGATTTTCTCTGTTCAGGCTGTCAGGACCATTTTAATGACGTACAGCGCTATCTAGCGGCAGCTGGGGTCAAATATGAGGTTGATACCAGAATAGTACGTGGTTTAGACTATTATACTCGGACAGTTTTTGAAGTGATTTCTACTGATTTAGGTGCCCAAAGTACTGTCTGTGGCGGGGGCCGGTATGATCATTTAATTGACACTGTTGGTGGTCCTGCAACCCCTGGTGTTGGTTTTGGTATGGGTATTGAACGTTTACTGCTAACTTTGGAGCAAAATAACTGTTATTTGCCTGGAACGAAGATACCTGATTTATTTTTTGCAACGTTAGGTGAGGCGGCTCAGGTAACAGCCTTTAAATTCTTGTTACCTCTGCGTCAAGCTGGGGTTACGGCGCTTATGGATCAAATGGGTCGCAGCTTAAAAGCACAGCTAAAATACGCCAATAAATTGGGAGCTCGTTATGTAGCTATTTTAGGAGAAAGTGAATTAGCCGAGAAAAAAGTTCAGTTAAAGCAGATGAGCGATGGGCGAGAATGGGTATTGCCCCTGGAAGATTTAGTAGCAAGAATCTCAGAGGAGGAAGCATAGATGGTTGAGGGAAAGACAACCTTGCAGGAACGGACAAACTGTGGTGAGGTGACGACTCAGCTGATTGGGAAAAAGGTTACTTTAACCGGTTGGGTTCACCGGCGGCGGGACCATGGTGGAGTAATTTTCATTGATTTGCGGGATCGTTCAGGATTGGTGCAAATTGTTTTTAACCCTGACGAGGCAAAAGATATTTTTGCCGATGCCGAAAGGCTACGGTCTGAATATGTAATTAAAGTGAAGGGTGAGGTTCGCCAACGGCCAGAAGGTGCAACTAACCCTAACCTACCTACCGGGGAAGTCGAGGTTTATATTACAGAGCTAACTCTTCTGAATAGCGCCCAAACCCCACCTTTTGCTATCGCAGATTATCGGGAAGTGGATGAGTCTCTCCGGTTAAAGTATCGGTACCTGGATCTACGTCGACCGGAGATGCAAGCCAATATTATCTTTCGGCATCAAGTAGTGAAAGCCGTTCGAGATTACCTGGATAATCAGGGCTTTTTAGAGATCGAAACTCCGTTCTTGACTAGGAGTACACCAGAAGGAGCCCGAGATTATTTGGTACCGAGCCGGATTCACCAAGGTAGTTTTTACGCGTTGCCCCAGTCACCCCAGTTGTTTAAACAGTTACTGATGGTGGCCGGTTACGAGAAGTACTTTCAGGTTGTAAAGTGTTTCCGTGATGAGGATCTGAGGGCCGATCTGCAACCTGAGTTTACCCAGATCGATATCGAGCTCTCTTTTGTTGAACCTTCTGACATACAGGACCTCACAGAAGGGATGATTGCCTATGTTTATCAGCGTGTTCTTGGACACCAGCTGGTTACCCCTTTTCCACGGCTAACCTGGACCGAAGCGATGAACCGTTTTGGCTCCGATAGACCGGATCTCCGT
>JAAXZS010000055.1 GCA_012719745.1 Clostridiales bacterium | reverse complement strand
ATAACATGCAAACCGGCATCCGCACTCATATTTCCGCCGGTATTCAAGCCGCTGGCCGTATTGTTCTCAATGCCCGGTTATTTGGTGACATGATTCGCCGGATGCCGGATGATATGATTGTATTTTCGGCTGATGATAAGCTGATGGTTCATCTCTCCTGCGGAGATGCCAGCTTTGATATTCTGGGGCTGGCCGCCGATGATTATCCGGATCTGCCGGAGGTAGACGATCAGTTTTCCGTTTCCCTCTCCCAAAAGACGCTGCGTGCCATGATTGACGAAACGCTTTTCGCCGTTTCCACCAACGAGAGCCGCCCGGTACATACCGGTTCGCTTTTTGAAATCAATGATAAGGGTCTGACCATCGTCTCCGTGGACGGCTTCCGTCTGGCGCTGCGCCGGGAACCCCTTGAAAAGATTGACGGCGGTGCTTTCAGCTTTGTGGCGCCTGGTTCCGCTTTGAGTGAAGTGGAAAAAATTTGCGGTGACACGGATGATCTTATTACACTGATTCAGGGCAATCGTCATCTTCTTTTTGAAGCGGGCAGCACGCAGCTGATTTGCCGCCGGTTGGAAGGCGATTTTCTGGACTATAAAAATGCGATTCCCCGCAGCAACTCCATTTCGGTCATCGTGGATACCAAAAATTTGCTGGAAAGTCTGGATCGCGTGTCGGTGGTCATCAGTGAAAAGCTGAAAAGCCCGGTGCGCTGTGTTTTTGAGGAAGACAGGGTGCTTCTCTCTGCCAAAACCGGCAACGGGGAGGCCAACGATGTCTGTCGTCTCTCCGGGGACGGCGCGGGTCTGGAAATCGGCTTCAATAACCGCTATCTGATGGAAGCGCTTCGTAATGCACCTGCTGAGACGGTGAAAATGGAGCTGAACACCAGTATATCTCCCTGCATCATCGTGCCTACCGAGGGTGAGGATAATTTTCTCTATATGGTGCTGCCCGTCCGCTTAAAGGCACAATGAGGAGTATAGAATATGACAAATGTTTTGATAACAACTGAATATATCAAGCTGCAGGATTTAATGAAGCTGGGCAATATGGTCTCCTCCGGCGGCGAAGCCAAACTGCGCATTCAGGATGGTGAGGTTTCGGTCAACGGCGAGGTCTGCACCATGCGGGGCAAAAAAATCCGTCCGGGAGACGATGTGTTGTTTGAAAAAATTCATTATGGGGTGACGTATGCGGATTAACCGGCTTGCGCTGGAAAATTTCCGAAATTATGCGTCTGGGCAGATAGAATTTGACCCCTCCTGTAATGTCATTTACGGAGAGAATGCCCAGGGAAAGACCAATTTGCTGGAGGCTGTTGTGTATCTCTCCTGCGGTAAATCCCCCCGGGCCAGAAGTGACAGGGAATTAATCTCTTTTTCAGCCGATACGGCCCACCTGGTGGGTGAGATTGATGCCCGCAATCGCATTTTTCAGACGGAGATTCGTTTAAGCCGCGTTCAACGCCGCAAAATGACGGTGAACGGTGTTCCGGCCAAAAATGCCTCGGCTTTGTCCGAGGTGCTTCACACCGTTTTTTTCTGTCCGGAGGATTTATTACTGATCCGGGAGGGTGCCGCGGCTCGTCGCCGCTTTTTGGATACGGCTCTTTGTCAGCTGCGACCCCGGTATGCCGAGGCACTTGGGGAGTATAACCGTCTTTATGAGCATAAAACCCGTATTCTGCGGGACAGCGAAATATATCCGGATCTTTTAAAGACTCTGCCGGATTTTAATTTGCGTCTTTGTCAGACGGGCGCGGTACTGATCCATTACCGGGCGCGGTATTGTGAAAAACTGAAAATATATGCCTCACAGGCTCATCAGGAGTGTTCCGGTGGGCGGGAGGAGCTGCAGCTTTCCTATGAAACGGTGAAAACCGTGGAAAATCCCTTTGCGCCTCTTGGCGAAGTGGCCGAGGCGCTGATGGCCCATCAAACAGCCCATTATCAGGCGGAGCTTGCCTCCCGTCTGTGTTTGTCCGGTCCCCATAAGGACGACGTGGAAATTTCCGTTAACGGCCTTTCCGCCCGCCAGTTCTGTTCCCAGGGACAGACCCGGACGGCGGCTCTTTCCTTAAAGCTGGCTGAGCGGGAGATTCACAAGGATACGGTGGGGGAATATCCTGTGCTGCTGCTGGACGATGTTTTAAGTGAGCTGGATCCCCGGCGGCAGGAGTATGTGCTTAACCGCATCGACCGGGGACAGGTTTTTATCACTTGCTGTGAGGATGACCGGTTGTCCCGGCTTCTCACCGGCAAGGTGTTTCACATACAAAAAGGGGAGGTGGTCTGATGGCCTTTGTGCATATCGGCGAAAACGTCATGATTCCGGAAAAACGAATCATTGGCATTTTTGATCTGGATAATACCTCCCAGTCGAAAATAACAAAGCAATTTCTCACAAACGCGGAAAAAGAGAGTGTGGTCATCAACGTCAGCGAGGACATTCCAAAGTCCTTTTTACTGTGCGACCATCCCTACCATCCCCAGATTGTGTATATATCTCAGCTGAATTCCTCTACGCTGGCAAGGCGGATGGAAAGCAGTTCCAAGGATAAGGAGAAAAGTTATGTCTGAAGAGAATTTGATTACCCCTGTTGAGACGGAGTACGACGCCTCGGAAATACAGGTACTGGAGGGACTGGAGGCTGTGCGGAAGCGGCCGGGCATGTATATCGGTTCCACCAGTGCCAGCGGTCTTCACCACCTGGTCTATGAAATTGTGGATAACTCCATTGATGAAGCCCTGGCCGGCTACTGTTCGGAAATTCGTGTGGTTATCAACGATGGCAACACCATTACCGTTTCGGACAATGGGCGTGGCATCCCCGTGGATATTCAGCAGCAGACCGGGCGTCCTGCGCTGGAGGTGGTTTTCACCGTGCTGCACGCCGGCGGCAAGTTTGGCGGCGGTGGTTACAAGGTCTCCGGCGGTCTTCATGGTGTGGGCGCGTCTGTGGTGAACGCCCTGTCGGAGTGGCTCACAGTTCATGTTCATAAGGACGGAAAAATTTATGAAATGAAGTTTTCCCGGGGCCATATTACGGAAGAAATCAAGGTAGTGGGCGAAACCGATCTCAACGGAACCACGGTGACCTTTTGCCCCGACAGTCAGGTGTTTGACACCCTTGAATACGATTATGACATTTTGCATACCCGTATGCGGGAGCAGGCGTTTTTGAATGCCGGCCTTACCATTACCATTGAAGATAAGCGCCCCGGCCGGGAGCAGTGTGACACGATGTGCTATGAGGGCGGCATTCGGGAATTTGTGGCCTGGATCAACCGCAACAAATCACCGCTGCATGAAAATGTGGTGTATCTTTCCGGTAAAAAGGACGATGCCACGGCGGAGGTTGCCCTGCAATATAACGATTCCTATCAGGAAACCATTGTTTCCTTTGCCAACGATATCCATACCCCAGAGGGCGGTATGCACGAAACCGGCTTCAAGGCGGCGCTGACCCGTGTCATCAATGCCTATGGAACCAAGTACGGCATGATTAAGTGAGACGACAAGGTATCCGGTGAAGATGTGCGGGAGGGTTTGACCGCCGTTATTTCCGTGAAGCTGGAGGAAGCTCAGTTTGAGGGCCAGACAAAGGCAAAGCTGGGTAACGCCCGCATCCGTACACTGGTGGATAATGTGGTGTCTGACCAGTTGGCACTTTTCTTAGAAGAAAATCCCATGGTGGCTCGCACCATTCTGGATAAGGCCATGATGGCCAACCGTGCCCGGGAAGCGGCCCGAAAGGCCCGGGAAAACATCCGCCGCAAGACGGGACTGGAGGGGGAGCGTCTCCCCGGCAAGCTGTCCGACTGCAACGAGCGGGATCCGTCCCTGACAGAGATCTACATCGTGGAGGGCGACTCCGCCGGCGGCTCTGCCAAGGGTGGACGTGACTCCCGTTTTCAGGCTATTTTGCCGCTCTGGGGCAAGATGCTTAATGTGGAAAAAGCCCGGGCTGACAAGGTTTACGGCAATGATAAGCTTTCTCCCGTTATCACGGCGCTGGGCTGCGGTATCGGCGAGGATCTGGATCTGAATAAGCTGCGCTACCATAAAGTGGTCATTATGGCCGATGCCGATGTGGACGGCTCTCATATCCGCACGCTGCTTTTGACCTTCTTCTTCCGCTATATGCGGCCTTTGATCGAAGAGGGGTATGTGTATGCCGCCGTGCCTCCCCTTTACAAGCTGACACGGGGTAAAATGAGCCGTGTGGCCTATTCCGACGAGGAGCGGGATAAGGAATCGGCGGAGCTGCGGGGTGACAATCCCAACGCCAAGATTGACATTTCCCGGTATAAGGGCCTTGGTGAGATGAATGCCCACGAGCTGTGGGAAACCACTATGGACCCGGAAAAGCGAAGCCTGCGGCGTATTACGCTGGATGATGCCATTGCTGCCGACCAGTGCTTTACCATTTTGATGGGTGAGTCGGTAGAACCCCGGAGGGAGTTTATTGAACAGAATGCCAAATATGTTATTAATCTGGATATTTAAGGAGGTGCGTGAAAACAAAGGCAAGAGCAAAGGATTATAAGCCGGAGGACATCATGTACCCCCAGCAGACAATTGTATCAAACGATCTGGTCAAGGAGATGCAGACCTCCTTTATCGAGTATGCCATGTCCGTTATTGTGGCCCGGGCGCTGCCGGATGTGCGAGACGGCTTAAAGCCGGTACACCGGCGGATTCTCTACGCCATGTATGCGGATAACCTTACCAGCGACAAGCCCTTTAAAAAATCCGCCACCTGCGTGGGCGATGTGCTGGGCCGTTATCACCCCCACGGTGATGCATCTGTCTACGATGCCATGGTACGGCTGGCACAGGACTTTTCCATGCGGTATATGCTGGTGGATGGCCACGGCAACTTCGGTTCCATTGATGGTGATCCCCCCGCGGCCTATCGTTATACTGAGGCTCGTATGTCCAAGCTCTCCAACGAGATGCTCCGTGACATTGAAAAGGACACGGTGGATTGGGTGCCCAACTTTGACGAGAGCCGGAAAGAGCCCAAGGTACTGCCTGCCCGGTTTCCCAACCTGCTGGTAAACGGTTCTTCCGGTATCGCCGTGGGTATGGCCACAAATATTCCGCCCCATAACCTTAAAGAGGTCATCAACGCTTGCATCTGCGTGCTGGATAATTCCGAGGCCACGTTAAGTGACCTGATGGAACATATCAAGGGACCCGATTTTCCCACCCGCGGCATTATCATGGGCCGTTCCGGCATCCGTGCCGCCTATGCCACAGGTCGTGGCCGCATTGTCATGCGTGGCCGCACGGAATTTGAGGAGCACGCCGGCGGCCGCATCCGCATTATTGTGACGGAGCTGCCCTATCAGGTGAATAAAAAGGTATTGGTGGAAACCATTGCCGATCAGGTGAAGGATAAGCGGCTGGAGGGCATCTCCGACCTGCGGGATGAATCCGACCGCAACGGTATGCGTATCGTCATTGAACTGAAAAAAGACGCCAATCCCCAGGTGGTGCTGAACCGTCTTTTTGCCCAGACGTCTCTGCAAACTACTTTCTCTGTCAACATGCTGGCCCTGGTGGATGACCAGAGTCAACCCAAGATACTGTCCCTGCGTCATATTTTGGACGAATATCTGAAGTTCCAGGAGGAGATTATTCTCCGCCGTACTCGCTATGATCTGCGTAAAGCGGAGGAGCGGGCCCACATTCTGGAAGGTCTGCTCATTGCCCAGGATAATATTGACGAGGTTATTCACATTATCCGCAGCGCCTATGATGACGCCAAGGAAAAGCTGATGGCCCGCTTCGGCCTTACTGATGTACAGGTCCAGTGCATTCTGGATATGCGCCTTAAGGCTTTGCAGGGTCTGGAGCGCGACAAGCTGATGGCCGAGTATAAGGAACTGGAAGAAAAGATTGCCTACTATCAAAAGCTGCTGGGCGACATGGATCTGGTACGCAGCGTTTTAAAGCAGGAGCTGATTGACCTGCGGGATAAATACGGCGATGACCGGATCACCGAGATTCAGGACGTGGAGGACGAGATTGACATTGAAGACCTCATTGAAGAGGAGCAGTGCGTCTACACCATGACCCAGAACGGCTATATCAAGCGCACCGCAGCCACAGAGTATTCGGCGCAGAAGCGTGGCGGCAAGGGCGTCAAGGCCATGACTACCCGGGAAGAGGATGTGGTGACCTCCGTATTTACTGCTTCCACCCACGATTATCTGCTGTTCTTTACCAACACTGGTAAGGTTCACCGGAAGAAGGGGTACCTGATTCCCGAGGCCGGCCGGACAGCTAAGGGCACCAATATCGTCAACGTCCTGCCCTTAGAGGCCGGTGAAAAGGTGACGGCGGGTCTTTCCGTTCGGGAACTGGATGAGGAGAGCTATCTGGTGATGATTACCCGCATGGGCACGGTTAAACGGATTGCCCTCAGCTCCCTCAATACCGCCCGGAAGGCGGGTATCCGGGCTCTGACGCTGGAAGAGGGTGACGAGCTTATCGAGGTGCGCCGTACCGATGGCCATCAGAATATTCTGCTGGTGACACATGACGGCATGGCCATCTGCTTCAAGGAAACCGATATTCGCTGCATGGGTCGTGACGCTGTGGGTGTCCGCGGCATTCGTCTCAAAGAGGGCGACTATGTAGTGGGTGCCGCCCGGGCGGTACAGGGGCATACGCTGCTGTCCATCACCGAAAACGGCTATGGCAAGCGCACGCCTATTGAGGAGTATCTCCGGGGCGAGGGAGGCGAGCCGCAGAAGCGAGGCGGCAGCGGTCTGAAAAACTACAATGTGACGGAAAAAACCGGCAAGGTAGTGGCCGCCAGAGTGGTTACCGGAGAAGAGGATATTCTTATGATCTCCGATGACGGCACCATCATCCGTATGGATGCCTCCGACATCAATATTTACAGCCGCGCCACACAGGGTGTCCGTGTCATGCGGGTGGCCGAGGACGTCAAGGTGATTTCTCTGGCCCGGGCTGAAAAGGAAGAAGAGGATTCCGCACCGCTGACAGAAGAAGAATAAGGGAGGGCGGCCCTTGCGGCCGCCCTTATTTTCTTGAAACGCAAGGAAAGGACGACACCGGATGAGTAAGAAAAAAGAAAAGAAAGAGCCAAAACCTTTGCCCCTGACCCGCTGGCGGTATTTCTGCAAAACCCTCTACAGCGACGCCACCCGGACGGGCGAGTTTAAGTTTGAAGGTGTGACCTATCTAAAGGATGATGAACTGCGTGAGATTGAAGGTAAAAGCGCCCGCGTTCATATCCTGTTGGTATTGATTCTGGTGGCCGTGTATCTCACCATGCGCTCCCAGTCCATTTATATGGTGGTGGCGGGTATGCTGGCCATTGCTGTGGGAGAAGTGGTGCGGGAGCATATGCTGCCCAAGGATATTTTAAGCCATCTCACAATTCCTGACTATGAGATCCGCAAGGCTGATGAAATAGACGATATGGACGAAGAATATGACGAGGACGAAGAGCCGAAAACGGCAGCGGAGGAGCTGTAAATTTGTTGGAAACAGCGGAAATGAAAGTAATCGCCCGCATCTGTTCCGATTTTCCCACTAAATTCGGTATTCCCCGACAGAGCGGTCTTGTGCCGGCGCTGCGGGCCCGGGTGGTTTTTGAGCCGGAATACCGCCATGCGGAGGCGGTGCGGGGTATAGAGGGTTTTTCTCATCTGTGGCTGGTGTGGCAGTTTTCGGAGGCTGTGCGTGAGGACTGGTCGCCTACGGTGCGGCCACCCCGGCTGGGGGGCAATACCCGGGTGGGCGTCTTTGCCACCCGTTCCCCCTTCCGACCCAACGCCATTGGCCTTTCTGCCGTAAAGTTGGATAAAGTGGAGCTGCATTCCCGGCTGGGGCCGGTCCTCCATGTGTCCGGCGCCGATCTCATGGATGGGACGCCTATATTTGATATAAAGCCCTATGTGCCCTATGCGGATTGTATTTCCACGGCTACAGGCGGCTTTACGGAGGGGACGAAAAGCGAATTGCTCCGGGTGGAATTTTCACCGGCACTGCTCCAAAAAATTGAAGAAGAAAACCGGGCGGGACTGCTGGGTGTTCTGGAGCGGGACCCCCGGCCCCGGTATCAGCATGACCCGGCGCGAATTTATGGCCTGCCCTTCGGGGCGTGGGATGTCCGCTTTACAGTGGAAGAGGGCGTGCTGCAAGTGCGCGAAGTGGTGAAAAGATGAAAGAAATTACAATTTATACCGACGGCGCCTGCTCCGGTAATCCCGGCCCCGGGGGTTGGGGCTGCGTGCTGGTGTACGGCGAAATAAAAAAAGAACTCTCCGGAGGAGAGGCCTCCACCACCAATAACCGGATGGAACTGACTGCCGTAATTGCGGCGCTCTCGGCGCTGAGGGAGCCCTGCACGGTGGAGCTGTACTCCGATTCCAAGTATGTGATTGACGCGCTGGAAAAAGGATGGGTCTATGGCTGGCAAAAAAAGGGTTGGATTAAGTCCGATAAAAAACCGGCGCTGAATGTGGATCTGTGGGAGAAATTGCTGCCTCTGGTGAAAAAACACACGGTGAACTACCATTGGGTTAAGGGCCACGCCCAGAATGAGATGAACAACCGATGCGACGAATTAGCCGTAAAAGAGAGCAAAAAGTTCTGAAAAATGCCGACATGTTTACAAATTGTTCATGGGCGATTCATGATTTTGCCATGTTTGGCCGGTATGATAACAGCATACAAAGGATATATTCCTTATGTACTTTTCTCTCTCTCTCCTAACTAAACACACAACACAACAGGAAAACGCTCTGCTTGGCAGGGCGTTTTCCTGTTTTTTATTTGCATTTTTTGGAATGAGGGGGTACAATAGCGAACATAATAGGCTGGGAGGCGAGCAATATGTATGAATTTAATGCAAAAGAGCAGGTCAAAAACCTGGTGGAGTGGATGCGTCAGCAGATGAAGACCTGCGGCGGAAAGACTGCGGTGGTGGGCATTTCCGGTGGCAAGGACAGCTCTGTTGTGGCGGCGCTGTGCGCGGCGGCCTATGGAAAAAAGCATGTATACGGTGTGCTGATGCCCGACGGCGCACAGCCGGATATTGATTATAGCAACGGTCTTGTGGATGTGCTGCAAATTCCCCACTGCACTTTTAATATTCATGACGGTGTAGCGGGTATTTTAAATGAAATGGAGCGCATCGGGATTGCCCCCAGCCGCCAGACCAAGGTCAATCTGCCCTCCCGCATCCGCATGGCCACGCTCTATGCGGTGGCCCAGAGTGTGGAGGGAGGTATTGTTATCAACACCTCCAATCTGTCCGAGGACTGGGTGGGCTACTGCACTATTTACGGCGACAGCGCCGGCGCGTTTTCGCCTCTTGGCATGTACACCACGGAGGAGGTCATTGCCATGGGCGCGGTACTGGGGCTGCCGGAGAAATTTCTCATTAAGCCGCCTTCCGACGGCCTGACAGGCCTGACAGATGAGGACAATTTGGGCTTTACCTACCACGCAGTGAACGAATATCTGCGAAACGGGGTTTGCGATCCCGCCATTCGAGAACAGATTGATAAAAAGCACAAGGCCAGCCGCTTTAAGTTTGAGACGCTGCCTCTGTATCACAATGGTCTGCCGCTTCTCATTGAGGACGAGACAAGCTACTATAAGTAAGTGAAAAAACAGGGTGAAACGGTGAAATCCGTTTCATCCTGTTTCATCTTATTACACGGATTTCACCCTACAAGACCTGTCAGCGTCTCCAGATTCAAAGACGGCTGAAGAGCCAGGTTAATGCCGTAGCCGGCAATTTTAGCCAACTCCTCCACCCGCAGGTCAATCTCCTTTGGGGTGACGAAAAGACCGCTGCCGTGATGGCCCATGTCAAAATCCTTGCTGCCAGCCTCCTCCAAAATGTCGGCGGCCAGCGTGGCGGCATCGATCACCGTGGGAATGCCCACGGAAATCACCGGAATGCCCAGCGTCTCCTGATTCACGGCCTTGCGGTGATTGCCCACACCGGAGCCGGGAATCAGGCCGGTGTCGGAGAGCTGAATGGTGGTGCAGATACGCTCCGTTTTTCGGGCGGCCAGCGCGTCCACGGCAATGACGGCGGCGGGGCCAATCTGGCGGACAATACCCCGGATCAGCTCCAGCGTTTCCATGCCAGTGCTGCCCAGTACGCCGGTGCAGAAGGCGGAGACCGAGGCAAAGCCCTGAAACTGCTCGGGCAGCGAGGCGATCATGTGGCGGGTCACTAGCAGATGGGAAACGGTAAGGGGGCCGATGGCATCCGGCGTCATGTCCCGATTGCCAAGCCCCACCACCAGCACCGATTTTTCCGAAAGATCCTCCGGCAGAAGCTGGCGCAAGAGACCGGCAACGCAATCCACCGCCCGGGAAAAAGCCCCTGCCGTCCGCTGAAAGTAGGGCCGAAGATCCACCGTTATATACGAGCCCACCGGTTTTCCCAGTGCCTTTTCCCCTGCTTCGTCCAAAACGCGGACAGCGGTGACATCATAACCATGCTGTTGGGAAACGTCGCTTAAAATACCCGGCAGGCGGGCGTTTTTCTTTTGTGCCGCCCGTAAAAGTTCTGCTGATTCAATGGCCAGATCCGTTCGTTTGCTATACATATTTGTGTCAGTCTCCTCCCTATAAGCACAAAATGTTGTGTTCTTTTGGTAGACTGTCCCAGAAAAAGGCAAATATACAGAAAGTATCAGAAAAAAATTAAAAAACCCTTGCAATTTACTGCGAAAGATGCTAAAATATCATCCTGCGTGGAAGTTTTTTGAAACGCGTGAATTTTATCTCCGGGGAGGTGTTTGGTTTGCCGAATATCAAGTCTGCTAAAAAGCGTGTTCTGGTGTCTGAAGCGAGAAACGCTCGTAATAAGGCCGATCGGTCTGCGCTTAAGACTGTTCTCAAAAAGTTCGAGGCTACTGCCGTTGAAGGCAATCGCACCGAGGCCGAGGGCGCTTACAAAGTGGCTGTGAAGGCAGTTGACAAGGCTACCGCCAAGGGACTGCTGAAGAAGAACAACGCAGCTCACAAAAAGAGCGCGATGACTTTGAAGCTGAACAAGCTGGGCTGATGCAAACAAAAGGACATCCCAACGGATGTCCTTTTTCTCTTATTTCCTCTTGACGAGAGGAAGTAAAAATGATATGGTGATAGAAAATATGGATATGGCTGTGAGAAGGAAGAGTACATCTTTCCCCCATGAAGAGAAAAGGCGGTCGGTGCAAGCCTTTGGTAAGGGAAGAGGGAAGGCACCTTTGAGCCGCGGCCCCAACGAAAGAATTTTCCAGTAGGCGCCGCCGGTTTTCCCCCGTTACCATGGGAAAGCGGAGCATCCGCAATGAGTGCAGGAGTATTCCTGAATTTAGGTGGTACCACGGACTTGTTTGTTCGCCCTAAGCCGATTTGCCGGCTTGGGGTTTATTTTTTTATACAAATATACATTTTGATAGACAGGAGATACGAAACGATGAAAAACACCGAAAAGACTATGGAAAAAATTGTGGCCCTGTGCAAAAACCGCGGCTTTATCTTCGCCGGCTCCGAAATTTACGGCGGTTTGGCCAACACCTGGGACTACGGCCCTCTGGGCGTGGAGCTAAAAAACAACGTCAAGCGTGCCTGGTGGAAAAAGTTTGTCCAGGAGAATCCCTATAACGTGGGGCAGGACGCCGCCATTTTGATGAACCCCCAGACCTGGGTGGCCTCCGGCCATCTGGGCGGCTTCAGCGACCCGCTGATGGACTGCAAGGAGTGCAAGGAGCGCTTCCGTGCCGACAAGCTGATCGAGGATTATTGTCAGAAGGAAAGCCTGACGCTGGACAAGCCCATTGACGCCTTTTCTCAGGCGGAGATGAAGGACTATATCGAGGAACACAACATTCCCTGTCCTACCTGCGGCAAACACAACTTCACCGACATCCGTCAGTTTAACCTGATGTTTAAGACCTTCCAGGGCGTTACCGAGGACGCCAAGAATACCGTGTATCTTCGTCCCGAAACGGCACAGGGCATTTTTGTGAACTTTGTAAATGTCCAGCGTACCACCCGCCGGAAGCTGCCCTTCGGCATCTGCCAGATCGGTAAATCCTTCCGCAACGAGATTACACCGGGCAACTTTATCTTCCGTGTCCGGGAATTTGAGCAGATGGAGCTGGAATTTTTCTGCAAGCCCGATACCGATCTGGAGTGGTTCAACTACTGGCGCACCTTCTGCCACAACTGGCTGCTGTCTTTGGGCCTGAAGGATGAGAATCTGCGTCTGCGGGATCACGACCCGGAGGAACTGTGCTTCTATTCCAAGGCCACCACGGACTTTGAGTTTATGTTCCCCTTTGGCTGGGGCGAGCTGTGGGGCGTGGCCGACCGCACCAACTATGACCTGACACAGCACCAGAACACCTCAGGCAAGGATCTGCCCTATTTTGACCCCGAGACCAACGAACGCTATATCCCCTATGTGATTGAGCCGTCTCTGGGCGTAGAGCGCTCCGTACTGGCCTTTTTGGTGGAGGCCTATGACGAGGAAGTGGTGGGCCAGGACAAGAATGGCAAGGATGACATCCGTGTGGTGATGCACTTCCATCCGGCGCTGGCTCCCTTTAAGGCGGCCGTGCTGCCCCTTTCCAAGAAGCTCAGTGACAAGGGCCGTGAGATTTACGCAGAACTGTCCAATGACTTTATGCTGGACTTTGACGACACCGGTTCCATCGGCAAGCGCTATCGTCGGGAAGACGAAATCGGCACGCCCTATTGCATCACCGTGGACTTTGACACCGTGGGCGACGCTGAGAAGGCCGGCGACAACTGTGTCACCGTCCGCGAGCGGGACACCATGGAGCAGGTGCGCCTGCCCATCAGCGAGCTGAAAGCCTATCTGGCGGAAAAAACAGCGTTGTAAGCCAACGATCCAAATAAAAAGAGACTGTATCATACGATACAGT
>JAAXZS010000179.1 GCA_012719745.1 Clostridiales bacterium | reverse complement strand
CACCGCCGCCGCCCCCGGCGCGGCCAGCCGTCTCGCGTTTTCTCCCATCGCCGGGCAGCGGGGCAGATGCCGGGCACAAGGCCCGCCCCCGGCCCCGCCCGGGCACGAATGCCCGGCGATGAGTTACGGAGAACAGCGCTGCGGCGCTGAAGGCACGGTTAGGACGGCCCGGCCTGCAGGCCGGGCTATGGCAGATCGTCCAAAGAGGCGAAGGTGTAGCCCATCTCCTCCCACTTGGTCAAAAGCTCATCCAAAATGGCGGCATTGGTGGAGGAGGTCTGGTGCAGCAGTACGATGGCGCCGTTGTGGATGCGGGGCAGCAGTTTCTGGAAGGCGGCCTCGGCGGTGGGCTGGTTGTCGGTGTACCAGTCCACATAGGCAAGGCTCCAGAAGATGGTCTTATAGCCCATGGCCTGGGCCTGCTTCAGATTTTCCACACTGTAAATTCCCCGGGGCGGGCGGTAGTAGTGGGAGAGTTCCTTGCCGGTGGTCTCCTTGTACAGCTCGGCCAGAGAATCCAGCTCCTCCCGAAAAGCTCCCTCCTCGCAGATGGCGGACATGTCCGGTTGGTGATAGGTGTGGTTGCCCACAATGTGTCCTTCGTCGGCCATTCGCTTCACAAGCTCCGGGGCGGATTCAATCATGAGACCCACCACGAAAAAGGCGGCGGGGGCGCTGTGCTTTTTCAGCGCGTCCAGAATTTGGGCAGTGTTGCCGTTTTCATAGCCGCAGTCAAAGGTGAGATAGATGACCTTTTGGGTGGTGTCCCCCACATAACAGGCGTTGTATTTGGCCAGGTCGGCGGCGCTGGCGTTACCTGTGGGCGTCTGCCCCTCTGCGGGGAAGCAGAGTCCCCAGTTGGTGCTGGCCGCGGGTACATCGGCCGAGCCGGCTGTTTCCAGCGACGCCTCTCCCCGACAGGCACAAAGGGTCGAGAGCAAAAAAAGCAGGCAGCTGAAAGCGGCGGCTGCCTGTTTCAGGTGTTTGGCAGTCAAAAAATTCCCTTCCTTTCCATCCGGCGCTGCCGCCGGTAATCTTTGTAGCTATCATGCCCGCCACCGCCGCTGTTATGCGAAAAAGCGTCTGCATTCGATTGGAATGCAGACGCTTTCTTTAACAGAATGATTTTATTTACGCCCGGATCAAATCCTTGCCCATAAAATATTTGTTCAAAGGACGGTACAGAACCGCGAAAATCACAAGGCAGATGGCCATATCAATGAAGACATAGCTGCCGTTGTAAATGGCGGAATAGAGGTAGGGGTTGGCAAAAGTGGTGTTGAACAGCTCGGTGGGTTCGTAAATGCGGTAAATGGTGACGCCGCTGATGAAATGCACTACAAACCGCAGGGCACAGCCCACCACGGTGCCCAGAAAAATACCGTTCTTTTTACCCGCAAAGAGGCCGGCAAAGCCCAGCACAGAGAAAGCGACGATGTAGTCCAGCAGCATGGAGGTCCAGCCCCAGGCGTAAGCGCCGTCAAAGATCAGCTGCAAAAGGCCGTAGGCAAAGGAGGCCAGCAGGCCCTCTTTCAGACCCCAGCGGCAGCAATAAAACAAAATGGGCAGCATACCGATGGTGATGGAACCGCCTTGGGGCAGCTCCAAAAGCTTCAGATAGCTCAGCACCTGGGCCAGAGCGACCATCAAAGCGCCCTCGCACAGGGCACGGATTTTCAAGTGTTTCATGTTCTTTTCCCTTTCTGCATAAAAAAAATACCACATGGCGAGCCATGCGGCGTCGCAATGCGGTAATTGCAGCAAGACAATATGTTCGCATTCCTACGCCGGCATTACCCGGATCAGGTTCGAGGGACCGGACGGCGATACGTCACATCTCAGCCGGCTTGCGCCAGCGCCCCTTGGATTGTATTTTCAATATAACACGATGATTCCTGTTTGTCAAGGCGGCAAAAATGTGGTATGATGCGAAAAAAGGAGGGGGAACCATGGCCTGTTTCATTTTCGGCGCCGGCAGCTTTGATGGCCTTGTCTGCCGTCCCGCCCCCGGCGATTATGTAATCGCGGCGGACGGCGGCTACCGGTGGTGCCGGCAGGAGGGCATCGAGCCGGATTTGCTGCTGGGGGACTTTGATTCGCTGCCGCAGGTGCCGGAATTGAACCATATCCTCCGGGTGCCGGTGGAAAAAGACGACACCGACATGATGCTCTCGGTGAAAAAGGGACTGGAAATGGGGCACACCCTTTTTTATCTCTACGGCGGCATGGGCGGAGATCGCACCGACCACACCATCGCCAATCTCCAGACGCTGCTCTACCTCACCCGGCGGGGTGCCCGGGGGTATCTGTACGGAAAAGACGAATATTACACAGCCCTTTGCAACGGAAGGATAGAATTTCCGGCTCAAAAAGCGGGAATCCTCTCCGTTTTCTGCCTGGGAGAGGCGGCGGAGGGCGTCCATATCGCCGGCGGGCAGTATCCCCTTGATAACGCCCGCCTCACCTCGGAATTCCCCCTGGGCGTCAGCAATCACTTTGTTGGGCAGCCTATCCGGGTATCCGTGAAACAGGGGATGCTGCTGCTGGGCCTCCATGATGAATAAAAAAGGACTGTCCTGATTATAGGACAGTCCTTTTGCTATACTGGGGACAATCCAAAGAAAACAGAAAAAATGACTGCAAAAATTGCAAAATTTTGCAGAATGTAAAAGGAGGCTCTTGTATATGAACAAGCTGTTTGATTTGTTGGAAATGGATCTGTCCGACCGGGTGATCGGGGAGCTTCTGCGCTATATTCGTAGCTTTTCCCCTCTGCGCACCAGCGCCATTCCGGTGGAGGGGCAGATGGGCTGCTGCCGGTTCTGTGCCTCGGCGCAAAAGGACGAGGAGGAGCGACCCTTAGGCCCCATCACCATCCACTGGGTACAGGTGGGCCGGGAGCGTATCGCCGTTAACGCCACCGTCTGAGAAGTGAAAAAAGCGCCGCGACTGCACTCTATGAAATGCAGGCGCGGCGTTTTTATTTTTTCAGATAGGGGAGCAGGGTGCTCTGACAGTGCTGCAAAAAGGCACGGCGCACCGATTCCGGGCCGATGATCCGGGCCTGAGAGCCGAACTGGAAGAGCCAGCCGAAGAAGGTGGGCCCCACCTCCACGGGAGCGAACAACTCGAAGCCGTCGGGGCCGTCCGGTCGGCGGGGGGCGTCCAGCCCGAAGCGGTCTGTGACCACATTTAAAAGGGAGTTGTCAAACCGCAGGTGGACGGACTCTGTTTTTCCGTTGAACATATCGAAAATGGTTTTGACATATTCCCCCAGATCGAAGCCCTCCGGCAGGGCATCCCGCGTTTCCCCGCATACCGTCAGCCGGGCCATACGATCCACCCGGTAGTGGCGGTACTCTTTGTTCTCGGTATCATAGGCGATGAGGTAATAAAAGCGATCCACGCAAAGAGCCACCGGGTTCACCGTGTAGGCGGCGTCCCCGTGACGAAATATCTTTTCGCCGGACACCGAATAGTCGAAGTAGTGGAAGGCAATCTTCCTGTTTTCGTTGATGGCGGCCTGAATACCGTCCACCGCGTAGTAAAGGGTCTCGTTGCCGGTTTTGACCCGGTGCATGACATAGACCTGCCGGCGCAGCTGCCGGGCGTTGCTGCGGCTGGTCTGTTTTTCCAACTTGCCGATGAGCTCCATACTCTTGCTCTGGGTCAGAAAAGGGGAGGCCTGCACCACGTCAATGAGCATTTTCAGCTCCGCCAGCTGGAAATCCCGCTCCCCCAAAAAATAGCCGAAGGATTTGGCCTTCACAGTCTGGATATCCATGCCCGCCGTCTCCAGCAGTTTCAGATCATCGTAGATGGCCTTGCGCTCGGCGGGAATGTCATAGGCGGATAGATACGCGATCATATCCTGCACTGTTCGGGGATGCTCCTCGTCCGTTTCCTCCCGGAGAAATTTCGCCAGATACAGCAGCTTCAGCTTCTGGTTGGCCATACCGCCACCGCCTTTCCTTCTTTGCCGATAGTATACCATACAGATGGAAAAATGTCCTCCTACAATATAAATTACGGTGCAGGCACGGCCACCATCCGTGTCTGTTTCGTTTTTGTTGCTAAAGCTGTACAATGAGAGAGCTTCGGTCTGACCTATTTGTCCAAGGACTAACCACGTCCGAAAAGGAGTCCGT
>JAAXZS010000153.1 GCA_012719745.1 Clostridiales bacterium | reverse complement strand
TACTGGAGCACTTTAACCTTTCGGAACAGTTGCTGAAGATCGTGAACAGTGACCCGGATATTTTGGAGTGTTATGCCATTACAGGCGAATATGATTATATTTTAAAAATTTGCGCCGGCAGCATCAATGCACTGGAAGACAAGCTGCTGCGGATGAAGGAAAAGGGAATAGCCAAGAGCCATACCATGTTTGCCTTGAGGGAATATAAATTTGAACCCACATCCCAGCCTGATTTTGAGGAGTAAGGAAAGGAAAAGCATATGAAACCATTATCAAAAGTAGCAGAGAACGTGACGCCATCACCTATCCGGGAAATGTTCAACAAAGCGATCGGTATGAAAGACGTTGTCAGCTTTACGGTGGGCGAGCCTGATTTTAACACGCCGGACAACATAGTAAAAGCGGCGGTGACCGCGCTGGAAAACGGCGAACACCACTATACGCCCAATGCCGGCATTCTACCGCTGCGGCAGGCCATCTGCCGTGTCACAAATGCCTCCCACGGCCTGTCCTATTGCCCTGAAAATCAGGTGATTGTGACAGCGGGCGGCATGGAGGCACTGATGCTGACCATGATGACGCTTCTGGATCCCGGTGACGAGTTTATTCTGGGCGATCCCTGCTGGACCAATTATTCCCGTCAGATTCTGATGTGTTCGGCACAGCCCCGGTTTATCGGCGTAACGGCGGAAAACAATTTCACCTTCGATCCGGACGCGCTTGAGGCTGCCATTACTGATAAGACCAAAGGATTTATCATCAATTCCCCGGCCAATCCTACCGGCGGCATTGCCAGTCGAAGCGCCTTGGAAAAAATCGCTGAGATTGCTGTTAAACATGATCTTTATGTAATCTCTGACGAGGTATACAGCCGGCTGGTATATGATGACAACGATGTTTGCAGCATTGCCGCTTTGCCCGGTATGGCGGAGCGTACTATGATTATCAACAGCTTCTCTAAAACATACGCCATGACCGGATGGCGAGTGGGCTACGCAGTGGGCCCCGCTCATATCATCGGCAACATGGTTAAATTGCAGGAAAATGTGGCAGCCTGTGTGAACTCCGCTGCCCAGTATGGCGCACTGGCCGCTCTGGAGGATTCTCAGAAGGCTGTGGAGGATATGGTGCGGACATATGCCGCAAGGCGGGAGCTGTGTATCAAGGAGTTTTCCACCATTCCCGGCCTTCATTGCTTTGCGCCGCAGGGTACATTTTATCTGTTTGTGGATATCAGCGGCAGCGGGATGAGTGCCGGTGAGTTTGCAGGCGACCTGCTGGAAAAGGAAAAGGTAATTGTGGTGCCGGGAAATGCCTTCGGAAGTGAAAGCGACAGATATGTGCGGCTGTCCTTTGCCACAAGTGAGGATACAATCCGTGAGGGCGCCGCAAGAATTCGGAGATATATGACAAAGAGAATGAATTAAAGGAGGCTTACATGGATATTTTGGCGAAGATGGCCCGTGCGGGTATTGTGCCGGTGGTTGTTATCGAACACGCGGAGGATGCTGTTCCGGCGGCACAGGCTCTGCTGGCCGGCGGTATCGATGTGATGGAGATCACTTTCCGCACGGCGGCCGCACCTGATGCAATCAAGGCTGTCAGCGAGCACTGTCCGGAAATGACGGTGGGCGCCGGTACGGTCATTACCCTGGAACAGTGCAAAAAGGCAGTGGAACTGGGTGCCAGGTTTATTGTGGCTCCCGGCTTTGACGAGGAAGTGGTGCGCTGGTGTGTGGACAGCGGCATTGCGGTAACACCCGGCTGCATTACGCCCACTGAAATCATGCAGGCAAAAAAGCTGGGCTTGCATGTGGTCAAGTTCTTCCCGGCCAATGTCTATGGCGGACTAAGCGCCATGAAGGCTCTCTCCGGCCCCTTCGGCGACATGAAGTTTATTCCCACCGGCGGCATCAGTGCCGACAACATTTCCGAATACGGTCTGGCACCGTATGTACATGCGGTGGGCGGCAGCTGGCTGTGTGCCAAAAAGGATATTACCGAACACAATTTTGACCGCATTACTGAACTGAGCAGAGAAGCGCGTACAAAGATGCTGGATTTTGCTGTCGATCATGTGGGCATCAACTGTGCAGATGCGGACACATCCATGGCCCTTTGCCGTGAATTGGAAAACGCTTTCGGTTTTTCCGTTAAAGAGGGCAACAGCTCCAATTTTTCCAGCTCTGCCATAGAAGTGATGAAATCCCCCTACCTGGGGCAAAGCGGCCATATTTCCGTCAGCACAAACAGAATGGAAATGGCAATTGGCGTCCTGAAGGAAAAGGGATACAAGCTCCGTGACGAAACAGCAAAGTATAAAGGGGATCGGATGACGGCGGTATACCTTGCTCATGACTTCGGCGGTTTTGCCGTGCATCTTAAACAGAGATAAGGAGGCCGAAACATATGAAAATTCTGACTTTTGGTGAGATTATGCTGCGCCTGCGGGCACCCGGACATGAACGCTTTTTTCAGAGCAACATGATGGAAGCGACCTTTGGCGGCGGAGAAGCCAATGTGGCGGTCTCCCTTGCCAACTACGGGATGGATACTGCGTTTTTCACGGTACTGCCTGACAATTCACTGGGCGATGAATGCATTCGCGAGCTGCGGCGGTTTGGCGTGGATACCCGTAAAGTTCAGCGGGGGACAGGCCGTATGGGCATTTATTTTCTGGAAAACGGCGCCAATCAGCTGCCCAGCAAGGTGGTATATGACCGCGCCGGCTCCGCGATGGCTCTTGCAACGACGGCGGACGTGGACTGGGATGCCGTGTTTGAGGGCGTAAACTGGTTTCACATGACAGGTATTACACCGGCGATTTCACACTCTGCCATGGAGCTGAGCCTTTCTGCCGTAAAAGCAGCCAAGGAGAAAAACATAACTGTTTCCTGCGATTTGAATTACCGCAAAAACCTTTGGAAATACGGAAAAAATGCCGCAGAGGTCATGTCCGAGCTGGCTAAATATGTGGATGTTGCCATCGCCAATGAAGAGGATGTGCAAAAGTCGCTGGGTATTGCGGCTGATGTGGATGTGGCTTCGGCAGAGCTGGACAGAGAGAAATACAGACGGCTGGGCGACAAGGTACTGCAGCTGTATCCCAACATGAAGATGATTGCCATCACACTGCGGGAAAGTCACAGTGCCGACTGGAACGGCTGGGCTGCGTGTCTCAATGATGGAGAACATTTCTATGTATCCAAGCGCTATGAGATTCGGGACATTGTCGACCGGGTCGGCGGGGGCGACAGCTTTGCCGGCGGATTGATTTTTGGCCTGAACCATTATGAGGACAAGCAGAGCGCCCTGGAATTCGCGGTGGCGGCATCCTGCCTGAAACACAGTATCATCGGTGATTTTAACCGCGTAGGTGTGGCCGACGTGGAGAAATTAATGGGCGGCGACGGAACAGGCCGCGTACAACGGTAACTATGCGTTACAGCGGGAGAAGCAGGAAATGAAGGGACCTTGCTGACAGCTTCCGCTGATACGTATAAATAAAAAAACAAATAAAATGGGAGGAAAGTCACATGAGCTCGTTTTTCAAAAAAATGCGAGAGCACTTCGCACTGACACTGCTAATTTCCGTAGTTGTGGGTCTGATTCTGGGACTTATACTGGGAGATAAGGCAGCCGTTCTGGCACCTTTTGGTACCGTCTTTACAAGATTACTGAAAATGGTTGTCCCTGTTCTGGTTCTTTTTTCCATCTCCTCTTCCTTTGCCAATATTGCCGACGCCAAGAAGCTGGCACGGTTTGGCGGTAAGACAATCGGCTGGTTTGTGATTACCACCACCTGTGCCGCTATTCTGGGAATTGTTATGGGTCTGATCTTTCAGCCCGGCGCCGGTTTGCAGATCAGCGGCGAAGCGGTAGATGCTGTCTCTGTCTCCGTTGATGACTACATTGCCTGGCTTCCCGAAAATTTCCTGGGCTGTATTTCCAACGGTGATACGATTCAGATCGTCTTTTTGTCGATTTTCATCGGCATTGCCGTTGTCTGCATGAAAAACAATGACAGCAAGCTGAGCGTCAAAAACTTCCTCAACAGCGGGATGGAACTGGTTTTGACCATCATTCAGGGCATCATGTATTACGCACCTATCGGTGTTGCCGCCCTGACCGCTACCTCTATCGCCAGCATGAAGGGCGCTCTTGTTTCTGAAATGGGCAGTTTCCTGATTGCTTATACCCTGGCATTTGTTTTGCAGGTTGTTTTGTGCTACTTTGTTTTGCTGCGCGTTGTCGGTAAAGTGAATCCCTTCCGCTTTACCAAAAAACTGTTTCCTGCGATTATCACCGCTTTTACATCCACCTCGTCTGCTGCCACGCTGCCCCTGACGATGAAATGCACAAAGGACATGGGCGTCAGCAAAGAGGTCGCTGACTTTGGTGTGCCGTTGGGATGCACCTTTAACATGGACTCCATGGGTCTGGAGATTCCCCTGTACATTATGCTGGGCATGTTTGCTGTGGGTCAGCATCCGTCCTTCGGCAATCTGATCATGTTTGTGCTGTTTGGCATTGTTTTCTCCATTGGCTGCGCCGGCGTACCCGGCGGCGGGCTGGCCATTGCCGTGATTCTGATCAATGCTTTTGGCCTGCCCACTCAGGTGGTGGCCATGATTTCGGCTGTGTTCTTCTATCTTGACTGCACCGGTACCGCTATGAATATCTGGGGCGATGCTGTTTGTTCCGTTATTGTGGCCAGAACAGAGGGCGTATTTGATGACGCAAAATTCAATGCATGATCTGACATGGCTGCTTAGCATGTAAAAAAATATTTCATACGTACATATAAGCTGAAGCGGGTCTGCCACAGGGCAGGCCCGCTTTTGATATGATATGGCTACAGCTGATGGATTGACTTTTGCGCTGCTTCACGATTAACGGTGCCGGTCAGCCATCTATTTTTGAGCCTGATAGACAATCTGCCCGTCCACGATGGTCATATAGGCCTCGCCGCCTACAGTGGAGAGGGGATCCGCTGTCCAGATCACCACATCGGCGTCCTTGCCTGTTTCCAGACTGCCGATGCGATCAGCCACACCGAGACTGCGGGCCGGATGAATGGTGATGGCCCGCCACGCCTCCTCCACGCCAAGCCCCGCCTGCACCGCAAGACCCGCGCACAAAGGCAGATATTGCAGGGGAATCACCGGCGCGTCGGTGACAATGCTGACTGTCAGCCCCGCCTGAGCCAGCACACGGGGGGTTGTAAAACTCTTGTTGCGCAGCTCAATTTTTCCTTTGCCGCCCAATGTGGGCCCTACAAATACCGGGAAGTTCTCCTTGGCCAGCTCATCGACAATCAGCTCGCCGTCGGTGCAGTGATCCAGCGTGATCCGCAAATGAAATTCTTTGGCAATGCGAATGGCAGTGAGAATGTCGTCCGCACGGTGGACGTGGCATTTCAGCGGAATTTGGTTTTCTATGACGGGGATCATGGCTTCCAGTTTCATGTCAAAAGGGGGGTTTTTGCCGGAAAGATGGTCGGCCCGGTAGCGTTTTGTTCGAAACAGCAGCTCCCGCAGCAGCGCCGCGACGCACATCCGCGTGACGGGCGGTTTTTGCAGCTGCTGACCGTAAAACCACTTGGGGTTTTCGCCAAAGGCACATTTCATGGCAGCCGGCTCCTTGACGATCATGTTGTCCACCCGCTTGCCCGCCAGCTTTAGTACGGCAAAGGTACCACTCACCACATTGGCGCTGCCGGGGCCGGTACAGGCGGCGGTGACGCCGCCCCGCAGGGCGAGACCGAAGGCCTCGTCCTGCGGATTCACGGAGTCAATGCCTCGCAGCTGCGGCATGATGGGGTCTGTCAGCTCGTTATAATCCATACCTTCCCAGCGCATACATTCGTTGTCCAGCCCAATATGGCAGTGGGCGTCGATACAGCCGGGCGTCACCAGACGGCCACCCGCGTCCACCACCTCTGCGTCCATGGGGGGAGTGGACGCCGGGCCGATAGCGGCAATTTTTCCCCCGTGAATCAGCAGACATCCATTTGCTATCTCCGGCCCTGTGATGGGCATGAGATGTGCGTTCTTAATCCAGATCATGCAGACGCCTCCTCTTTTACACACAATACTGCTTTATCTGTCAGAATTTCAACGGCGCACTCCGCCAGAAAGCTCGCAGCGGGCAGCAGAACATCATCCGGCGGATAGAAGGATGCGCTGTGGAGCTTACCGCCCGTTCCCACGCCGAACAGGGCGCAGCAGACGGGGAGCTGCCGGCCGTAATAGGCAAAATCTTCACTGATCATCACCTGTTCCAGATGGCGGCAGGCCCCCTTGCCCAGCACAGCCTCCGCGCTGCGGCCCATAAGGTGGGAGAGCACCGCATCATTGACCACAGGGGGAATACTGTGGTCGATATACAGCTCGCCCCGGCAGCCGTAGGCCGCGGCGGTATTCTCGCTGAGTTCTTTAAGACGGCGCAGCACGATTTGTTGGGACTGCTCTGAGAAGGTGCGGGCGGTTCCCAGCAGTGTGCAGACATCGGGAATGGCATTGTCACAAAGTCCCGCCTGTATGGAGCAAATGGACAGGGCGGCCGTTTCCGCCGGCGGCAGGTCATAGCTGACGATACCGGGCGCTGCCAGCGCCACGGCAGAGCCAGCCGGAATGGGGTTGACAGACTCATTGGGCATGGAGCCGTGACCGCCCCGGCCGGTGATGGTGATTTTAAAGCTGTCCACGGCGGATAAAAACGCACCGCTCGCCAGTCCCACCTGCATAGCAGGAAGCTGCGGCCAGACATGGAGGCAGATCAAGCCAACAGGCGCATATTTTTCAAATAGCCCCGAGGCAATGACAGACTCGGCACCTTGCACCGTTTCCTCCGCAGGCTGAAACAGGAACAGAACCTGCCCCCGGAGTTCTTCACGCTGCCGACAGAGCAGCTCTGCCGCGCCCAGCAGAGCGGTGGTATGTACATCGTGTCCGCAGGCGTGCATAATACCCGGGTTTTGTGAGCGGCACACGACATCGGTTTTTTCCACCAGCGGCAGCGCGTCGATATCCGCGCGTATGCCGATGGTGGGGCCGGGCCGGCCGCCCCGCAGCAGCGCGGGCGCACCGGTGGGAAGCCCCAGATCCAAAAGTTGAAGCCCCATTGCTTTTAGTCTTTCACGCAACAGCGCGGTGGTTTTTATTTCCCGTGAGGACAGCTCCGGATTCCGGTGCAGCTGTTGCCGCAGCGATACAAGCTGCCGGGCAAAGGCCTGCTTTTCTTCCGGGGAGAGAATCATGGACATTAGAATTCCTCTTTTCTTTCAGCACAGGGGTCAAATGCCCGGCTTAACGTGGGGCATCGCTTGACCTCACCTGCGGTTTGCTGTATGATAAGTATCAAATAGGAGAATTGGGAGGTGAGTATAGTGAATAACAATTACTATATTTTAACCAACCTGCTGACCGACGATGAACGACGCGTCATCACCAGCATTGTCAAGCATATTGAAAGCGGAAAGGCCAAGGTAGGCATTCAGCAGATTGCCAGTGAGAACTATGTGTCCACCGCGTTTATCATGAAGCTGTGTAAGCGGCTGGGCTTCGGCGGATACAGCGAGTTGTATTATATGCTGGCACAAACCAGCGGGGAGACGCACCACGATCCCCAGTCCTATCCGCTGCAGCAAATGATTGACAACTGTGATGAAAAGAAGGTGGCGCAATTTTGCAGGATGCTCCGAAAACACCGCAATCACAAGATTTTCGTGGTGGGCGCCGGTTTTGCCGAGCACGCGGCCAATTACATTGTGCAGCGGCTGGCCATCTGCGGCTTTATGGTGTTCAACCATGTTCATTTTTACGACTTCATGCTGTTTCGGGAGGAGCAAAGCCGACAGATGATCTCTAATATTGAGCCCTCCGTTATCATAGCCATCTCTCAAAGCGGGGAGTCGGAGGCCATCATCAACGATGTGCAGGAGGCCAAACAAAAGGATTTTGAGGTGATCTCCTTCACCAGACGAGCCGATTCCAAACTGGCTTCGCTCTCGGATCTCTGCTTCTTGGTAGATACCTCCCGGCAGACGCTGATCAGCGCCGTTCCCAATCAGTTTTTCGGCAAGGTCATTCTGGCCTTTGAGGAGCTGATGGGGGAGTACCTGCGCTGATAGGAAACCAATTTATACGACAGAAACGCAGAACGATTTTCGCTCTGCGTTTCTTTTTTATGCGGAAAATCCAATGCAGTTATTTTTCTGAAGACTTGACCGCCTTGACAATACGGCTGGTACCCAGACGCGAGGCGCCCAGACGCAGAAATTCCCGGGCATCGTCCAGTCCGCTGATACCGCCGGCGGCTTTAATGCACACATTTGCTCCGACGTGGGCTTTGAAAAGGGCCACATCGGCAAAGGTAGCGCCTCCTCCGCCAAAGCCGGTGGAGGTTTTGATAAAATCCGCCCCGGATTCGGTGACGATGCGGCACATCTCAACCTTCTCGGCGTCGGTGAGCAGACAGGTTTCGATGATGACCTTTAAGAGCCTGCCGCCGCAAGCCTCCTTTACCTGACGAATTTCGTCAAGCACACGGTCATACAGACCGTCTTTGACCCACCCTAAGTTGATGACCATATCGATCTCTGAGGCACCGTTTTTAACGGCATCTCGGGCCATAAAGCACTTGGCGACCGTGGTGTCATAGCCGTTGGGAAAACCAATGACGGTGCAAATGGGGATTTTTCCCGCCACATAGGAGGCCGCCTGGGATACATAGCCGGCGGGAATGCACACGCTGGCGCAGCCGTAGTGAATGCCGTCGTCACAAAGAGAACGGATCTCTGCCCAGGTAGCGGTCAGGTTCAGGAGGGTGTGATCCACTGTTTTGAGTATATCTTCCACTTTCATCATTTTTTTCCTTTCCGCGCGTCAATAGGGAGCATGGTTATTTTCCGGGGTGCCGATCTCCGTCATACGCGGGTAATCCGATACGGTCAGCTCGGCTTGTGCGCGCGCATAGTCAAATATGATGTCATAAAACCGCAGGTCGGTTTTCTGCCACTTGATTTGGGAGGCTATGGGGCCAGTTCCGTTTCCGCCGGAGGCGATATAGGCGCTGACCGTGACGGTGTAGCGGCGCTTTGGCTCTAGCGGAGTGCCATCGGGCAGCGTAACGGAGAGTACCTTGTGGGGAGACGGCCGGGTGTGATCCACCGATGCGTGAAAGCCGGAGATCAGAATGGCACCGTTATTTCCAAAGCGCTCCGGCTCGTAAACGGTTTCCATCAGCTCCCAAACCTGGGCACCGGTGATTTCACCGGTGTAAAGCTGATCGTTATAACCGGCGACGCCGATGAGGCTCTCCCGGGTAATGATGCCCGGCTCAATGCAGCCGCAGGCACCGGTGGCGTTCATGTAGGCAAGCTCCGTCTTTCCGCCGAAACGCAGGCAATCCGCCAGAAAATCGCCCAGATGGCACTCCTGTGCCAGTCGCATGGGCCAGCGCTGGGAGGCGTGGGAGAGAGGCTGGGAAAAGTAGTCTTCAAAGGGGTCGGTCACACTGTGGACATAGGCGGCAATCTCAGGACGTGCCACACCATCGGGGGGCGTTTGCAAAACAGCGCACCGGCGATCCAGAATGCGATGGCTTTTTTCGTCCAACGTGAAGTGTACCCGGGCAAGACTGGCGCCGCCAAAGCCTGCTTTTACCACGCAGGCGTTTCCGATCTTTTGCGCATAATCACCGGGGATGTGGCCGCCAATAAAGAGATCCGCTTCCGGTGAGGCCGCTATCAGAGCCGCCAGCTCGCCGCTGATCTCGCCTTCCGGGGTGTTATAAAAAGGAAAGTGGGTCAGCACCACGACGACCTCCGCACCTTGGGCACGCAGCTCTGGGATATACCGCCCGGACGCCTCTGCGGCAGAGGTGACTTCAAAAGAGGAAAAGTGAGGCTTCGTGACCATAAAGGGCGTATATTCCGTGGTCAGCCCCAGTACGCCGATTTTGACGCCGCAGCGCTCCAGCATAACGGTGGGCTGTGTGCCGGGAATGGGCGCACGGGTGACTTTTTCACGGATGTTGGCGCACAGAACGGGAAATTCACAACCTTCAATACAGGTTTGTAAGAAAGTAGGGCCTCGGTCAAATTCGTGGTTGCCCAGGCACATAACATCGGTACCGTTCCGGTTTACAGCGCCCACCAGCGGCAGGCCGCCCCAGAAATTGGTGCAAAAAGCGTCACCAGCGTCCAGCAGCAGCGTCCCGGCCGGATTGGCCGCACGCAGCTTATCCACGGCAGCGGAGAAGGCGCAAAAGCCGATGTCATCCTTATTGGGGCGCAGCCGGCCGGAAAAATCCGCGTGGCACAGAAAGTCCAAATGAATGTCAGCCATTTTATCACCCCTTCAATCCGCCCCGGGATACACCGGTGACGATGCTCTTTCGGCAGAAGATAAACAGAAGGATCATGGGAACCACTACAATGGTGGCCGCGGCCATCAGACGCTCATAGCGGATGCCGCTGGAGGTCATGAAAGCATACAGGCCGAAGGGAAGCGTCCGCACTTCCTTGCTGTTGGTGGCCACCACCGTCCACAAAAAGGAGTTCCAGCAGGCAATGGCGTTGAGAAGACCGATGGTGACCAGCGCCGGTTTGGCCATGGGTACCATGATGCGCCACAGAAAACGCCAGTTGCTGGCGCCGTCGATCCGGGCGGAATAATAGAGGCTGTCCGGGACGGCCAGAAAAAAGTTTCGTAGAATATAGGTGTAAAAGATGCTGGAGCAAAACGGTATAATCAACGCCGGCAGCGTATCCAGCAGACCCATATTGGTGATGGTGGCATAGTTGGTGATAATGAGCATTTCAAAGGGAATCATCATCATGGACAAAAGCAGGGAAAACAGCAGGTCTCTGCCGGGAAATTTCAGACGGGAAAAGGCAAAGGCCGCCAGAATGGTGGTAAACATGGTGACGATAACGCAGCATACCGTGACCTGCACGGAGTTGCGGAAATAGGTCAGAAACGGTGCTTTGGAAAAGGCGTAGACATAGTTTTCAAACACGGGCGTTTCCGGCCAGAAGGTGGGAGGTGTGGTGTTGACCTCAGCGGCTGTTTTCAGCGAGGAGATCAGCATCCAGAAAAACGGCAGTACCATCATCAGTGCGCCGATGGCAAGAACAAGATAGATCAGCGTTTTTTTCGCAATTTTCATAACAGCTCCTCAATAATTCTTCCACTTACGCTGCACAAACAGCTGCAGCATGGTAAAAATCAGCACGATAATAAACAATATCACGGCGCTGGCCGCGGCAGGCCCCAGCTGCCACTGCTTATAGAACATGTCAAAGAGGTAATACACCACCGTATAGAGAGAGTAAGCGGAGCCGGGCTTCCCGTTAAAAAGGGGAAACAGCTCTGTAAACACCTTGGAGGCGCTGATGACATTGATGATCATGGTCAGCCCCAGCGTGGGCGCCAGCAGCGGCACCGTGATGCGGAAAAAGATGCGCCCCTCCCGGGCACCATCCACCCGGGCGGCGGTGTAATACTGGGGATTGATATTCTGATAGCCCGAGAGCAGCAGAATAACGGTAAAGGGGATCATGTTCCATATTCCGTAGATGATGAGCGCCGCCAGATTATAGCGCGGATCATTGAGCCAGTTGACAGGCGCGATGTGCAGCAGGGAAAAGAAGTAGTTGATAAGACCGTAGTCATAGTTGAACATCCATTTCCACACAAGACCCACCGCCGTAATGGAGGTGACCATGGGCAGGAAATAGCAGGTTTGAAAAAGCCCCTGCAGCTTGATACTGGAATTAAGCAGGGTTGCGATCAAAAGAGACAGCGCCGTGGCAATGGGCACCACAAATAATACATACAACCCCGTGTTTTTAAGGCCATTGAGAAAGCTTGGATCGTGGAAGATCTGCACGTAGTTGCCAAGTCCGATGCCGGAAAAGGTGCCCGACATCAGGCTGTAGTTCTCCCGCAGCGACAGGATAATTACGTTGACAAAGGGATAGGCCGTAAAAACCAGCAATCCGATCATAAACGGCAGCAGATAGGCGGCCGGTTCGGCAAAGGTACGCAGGGTAAGAGGCTCTCCGTCCTTTTTCTGACGTTTAAAGATCCCTTTTTTCATATGTATCGCTCCCCTGTTTCAGCGTGGAACAGAAAGACGCCCCGGTTTTTTAAACCCAGCGGCAGCATATCGCCTGCCTGTATGTCCAGCTCGGCCGGAACAAATCCCCGCATCTGCTGCGTTTCGCCAACCGCCAGACGTACCAGCTCGTCCTTGCCCAGGGAGTAACGTTCCAGCACCTTTGTGGTAAATGCAGGCGACTGGGCACCGGGGACGATTCCCTCCGCCCGGACGGCCAGCACCACGGGCAGATCATCCGCCAGCGCCGAGGCAGGCGCAAAGCTGATTGGCTCGGGATAGCCTTCCAGCCGGATTTTGCCGCCGGCAATTTTCCCGTGCAGCTTGTTGATGGGCGGCGTACCCAGAAAATCCGCCACAAAGAAATTGACAGGGTTTTCATACAATCCCCGGGCGGTGTCCTCTTGTTGCTTGATGCCGTCTCGCAGCAGTACCACCTGGTCGGCAATGCTGCTGGCCTCCTCCTGATCGTGGGTCACAAAGACGGTGGTGATTTTGGATTCCCGCTGAATACGCCGGATCTCCTCCCGCATCTCCACCCGCAGCTTGGCGTCCAGATTGGACAACGGTTCGTCCAGCAGCAATACCTGCGGGTCCTTGGCAAGCGCCCGGGCGATGGCCACGCGCTGCTGCTGGCCGCCGGAGAGCTCCGCCGGTTTTCGGTCAAGATAGGGCGTGATATGCACCAGTTCCGCCAGTTCCGCCGCCCGCTCCAGCCGCTGCTTTTTGGGAATCTTTTTGATCTCCATGGGAAAACAGATATTCTGCCGGGCCGTCATATGAGGGTAAAGGGCATAGTTCTGGAAAACAAGACCGATGCCCCGCTTTTCCGGCGGCAGTGCCGTTACATCCTTGCCGTCAAACAGAACCCGGCCGGAGGTCACGGGCAGAATGCCCGAGAGCATGTTCAGCGTTGTGCTCTTTCCACAGCCGGAGGGGCCCAGCAGGGCGATGAGTTTCCCGCTTTCCAGCGTGATGGACAGATCGTTGACGGCTGTGGTATTGCCAAATTGCTTTGTCAAATGTTCAATGGTGATCTGCATAACTTTTTACCTCAATATTTCCAGAATAGGACTTCCGTCGATGTTTGGCATGGTCAATCCCAGCATGGCGGCCATGGTGGGGGCTTCATCCACCATGGAGCGGTGACCGCTGACCGTTCCGGGCCGGACGGCCGGACCGGCGGCAAAGAAGGTGGTGACCTCCTCACGGGTGGGGCTTCCGCCGTGAGTGGCGGCACCTATTTTTTTGTCACCCGGTAGGTTTTTGCGCCAGACGGCGTTGCCACCGGCTTCTTCACCGAAGGAGATGGGATTGGCACTTTCAATGGCGAAATCAAAGGGGCCGGCCAGACCATACTTATCCTTGGCCTGCGCGGCGTCGGCCACCAGATGCAGACGGATTTTGGGATCATCCCGGAGACTTTCCAGGAAGTCACGCACACGGCGCAGCAGAGCCTTATCCGTAGGGTCACGGACTTCAATCAGTGCCGCAAGGCCGGTGGAATGGCAAAAGGCGTCAAAGGAGGTGACGGTTCCGCTGTCATCCGCCGTCAAAAAGCCGTTTTGCTTGAGAAGCACATTGAGAAGGCATACATCCTTTATATCGGTCTGGCCGTGATCGCCCAGCACCACGATGTTGGTATCCTCCAGCGTACCCCTGCGGCGCAGACACTCCATCAAAGCGCCCAGCTGCTCGTCGTGGAGACGCAGCTGATCCTTCGTTTGGGGCGCATAGACACCGTAGGTGTGACGGGTGGAATCCAGATCGCACATTTTTACCAGCATCACGTCCGGCTGGGGAAAATCCTCCAGAATATCCAGCGCCAGCGCCATGGTGAACAGATCCAGGCTGCGGCCGGGGCCTTTGATATAGCGGCCGTGTTTATAGAAGTAACGCTCCATCAGGTTATCCGTGGCGGTACCGTGCAGCCATTTTTCGGGCGCATAGCCGCGATATTCGTATGGAACGATCATAGGCATATTCATATCGTAATCGGCGCCCCCGGACACGGGCCAGCTTAAAGAGCAGGTGGTAAGACCGTGTTCGTGGGCGATGTCCAGAAAGGTCTTTCCCCGGACGTCGGATTTCATGCTGTGCCAGGGCGCACCGCTGATCCCGCCGCGGGTCAGCTTTTCGTTGTGGACGATACCGTGACGGCCCACATAGGTCCCTGTGAGAATAGAGGTGTGACAGGAGTAGGTGAGAGCAGGAAATACCGGATCAATTTTTTCGACCAGAGCGCCAGCACGCAGCAGCTCACCGAAATGAGGCATCTCCTTCATTGTTTGAATGTCGGACGCGCACAGCGCGTCAATACAGAATACAAGCAGTTTAGACATAACGGCTCCTTCCCGATGGCGGTTTCATGAAATGCGGTTGATATGCTTCTCGCACTGCCCGGCCTGTATGCCGGGCAGTGCGGGAAAAACAAATTTTACTTACCCAGAGCAGCCTGCGCGTTGGCGGCAAATGTGCTGTAGGCGGTATCGGCGTCTGCCTGCCCCAAAGCCACACTCTGCACCATCTTGTCGATCTCGGTGCGAACCGTATTGGAGCCGGGTACGCTGGCAAGCATTCCGATATAGGGAACTTCCTCTGTCAGCGCTTTAACGGCAATGTTGGTATCGGCAAAACTCTTAAAGCTGTCGGATTGCAGGGCATCGGCATAAATGGGAACGGTGCCGAAGGCCTTGGCCCATTCCACCAGCGTGTCGGCGGAGGTGAAATACTTCAGGAACAGATAGGCGCCCCGGGCGTGATCGTCATCCTTGCTCAGGCAGACCAGATTATTGCCCCAGGAGGAGATGTACTTTGCAGGGCCTTCCTGAGGAATGGGCACGCAGCCGATTTCAAAGGCATCGCCCACCGCGTCCTGTACATAGCTGACACCGGCGCTGGAGCCGATATAGGAGGCAACAGCCTGGCTGCCGAAGGGACCGGAGAAATAGGCATCCTCGCCTACCAGACGGAAGTAACCGGCCTTTATGCCATTGGCAAACCAGTTCAGCTTGTCCTTGGCAATGGTCTCGTCTATCGTCAGCGCACCGGTTTTGGAATCAATGTAGCCGCTGCCGGCCTGCATAATCAGGCACTGATAGGTATCCGTCACGGAGTCGGTGCCGAAGCCGGGAATACCTTCCTTATCATAAATGGTTTTGCTGCAGTTTTCCAGCTCTGTCCATGTGGTGGGAGCGGAGAGACCGTATTTGTCGAACATGGTCTTGTTATAGAACAGAACCTCGCCGGCTGTGGTGCAGGGGAAGATGTATGTCTTACCATCGCCCCACTGGGTGATCTCCGCCAGCTGCCCGGCCGGAATGCTCTCCTTGAAGTTCTTAATGCCGATCTGGGGATCTTCAAGGTAAGGGGTGAAATCCACCAGCAGGCTCTCGTTGATATAATTGACAGCGTCCGAAGGATACATGTTGGTAAGGTCGGGAGCCGTCCCGTTGCGGGCGGCCTGCATCACCTTGCTGTCGATCTCGCTGTAGGGCTGCTGCTCAGCCACAACCTCATACTCGTCCTGGGAATCGTTGAAGGCCTGGATCAGTTCAAGAAGCTTTGCCTCGTGCTGATCTGTGTAGGTGTGCCAATAGACAATTTTTGTCTTTTCGGTTTTTTCCCCTCCGGCAGATGTCCCGCTCTTCTGCCCGCAGGCGGTGGCCAGCGACAGCACCATTGTAAGACTCAGAACGGCTGCAAAGACTTTTCTCAGTTTCATATCATACTCCTCCATAAAAAATTTTTATATGAACACCGGTGGGCGCTCATTTCTTGATTAAAGCGTGTCCAGATACGATGCCAGCTCATCCAGCGTGGCAAGAGACCGGTCACATACGGGGGTCTCGATTTTGGGATAAGGATTCATCCAGACGGTTTTGCCGCCCAGCTCCGCAATGGGCATCAGATCGTTGAAGGCGTGATCACCGATGGAGATCAGCTTTTCGGGATGACACAGGATGGAGGGATCCGTCCGGCGCAGGCTCTCCACCATCCCACCGGGTTTTCGGGCGCTGTAGCAAATAGTGGGAAAAATATCCCCGTAATCCAGCTGCCGCAAAAACTCCTCCACTGTCTGCTGATAGGAATTGCTCATCAACAGAACGCGGCAGCGCTGCTGAAGTGCCAGAATAGACGCCCGGAGCCGGGGATTTCCGTGGAGCATACCAGCCCGCTCCATACAAAGGCGGGTCTCATGATAAACTTCGTCGGAACGCTTTTGATCCAGGCATCCCATGGCGCTGCCCAACAGCGCCAGTACTGCCCACGCATCACCCAGATAGATCACATCCTCGGCCTGTAGTCCCTGGCGATAAGTGAGATCGGGGCGCAGCTGTCCGGCCAGACGGGATGCAAGCTCATCAACTGTTTTCGCTCCGGTGGGAGCGGCTGTGTAAAAGTGATTCATTCGCAGATGTTTTCCGGAAAAAATCTCCTCTGTCAGCGCAATCAAGTCCTGTTCCCAGCGGACATAGGGTGTGTCACTGACCAGCGCATGTATGTAGTCCCTGTGAAAAACTGTATTTTGATAGATCGTACCATCCAGGTCGAAAATCACGGTCGTATCGGTTCGCTCCATAGATAGCCTCCTCCTCTGAATTGGTATTTTCAGTATACCATGGGATTCTTTGAAAAATTTCTACGATTGCGTGTAAATATGACATTTTGCGATTGTTCCCGCCGTTTTCAACGGAATATCACATAAAGACGCTGCAATAAACAGAAGAAAAGATACCTTACGGTATGTGACAAAACTGTTAGTCCGCTGTAAGCCCATTCGATGGCTGGCCACGCCCCTGAAGCCTATAATCAGTTCATCAAACAAGGGGGCATACAAATGAATTGCTTTCATCAAAATAATAAAACACGCCGGATTTTGGCAGGACTGGCTCTGCCGGTTTATCTGCTGGGCGTGGCCTATTTTACACTGCTTTGGAAGACGGGCGGTTTTACGGGCAGCTATGATCTGCATCTGAATCTGATCCCCTTTTTCTGGATTATCGAGCCGATCATGACCGGCAAGGACTTTTATCTGGAACAGGTCATTTTAAATGTGTTGCTTTTTGTGCCGCTGGGCGTCCTGCTGCCGATGCTGATCCCCGCCTGCGACAAAATGATGATTTTCCGCACGGCGCTGGGCATGACTCTCGCCATTGAATGGATACAGCCCTTTTTCGGCCGGTTCACCGATATTGACGATGTGCTTTTAAATGTGACCGGGGCACTGGTGGGCTATGCGCTGGTGCATCTGGCGGCAGGCTTTGCCGCAAAGCTCAAAATTGCTGGTCGTGCTGTACCGCCAACTTCCGCGGCGGCTTGTGTTTGAGGCAACAAATTGGTGTAATCAACTAAATTCATCGTGCGGCAGACAGGCAAAATTGTGGAAGCCGGACACCAACGTGGGAGAAATTTGGGCGTATCTGCGAGCCAATCGGTAAACAATCTTTTTATATAAGGAAGCAGGGCATCCGTCATCACAGACGGAGGCCCTGCTTCCTTATGAGGGGAAGATGAATGAAAAATCCCCGGAAGACAGCTTACTCAAAATAGAGGACGGCGGAGCGGAACATGTGGCTATCGTAGTCGCCGGGCACATTTTTGTAAAGATCCGCGCCAATGCGCTCGGAATGTCCCATCTTGCCGAAGATCCGGCCGTCCGGGGAGGTAATGCCCTCCACGGCACAGGCGGAGCCGTTGGGATTGAAGCGGATATCCATGGTGGGAGACCCCTCTAAATCCACATACTGTGTGGCGATCTGCCCCCGCTGCGCCAGCTGCCGTATCAATTCATCGGAGCAGTAGAACCGGCCTTCTCCGTGGGAGATGGGGACGGTGTAGATCTCTCCCGGCTTCGTGGCGGCAAGCCAGGGGGAGAGATTGGAGGCAATGCGGGTGCGCACCAGACGGGACTGATGACGGCCGATGACATTGTAGGTCAGGGTGGGGCAGTCCGCGTCCGTGTCAATAATCTCGCCGTAGGGTACCAGCCCCAGCTTGATAAGCGCCTGAAACCCATTGCAGATGCCGGCCATCAGACCTTTGCGATCGTTTAAAAGCTGGTTGACAGCCTTTGTGACGGCACCACTGCGGAAGAAGGAGGTGATGCACTTGCCGGAGCCGTCCGGCTCGTCCCCACCGGAAAAGCCGCCGGGAAGGAAGATCATCTGAGCCTGCCCCACCCGCCGGGCAAAATAGTCCACGGAATCGGCAATGTCGCCGGCGGTCAGGTTGCGTAAAACGATGATCTCCGGCTCCGCCCCAGCCTTGGCAAAGGCTTTGGCGGCGTCATATTCGCAGTTGGTGCCCGGGAATACGGGAATCAGAACCCGAGGCCGCAGCGTCTTGAGAGGTGCGGCCGCAGTCTGCCAATTTTCAAAGGAAAAGGCGGGAATATCGGCTTTTGGCATGGCCAGATGGCAGGGATAGACGTTTTCCAGCTTGCCTTCGTAGATGGTCAGCAGCTTTTCCAGATCAACCGACTCGCCGCCAAGGGACAGGCGGGGAGCCTCCACTGTTTCACCCAGCCTTATGCCCATGTCCTCCATATCCGACAGTTCCAGAATAAAGGAGCCGTAGCAATAGGAGAACAAATCCTGAGTCGTCAGGTTTTCCGCAAAGCGAAAACCAACGCCGTTGCCAAAGCACATCTTCATGACCGCCTCGGCAATACCGCCGTAGGTGGGTGTGTAAGCCGATAATACTTTACCCCTTGATATGAGGGAATGAACCTCGGCAAACACATGTAAGAGGGAGGCGGCGGTGGGAAGTCCGTCCGCGCCCTGCTCCGGTTTCATAAGGACTACCCGGTGGCCGGGGCCCTTCATGTGGTTGGAGAGGATGCCGCCGGTTTTGGCGGTGGTGACGGCAAAGGACACCAGCGTGGGGGGGACGTCCAGCGATTCAAAGCTGCCGCTCATGGAGTCCTTGCCGCCGATGGCGGCCATGCCCAACCCCATTTGGGCTTCAAAAGCACCCAGCAGAGCCGACAGAGGCTTGCCCCAGCGGCGGGGATCATGACCTGGCTTTTCAAAATATTCCTGAAAGGTGAGATAGACATCCTCCGGTGAAGCGCCGGCGGCCATCAGCTTGGAAACGGACTCCACCACCGCCAGATACGCCCCGTGGTAGGGACTCTTTTCCCCAATATAGGGGTTATATCCCCAGGCCATCAGAGAGCAGGTGTCGGTGTCCTGCCGCTCTACGGCGATCTTGCTGACCATGACCTGGGTGGGAGTCAACTGGTATTGGCCGCCAAAGGGCATGAGAACCGTGCCGCCGCCGATAGTGGAGTCAAACCGCTCCGCAAGACCCCGTTTGGAGCAGACATTTAAGTCCCCCGCAAGAGCGGTATACCCGGCGCTAAAATCGGAGGGAACATCCTTTTCATAGGCTTTTGGCGCGTCCGCGTGAACGGTGATGTGCTTTTCCGCGCCGTCGGTATCGAGAAAAGACCGGGCAATATCCACAATGATATGGCCCTTCCACGCCATGGTCAGCCGGGGATCGGCCTTCACCACGGCAATGCGGGTAGCCTCCAGATTCTCGGCCGCCGCCATTTCACAAAAGCGTGTTTCATCCCCGGCGGCCACCACCACCGCCATGCGCTCCTGAGATTCGGAGATAGCCAGCTCCGTGCCGTCCAGTCCTTCGTACTTTTTGGGCACGGCGTCCAGATCAATGTCCAGACCGTCCGCCAGCTCGCCCACGGCCACGGAGACGCCTCCCGCGCCGAAGTCGTTGCAGCGCTTGATCATCCGGGCGGCTTCGGCGTTTCGGAAAAGCCGCTGGAGCTTCCGCTCCTCCGGGGCGTTGCCCTTTTGCACCTCTGCCCCGCAGCTTTCAAGGGACGCCACGGTATGGGACTTGGAGGCGCCGGTGGCGCCGCCGCAGCCGTCTCGACCGGTGCGGCCGCCCAGCAGAATGACCACATCACCGGGAATCGGTACCTCCCGCCGGACATTTCGGGCGGGTACCGCGCCGATGACCGCGCCGATCTCCATTCTTTTGGCGGCGTAGCCGTCGTGGTAAAGTTCATCTACTTGCCCCGTGGCAAGACCGATCTGGGTGCCGTAGGAGGCGTAACCGGCGGCGGCAGTGGTGACAATCTTCCGCTGGGGCAGCTTGCCGGGCAGCGTTTCGCCCAGAGGACGCAGGGGATCAGCCGCGCCGGTAACGCGCATGGCGGCGTACACATAGCTGCGCCCGGAGAGGGGGTCACGGATGGCACCGCCGATGCAGGTGGCGGCACCGCCGAAAGGCTCAATTTCTGTGGGGTGGTTGTGGGTCTCATTTTTGAAAAGCAACAGCCAGTCCTCATCCGCACCGTCCACGTTCACCTTGATTTTAACGGTGCAGGCGTTAATCTCCTCCGATTCGTCCAGCTGGGAAAGCTTTCCCTGGACCCGGAGATATTTGGCGGCCAGAGTCCCCATGTCCATCAGCGTCACGGGCTTGGTGCGGTGCAGCTCTTTCCGGACGGAGAGGTAGTTCTCATAGGCCCTTTGCAGCAGCGGGTCTTCAAACTCTGCCCGGTCAATGACCGTGTTGAAGGTGGTGTGACGGCAGTGATCCGACCAGTAGGTGTCGATCATCTTGATCTCGGTGATGGTGGGATCCCGGCGCTCGGAGCGGAAATAATCCCGGCAGCAGGCAAGATCAGATAGATCCATGGCAAGGCCGTTGTCCGTCAGAAATTCGGCAAGGCCTTCGTCAGTGAGATCGCAGAAGCCGGTGAGTGTTTCAACCGTCTCCGGCAGGGGATAGGTGACTGACAGGGAGTTAGGCTTTACAATTGCTGCCTCCCGGCTGTCCACAGGGTTGATGACATATTTTTTCACAGAGGTAATCTGAGCGGGGGTCAGTTTTCCGCCCAGCAGGTACACTTTGGCGGTGCGTACCGTGGGACGCTCTCCGGCGGAAAGAATCTGCATGCACTGCTCGGCGGAATCCGCCCGCTGATCGTACTGCCCCGGCAGATACTCCACGGCGAAAACCGTGTCGGTGGTTTGAGACAGCTCAGTTGTCACCACATCCAGCTGTGGCTCCGACAAAACAGTTTGCACCGCCCGGTCAAAGAGTGTTTGGCTGATGCCCTCCACATCGTACCGGTTTAAAAGACGCACACTTTCAAGAGCCTCAATACCCAGAAGCGTCCGCAGTTCCTCCAGAAGACCCTTGGCCTCATTGGCCAGCTCTGACCGTTTTTCCACGTAGACTCGATAGACCATTGGAATGACCTCCTTATCATTGAAGCGCGCACAGCGCCCGGGCGCCGATGTCCCGGCGGCAGTAAGCGTCGGCAAAGGAAACCTTCGGTACCTCTTCATAGGCCGCCTTCACGGCCTCTGTCAGCGTGGGAGCCGTGGCGGTGACGCCCAGCACCCGGCCACCGTTTGTGAGGAGACGGCCGCTCTCTTTGCGGACGCCTGCCATATAAACGGCGGCTTTCATATCCGGCATTACCTGAATCTCCGCCCCTTTTTCATAGTGCTGGGGGTATCCTTGGGCGGCCACCACCACGCAGCAGGCAGCGCCATCGGAGAATTTTACCGGTGTATGGGCCAGCGTGCCCGCCCGGCAGGCCTGCATCACGGCGAGCAGGTCGCTTTCAAGCAGCGGCAGTACCACCTGGGCCTCCGGATCGCCAAAGCGGCAGTTATACTCAATGACCTTGGGGCCGTCCTCCGTCAGCATCAATCCGAAATAGAGACAGCCTTTAAAAGGCCGCCCCTCGGCGTTCATGGCCGCCACGGTGGGGAGAAAAATCTCCTCCATACAGCGCGCCGCCATCTCCGGCGTGTAGAAGGGGTTGGGCGCTACCGCTCCCATGCCGCCGGTGTTGAGCCCCTTGTCGCCGTCCAGCGCCCGCTTGTGATCCATGGAGGAGACCATGGGAATGACGGTTTTTCCGTCGGTAAAGGAGAGAACGGAGACCTCCGGGCCGGTGAGATATTCCTCAATGACCACCTGATTGCCGCTGGTACCGAACTTTTTGTCCTCCATAATGGTTCGGATGGCCGCCGCGGCCTGGGCATGAGTCTCGGCGATCATAACGCCCTTGCCCAAAGCCAGACCGTCCGCCTTAATGACCACAGGCACCTTGGCGTCTTTCAGGTAGGAAAGGGCGGCGGCGCTGTCAGAAAAGACGGCGTAACCGGCGGTGGGAATATGGTATTTTTTCATGAGATTTTTGGAAAAAACCTTACTGCCCTCGATGACGGCGGCCTTTGCGTCGGGGCCGAAGCAGGGAATGCCCGCCGCCTCCAGCGCGTCCACCATGCCCAGCACCAGCGGATCGTCCGGCGTTACAACGGCAAAGTCAATGCGGTTTTCCACGGCAAAGGCCACGCAGCCGTCGATGTCTTTGGCGGCAATGTTCACGCATTGGGCGTCCTGCGCCATGCCGCCGTTGCCAGGTAGAGCAAAAATAGCCGTGACGGCTTTGTTCTCTTTGAGTTTTTGAATGACGGCGTGTTCCCGGCCGCCGCCGCCGATGACCATGATTTTCATCATAATTCCCCCCTTAATGATGGAAAAGGCGCAGACCCGTGAAGGCCATGACGATGCCGTAGCGGTTGCAGGCCTCAATCACGTTGTCGTCCCGGATGCTGCCGCCGGGCTGGACGATGTAGGAGGCACCGGATTTTTGCGCCCGTTCCACATTGTCGCCAAAGGGGAAGAAGGCGTCGCTGCCCACAGTCACACCGGTCTGGGTGCTGCGCCAGACTGCTTTCTCCTCCTCGGTGAGTAGGGCGGGGCGACTGGTGAAGAGCTGCTGCCACGCACCGTCCCGCAGCACATCCGCCGACTCGTCGGAGAGATAGACGTCGATGGCGTTGTCACGCTCCGGGCGGTGGAGACCGTCTATAAAGGGCAGCGCCAACACCTTGGGGTGCTGCCGCAGATACCAGCGGTCGGCCTTGCTGCCGGCCAGGCGGGTGCAGTGGATGCGGCTTTGCTGCCCCGCTCCCACACCGATGGCCTGTCCCTCCTTCACATAGCAAACGGAATTGGACTGGGTGTACTTGAGGGTGATGAGGGAAATGAGCATGTCTCGAAGGGCTTCCGGGGGTAATTCCCTGCAATCCGTTACAATATTTTGCAGCAGTGTTTCATCAATCCGGCAGGTGTTGTGCCCCTGCTCAAAGGTAATGCCGAACACGTCCTTGTGCTCCACCGGCTGGGGCCGGTAGGCGGGGTCGATCTGCACAATATTATAGGTACCCCGGCGTTTGCCCTTAAGAATGGCCAGCGCCTCGGAAGTGTAGCCGGGAGCGATGATGCCGTCGGAGACCTCGTTTTTCAGGTAAAGGGCTGTGACCTCGTCACACACATCGGACAGCGCCGCCCAGTCGCCGTAGGAGCTGAGCCGGTCGGCGCCTCTTGCCCGGATATAGGAACAGGCAACGGGTGTAAGGTTAATATCCTTGTCAACAAAGTACATGGCTTTCTGGACATCCGACAGGGGCAGACCCACGGCGGCACCGGCGGGGGACACATGCTTGAAAGAGGCCGCGGCGGGCAGATTGGTGGCATCACGCAGCTCCCGCACCAACTGCCAGGAATTGAGGGCGTCCATAAAATTGATATAGCCGGGACGGCCATTAAGCACCGTCACGGGCAGATCCCGGCCGTCATTGACGAAAATGGCGGAGGGTTTTTGATTGGGATTGCAGCCGTATTTCAGTTCCAGTTTCTTCATTGTTCTGCCTCCGTCATTGATTTTTATTGATAAGCCGGCTGTCAAAGCGGCCGGAGATCGGGTCCGTGTAGCGGACATAGAGAGAAATCTTATTTGCCTCATTGAGCGATGTCCAGACGGCGTCGGTAAATGCATCTATATCGCCGGAAACGGCAATCAGCTCCGGCTCGCCGGTGAAGGAGGGGATGGGGCTGCCGTCACCGTTATAGGTGTGGAGAAAGCGGCCGGTGCCGGGGAGCAGGCGACCAAAGGAAAAGAAATAGCGGGAGCAGTCGCTGCCGGCGGCGTCTGCGCTTTTCAAAATGCTCTGCTGTACGGAAAAACCGCCGTCTTGAAAGGTCACAAGGGCACTGATGCGGGGGGTGAAATTGGGGGCGTCGGGTTCAAAGCAACGGGTGCAGAGAGAGGCTTCAAAGGATTTGCCCGCGGTGAGATAATCACAGATGGTGTCCGTCTGGTCACCGTTGGTGACCACCAGATGATGGCCTACCCGGCGCACGGCGTTATAGATAATGAGACGGGGGTCTTCCACCCGGCTCTCGTCAAAGGCGGCGGTGAACACATCGCCCGCCGGCTTTTCCCGGAAGACACGGTTTCGGGAATTATCGCTGCGACCCATGATGAAATAGGCGATCACCGCCTGCCCGTCCTGAGAGCAGCCGGTGATGATGCCCCGGCCGGGATAGGTGGTGCGGGAAAGAGCCGAGGCGGTGGGTACGGCTTCGTATGCGGTCATAAAGAGGCCTCCTCTTCCTGTATTCTTTTTGCCACCAGCTCGGTGGCCTGGGGGAGCAGCAGCCATTCGGCCTGCTCCATCACGCGGCGCTGCAGTACCTCCGGCGTATCGCCGGGGCGCACCTCCACCGCTTTTTGCAGAAGAATCTTCCCGCCGTCGGGAATCTCGTTGACATAATGCACCGTCGCCCCGGTGACCTTCACCCCATAGGAAAGAGCCGCCTCGTGGACATGGAGACCGTAAAAGCCGCTGCCGCAAAAGGCGGGGATCAGGGAAGGGTGGATGTTGATGATGCGCTCCGGAAACCGGGTGGTGAAGGCACCGCTTAAAATGCTCATAAAACCCGCCAGTACGATCATCTGGACATGATGGGCGTCCAGCGCCTCTAAAAGGGCGGTTTCAAAGGCATCCCGGGAGAAAAAATCCTTGGGAGGGCATACCACGGTGGGGACGCCTGCCTCCTTCGCCCGGGTGAGGGCGTAGGCCGAGGCGCTGCTGGAGAGCACCAGCACGATCTCCCCGGAGGGTATGGCACCGGCGCTTTGGGCGTCAAGCAGCGCCTGTAAGTTGGTGCCGCCGCCGGAGACGAAGACGGCGATCCTTGTTTTCAGCATAGGCGGACGCCCTCGTCCCTGGGGACGATCTCCCCCATGATATAGGCATTCTCGCCATTGGCGTGCAGCAGGGAGAGAGCCCGGTCGGCGTCCTCTTTGGCCACCACCACGCTCATGCCCACCCCCATATTGAAGGTGTTGAACATGTCACGCTCCCCAATGCCGCCTTTTTGGGCGATGAGGTCGAAGATGGGCAGTACACGGAGAGCGGTCTTTTCAATTTCGGCGGTAAAGCCGGCGGGGAGGCTGCGGGGAATATTTTCGTAAAAGCCGCCGCCGGTGATGTGGGACACGGCCTTGACGGTGACGCTTTCCATCAGTGAGAGCATGGGCTTTACATAGATTTTGGTGGGGGTCAGAAGCGTTTCACCCACGGAGGCACCTCCCAATGCTTCGCAGGGGGCGGTGAGATCGGCGTGCTCCACATCAAAGACACGGCGCACCAGTGAAAAACCGTTGGAATGGACGCCGCTGGAGGGGAGCGCAATGATAACGTCACCCGCCCGGACGGCCTTGTTGTCAAGAATCTTCTCCTTGTCCACCGCACCCACCACAAAACCGGCCAAATCGTACTCGTCCACCGGGTAAAAGCCGGGCATTTCGGCGGTTTCCCCGCCGATGAGAGCCGCGCCGGACTGAACGCAACCCTCCGCCACACCGGAGACAACCGAGGCAATGCGCGCCGGTATATTTTTACCGCAGGCAATGTAATCAAGGAAAAAGAGTGGTTTTGCCCCGCAGCAGATCACATCGTTGACGCACATGGCCACGCAGTCGATGCCCACGGTGTCGTGCTTGTCCAGCAAAAAGGCCAGCTTCAGCTTGGTGCCCACGCCGTCGGTGCCCGAGACCAGCACAGGCCGTTTCATACCGGTGACATCCAGCTCAAAAAGGCCGCCGAAGCCGCCGATGCCCCCCAAAACGCCGGGGGTCAGGGTGCGGGCAATATGCTGCTTCATCAGCTCCACCGCCTTATAACCGGCGGTGATGTCCACTCCGGCGGATGCGTATGCTTCACTGAAACTTTTCATTTTTCTCCCTTTGCCTCACTTATCTTGTATTCAAAGCGGCTCTTGCCGCTGTCCAGGGGGACTTCCGTGGGATATTGGGCGTCAAAGCAGGCGCTGCAATAGCCCTCCCGGTGCTCCTTTTTCAGCAGGCGGCACAGATCCTCCACCGGGAGGTACCCCAGTGTATCGGCACCGATGAGCCTGGCGATTTCCGGAATGGTATAGTGGCAGGCCACCAGATTTTCCTGAGAGTCGATGTCCGTTCCGTAATAGCAGGGATTGATGAAGGGGGGCGCGGAAACCCGCATGTGCACCTCGGCAGCCCCCGCCTCCCGCAAAAGATTCAAAATACGGCGGCTGGTGGCGCCGCGGACAATGGAATCGTCCACCACCACCACCCGCTTGCCCTGCACCACACCGGCAATGGGGTTGAGCTTGATCTTCACCAGATCCTCCCGATGGCGCTGACCGGGGGAGATAAAGGTGCGGCCGATGTACTTGTTTTTGATGAAGCCCACGCCGTAGGGAATGCCGGAGGCCCGGGCATAGCCCAGAGCCGCGTCCAGACCGGAGTCGGGAACACCGATGACCACATCGGCCTCCACCGGATGGCGCCGGGCCAGATATTCCCCCGCGATGAGCCGGGATTCGTGGACGCTGATGCCGTCCACCACCGAGTCGGGGCGGGAGAAATAGATGTACTCAAAAATGCAGGGGGTTTTGGGCGCCTTGCCGCAGTGATCCCGGATGCTGTGCATCCCGTCCTTGGTAAAGACGACGATCTCCCCCGGCTCCACATCACGGATGAACCGGGCCTGTACCGCCTCCAACGAGCAGGACTCGGAGGCGGTCACCCAGCTGCCGTCGGAGCGCCGACCAATGCAAAGGGGCCGCAGGCCGTTCTCATCCCGGACGGCGATGAGCTTGGCCGGGGACATGATGACAAGGGAATAGGCCCCCTTGAGACGGTACATGGCCCGGTTCACGGCCTCCTCAATGGAAGGGGCGGTGAGCCGCTCTTTGGTGATGATATAGGAGATGACCTCCGTGTCGCTGGTGGTGTGGAAAATGGAGCCTTCCAGCTCCAGCTCCTGCCGCAGGGAAAGAGAGTTCACCAGATTGCCGTTGTGGGCCAGCGCCATCCGACCCTTGATGTGGTTCACCGTGATGGGCTGGCAGTTGCTGCGGTCGTTGCCGCCGGTGGTGCCGTAGCGGGCGTGAGCCACGGCCATGTTGCCCTCCGGCAGGCTTTGGAGGTGCTGGGGGGTAAAGACATCGGCGATGAGCCCCAGATCCTTGTAGCCGGTGAAGAGGCCATCGTCATTGACCACGATGCCGCAGCCCTCCTGCCCCCGGTGCTGCAGGGCGTAAAGACCGTAATAGGCCAGAGAGGCCACATCCCGGCGGGTATCGCTAAAGATGCCGAATACGCCGCATTCCTCGTGTATCGTACCCATACCTTACCCGAGGATCCGCTTCATCATTTCGCTGTAAGCATCCTCCACGCCGCCCAGATCCCGGCGGAAACGATCCTTGTCCAGCTTTTCGTGGGTGATGCTGTCCCAGAAGCGGCAGGTGTCGGGGCTGATCTCGTCGGCCAGCACAATTTCGCCGTCCGCGGTTTTGCCAAACTCCAGCTTGAAGTCCACCAGATCCACGTTCACCGCCTTGAAAAAGGCCTTCAGCTCTTCGTTGATCTGAAAGGACAGAGCTTTGATGATGTCAATCTCCTCCCGGGTGGCCAGCTTCAGAGCCAGGGCGTGATATTCGTTGAGCAGGGGATCATCCAGCGCGTCGCACTTGTAGGAGAATTCAATGGTGGGATTTTCAAAGACGATGCCTTCCTCCACGCCATAGCGGGAGGCGAAGTGACCGGCGGAAATATTGCGGACAATGACCTCCAGCGGGACGATTTGCACCTTTTTTACCAGTGTCTCCCGGTCATTCAGTTCCTGGACAAAATGGGTGGGGATACCCTTTTTCTCCAGCATGGCCATGAGATAGTTGGTGACACGGTTGTTGATGACGCCCTTGCCGGCAATGGTGCCCTTTTTCAGGCCGTTAAAGGCGGTGGCGTCGTCCTTGTAGGAGACGATCACATAGCGGGGGTCGTCGGTGGCGTACACCTTTTTGGCTTTGCCCTCATAAAGCTGCTCTCTTTTTTCCATGGATAGATCCTCCTTATCAATTTGTCAGTGATTGTATTTAGCTTCAATAGCTGCGTTTTTAGCCAGTACCTGTTCCGTTCCTGCCCGGCGGGCTTCCTTTAATTTTTGGCAAAGCGCTTCGTCGGACAGTGCCAGTATTTCAATGGATAGTAAAGCGGCGTTGACAGCGCCGTCAATCGCCACAGACGCTACCGGAATCCCGGAGGGCATCTGCACAGTGGACAAAAGCGCGTCAACGCCGTTGAGAGAAGACAGAATGGGAATGCCGATCACCGGCAAAATGGTATTGGCGGCCAGAATGCCCGCCAGATGGGCAGCCTTGCCGGCGGCCGCAATGATGACGCCAAAACCCTTTTCCGCGGCAGTTTGGGCAAAGGCCATGGTCTGACCGGGGCAGCGGTGGGCGGAATACACGTGGGTCTCAAAGGGTATCCCGTATTCCTCCAGTGTGCGGATGGCTTTTTCCACGATGGGCAGGTCGCTGTCGCTGCCCATGATCACGGCGACTTTTTTCATGATTGTCCTCCTACAATATAAATTACGGTGCAGGCACGGCCACCATCCGTGTCTGTTTCGTTTTTGTTGCTAAAGCTGTACAATGAGAGAGCTTCGGTCTGACCTATTTGTCCAAGGACTAACCACGTCCGAAAAGGAGTCCGT
>JAAXZS010000006.1 GCA_012719745.1 Clostridiales bacterium | reverse complement strand
TAATAATTATATAAAATATTACAAAGAGGAATCATTTTTCCAGGATAACCGCCCCACTATTCCGGAGAGTAAGGCCGGACTGGATGCGAGTAATGGTCTCCTCCACGGAGGCGGTCAACTGTTCACCGGAGGTCATATCCTTGCAGGCCACCTGGTTTTTGGCAATTTCGTCGTCCCCTAAAAAGAGAACGTAGGGAATGGAAAGCTTATCGGCATAGCTGATTTTGGCTTTAAATTTTTTGGCCTCGGTATAGAGTTGGGTGCGGATACCGGCGGCGCGCAGGGCAGTGGCCAGAGAAATGGCGGGGGCCAGATTTTCCGTCATGGGCAGGATCAGCGCATCGGCAGGAGCGGTGGGAAGGTCGGGGTTCAAAAGACCCTGTTCACCCAGCACATAGAAAAGGCGGGTAAGGCCGATGGAGATGCCCACGCCGGGGAGCTGCTTGTCGGTATAATAGGCGGCCAGATTGTCATAGCGGCCGCCGGAACAGACGGAGCCAATTTCCGGATGATCCAGCAGCGTCGTTTCATAGACGGTGCCGGTATAGTAGTCTAAGCCTCGGGCAATGGTCAGGTCAACGGCAAAATTCTCGTCGGGAACGCCGAAAGCGGAGAGGTACTTCGTCACAGAGGTCAGTTCATCAAGGCCCTGGTCAAAAAGTTCGTTTTGCCCCCGGTAGCCTTCAAGAGAGGCCAATACCTGCTCTTTGGAACCGGCGATGGCGATAAACTTCATAATTTCATCGGATTGTGCTGAAGTGAGGCCGCAGTCCTCCATGAGGCAGGTTTTTACCTTTTCAGTGCCAATCTTATCCAGCTTGTCCACGGTACGCATGATGTCGCCGGAGCGCTCCGTCAGACCTTGCATGGCGTAAAAGCCGTTGAGAATCTTCCGATTGTTGACACGGATCTCAAACCGCTTCAGACCCAGCGCCGTAAAGGTCTGATAGATGATACTGGGAATCTCGGCCTCATTGGTAATATCCAGCTTGCCGTCACCAATGACATCAATGTCCGCCTGATAAAATTCCCGGAAGCGGCCCCGTTGGGCCCGCTCACCACGGTAGACCTTGCCAATCTGATAGCGGCGGAAGGGAAAAGACAGTTCGTTATAATGCAGTGCCACATATTTGGCCAGAGGTACCGTCAAATCAAAGCGCAGACTTAGATCCGCATCCCCCTTGGTGAAGCGGTAGATTTGCTTTTCTGTTTCACCGCCGCCCTTTGCCAGAAGCACCTCACTGGCCTCGATCACGGGGGTGTCCAGGGGGGTAAAGCCATAGAGGGAATAGGTCTTGCGGAGAATCTCCATCATGCGCTCCATCTGCTGCTGGGGCGCCGGCAGCAGCTCCATAAAACCAGAGAGCGTGCGGGGTTTTAATTTTTCCATTGTATCAACCAGTCCTTTTATTTGATCTTTGAAAGCGTATCCGCTTATATTAAATATTGTCAGCCGCTTCCGGAGAAAAAGCGCTGTCTTCTTCTATCCTTTTCAGCTCATCCTCCGCCATTTCCAGTATGGCGTCTTGCTCGGCACCATAACGGCTGCCAAAGAGACGGCCTGCACACACAAGAACAAAAGCGACGGCGATGAAAAAGTAGAGGGAGGGGGGATTATGAAAAATGACCACCAAAATGCCGCCCAAAGCAGCGCCCAGCCACGATCCCATCTCCCGGTAAATGCTTTTCACAGGGCGCAGGACACCGGTTTGCTCCCGCTTTTTCCGGGCATGGCTCAAATCCCGAAAGCACATACCGAAGCGCAGCAGAAAAAAAGCGGTGATGGGAATCATATAATCAATAATAACAGGCATCAGGGGTGTTCCTCCTTAAAAAAAATAAGCGCTCTCATCCCGGCTTATGGGACGAGAGCGTGAATCAATCAACACTTCGTGGTGCCACCCAATTTCGGCCCTTGCAAAAGGCCCTTTTTCTCCTGGTACGGGGAGCGTGCCGTGGATGTTTCCATCCCCGTTCGGAAACTGTCTTCCGTCGCTTGCCGCAAGACGCTTTCAGCCAATGGCGTCTTTCTCTGAACCGGCTTTTGCAGGCGTACTCCTGTTTCTTCTTCACGGTATAAGGGTTATGGTGTTATTCTATGCAAAAATTTCACAAAAGTCAAGCGGTGAACGGTTTTGTTTTGGGGTTAACAATATCGCGCCAGTCCAAATCACCCCGTGCAAGACCCAGCACCAGCATTTCCGCTGTAGCCACATTACTGGCAAAGGGAATGTTGTTCTGATCGCACAGGCGGGAAATATAGGTGACGCCGTCGTCGGGTTCTTTCCCATTGGGATCGCTGAAGCACAGCACCAGGTCAATTTCGTTATAGGCAATCCGGGCACCGATCTGCTGGCCGCCGCCGTGGGCATAGGACAGAAAACGGTGAATTTTCAGACCGGTGGCCTCCGCTACCAGCTGGCCTGTGGTGCTGGTGGCACAAATGGTATGCTTGGCCAAAATGCCGCAGTAGGCAGTACAGAACTGAACCATCAGCTCCTTTTTGTTATCGTGGGCCATGAGAGCAATATTCATAATCTCTCGTCTCCTTTATAGAATTCGCATCAACGGCTCTTTTTGGCCGCTTATGCGTTTGGCAATATTTTCATAGGCGTGGGCGGCGTAGTAGTTGCGTGTCATCAGAACAACGCCCCGGTTCATACAGTAGGTCAGATCGCTGTCCTCAGGGACGACGCCCAGAAGGGGAAGACCCGCCGTATCAATGGCGTCGTCAATGGTGGTGTGGAGAGCCCGCATCATCTTGCGCTGAACCCGGTTTACCACCAGATGAACACGCCCGGCAGGAAAGGCCGAAAGCTCCGTCACTGTGCGCTGGGCATCCCGCAGGCTGCTGGCGTCAGTGGTGGTGACCACAATCACATTATCAGCGCTTAGGGTAGCCAGCTGAAAGCCAAGCCCCAGACCGGCAGGGGAGTCCACCAGGCAGTAATCATATTTATCCCGGATAAGACTGGCCAGGGCCAGCATCTCGCGCCTGGTAATCTGCAGGTGTTCGGAGGAGGCCGGGGCTGTCAAAAAATACAGGTTCCCATATTGAGGGTGGCGGACGGCCCCATCTTCCAGCGTGCAGCGACGGGAAATCACATCACTGAAATCCATCAGCGCCGCGTCGGAGAGACCCAGCGCCAGATCCAAATTCCGAAGCGAAATATCACAGTCAAGGCAAAGCGTGCGGTATCCCATGGAGGCAAGAGCCAGTCCAACATTTGCGGTCAATGAAGTTTTACCGGTTCCCCCCTTGCCGGAAACCACAGCAAATATTTTTCCCATAACAGCTCCTTGCTCAGTCACTTCAGCGGCGTTTTTTTAATTTTGGCGAACGGGCGCGGATAGCCGGCGGGCGTAGGAGATACCTTTTCCACCCACACAACCCGGTGTGTCACATCTGTGCCGGGAATCACATAATCCTGCACAGCATGAATCTTGCCGCCCAATGTACGGATAGCACCCTTGGCGCAGCTAATTTCATCCTCCGTTGCTGCAGACTTCATGGCAAGAAAAGCGCCGCCCACCTTCAGAAGGGGCAGGCACAGCTCGCACAAAACAGGCAGAGACGCCACGGCACGGGAGGTAACAATATCAAAAGAGGCCCGGTGAGCGGCGGCATATTCCTCCGCCCGAGCGTGGACACAGGAGACACGCCTTAAAAGCATAGTATCGCAGATTTCCTGCAAAAAGTCAACACGCTTGCCAAGGCTGTCCAATAAAACCAGGTCAAAGTCCGGCTGAAGCAACCGCAGAGGAATGCCGGGAAAACCGGCGCCCGTTCCAATGTCCGCCACTTGCTTACCGCGAAAATCAATCATGGTCAAAAGCACGGCACAGTCCAGAAAGTGAAGTGTGGCAACTGCCTCCGGATCTGTGATGGCGGTCAGATTCATGACTTTGTTTTTTTCCAGAAGACGACGGGAAAATTCCATCAGAGCCGGTATGGCTTCGTCGGAAAGACCATAGGAGGCCAGTCCGCTGGAGAGAAGTGATTCCATGCTCATTTTTTTTCTTCCTTCAATAAATCCCTGATCTCCGTCAGAAGAGCCTCTGTGGTGGGACCCTTGGGCGCTTCCTCTTCCTTTTCCTTTTTATCCCGCAGGGACATGGCCTTGTTCATGGCCTTTACCAGTAAAAAAACCACAAAGGCCACCAAAAAGAAATCAATAACAGCGGAAATAAACGTACCGATGCCAATGGTGACAGCGGGCGTGACCACGGCTCCCGCAGCGTCCAGCGTGGCCTTTCGCAGCACAATGTTCAGCATGCTCAGATCAATGCCGCCAAAAAGAAAGCCAATAAGAGGCATAAAAACATCGTTCACAAGGGAAGCGGTAATTTTACCAAAGGCTGTGGCCAATATGACGCCGATGGCCATATCAAACACATTCCCCCGGTTGGCAAACTCTTTAAATTCACGAAAAAACTTTTTCATAGCGCGCTCCAGAATACAAACAGTAATATAGTTCCGAAATAGTACAAATGATTATCAATTTTTGGGGGTCAAAACGCTGTTACCGCCCATGTAGGGACGCAAAGCGGCAGGAACCAAAACGGAACCGTCAGCCTGAAGGTTATTTTCCAGAAAAGCGATCAGCATACGGGGAGGAGCCACAACGGTGTTGTTCAGGGTGTGGGGCAGGTACATCTTCCCGTCAGCACCCTTAATGCGGATCTTCAGACGGCGAGCCTGGGCATCTCCCAGGTTGGAGCAGGAGCAAACCTCAAAATACTTCTGCTGACGGGGAGACCAAGCTTCAATATCGCAGGACTTTACCTTTAAATCAGCCAGATCACCGGAGCAGCACTCCAGCTGCCGCACGGGAATATCCAGAGAACGGAACAGCTCCACGGAATAACGCCACATTTGCTCGTACCACTTCATGGAATCCTCAGGCTTGCATACGACAATCATTTCCTGCTTTTCAAATTGGTGAATCCGATAGACACCCCGCTCCTCAATACCATGTGCGCCTTTTTCCTTGCGAAAACAGGGGGAGTAGGAGGTCAGCGTCTGGGGCAGCTTGTCCTCCGGCAGAATCTGGTCAATAAATTTACCGATCATGGAGTGCTCGCTGGTACCAATGAGATAGAGGTCTTCCCCTTCAATTTTGTACATCATGGCGTCCATTTCGGAAAAGCTCATGACGCCGGTCACCACATTGCCGCGGATCATGAAGGGGGGAATGCAGTAGGTAAAGCCCTTGTTAATCATAAAATCCCGGGCATAAGCGGTCATGGCGGAATGGAGGCGGGCAATATCGCCCATCAGATAATAGAAGCCGTTACCGGAGACCCGACCGGCGGCATCCATGTCAATGCCGTCAAAGCGCTCCATAATCTCCGTGTGATAGGGAATTTCAAAGGAGGGAGTAACAGGCTCGCCAAAGCGCTGGACTTCCACATTGCAGCTGTCATCCGGGCCAATGGGGACGGAGGAATCAATCATCTGAGGAATGACCATCATCAGCTTGGTGAGTTTTTCGCTAAAATCTGTTTCCTGGGTTTCCAACTCTGCCAAACGGTCGGCGTTTGCCTTAACCTGGGCTTTGGCCTCTTCGGCCTCGGACAACTTGCTGGGGTCTTTTTTGGCCTGCCCCATCAGCATACCTACTTTTTTGGAAAGACTGTTCCGCTGGGCCCGCAAATCATTTGCCTCACTCTGGGCGGCACGCTTGGCCGCATCCAAGCGTAAAATCTCGTCTACCAGCGGCAGCTTATCATTTTGAAATTTCTTTTTAATGTTTTCCTTTACAGCATCAGAATTTTCACGAATAAATTTGATATCAAGCATCAACTACACCTCGTCTGTTATTGTTTCACGTGAAACACGCTTATTTCTGCTTTAGGGCGCCCAGCGCCTCCAACAGGTCATTCAGGTCGTCCAGACCGTAATATTCCAATTCAATACGGCCCTTTTTGCGGCCGTTAACAATTTTGCAGCCGCGGCCAATTTTGGCACGGAGCTCCTTTTCGGCCTCTTCCACATAATTGACAGTGACACCGCTGGCAGGGGAGGGAGTCTCCTTTTTTTCCAGCGTCAGCTTTTTAACCAAAAGCTCCGTTTGACGAACGCTCAAATCATTTTTGATAATGGTGGCAGCTGCTTTTTCCTGCATAACAGGCGTCAGGGGGAGAAGAGCCCGGGCGTGGCCGTTGGAAAGACGCCCGTCTTCCACCATCGCCTTGATCGGCTCGCTGAGATGGAGCAAACGCAGGGCGTTGGCAACAGCGCTGCGGGATTTGCCTACACGGCCGGCAGCCTCTTCCTGCGTCATATGATACTCCCGTATCAGTGTTTGATAACCGGCGGCTTCTTCAATGGGGTTTAAGTCCTCCCGCTGCAGGTTTTCAATCATGGCAAGCTCCATGGCTTTGCGGTCGTCCGCCTCGATGACAATGGCGGGAACCTCTTGCAGACCTGCCTGACGGGCCGCTCGCCAGCGGCGCTCGCCGGCAATAATCTGATAGTAACCGGAGGATAATTTGCGGACAGTCAACGGCTGTATAATGCCGTGCTCTCGAATGGATTCCGCTAAATCGGAGAGAGCATCCGGATCAAACTGTTTACGCGGCTGCGCGGAACAGCTTTCCACCTGGGAAATCGGCAGAAAAAGACTGCTCTTTTCCTCTTGCATATTTATAACATCATCACCCAGAAGGGCGGCCAGGCCTTTGCCCAGTCCTTTTGACCTGTTATTGGCCATATAGGTCTCCTTTCTTTAACCGGGATTCTTCTTCAGAAACTCTTCCGCCAGCGCAATATAGGCATCGGAACCGCGACAGCTCCGGTCATAGGCGGTAATTGGCTTCCCGTGGCTGGGAGCCTCGGAAAGACGTACATTCCTGGGAATCACCGTAGCGTACACCTTGCCGGGGAAAAAGCGCTTGACCTCCTGTGCTACCTGAACGGCCAAATTGGTGCGCCCATCATACATGGTGAGCAGTACACCTTCCACATTTAAGGCGGGATTCATATTGCGACGGACAATCCGCACTGTGTTCATCAGGTCGCTGAGTCCTTCCAGCGCATAATATTCGCCCTGCACCGGCACCAGCAGCGAATTGGCTGCGCATAGTGCATTTAATGTCAAAAGCTCCAGGGAAGGGGGGCAGTCAATCATAATAAAGTCATAACTGTTGGATACCTGCTGCAGCGCCTGTTTCAGCAAAAACTGACGGTTATCCAGCTCAATCATTTCGACCCCGGCACCAGCCAAAGCTTTGCTGGCAGGAAGTACATCGCCATAGGGAGTGGAAATAATGCATTCACGGGTGGGAATGTTATTAATCAGGACATCATACACACCGTTGGAGACATTTTTGTCCACACCCATGCCGGAGGTGGAGTTCGCTTGCGGATCAAAATCGCACAAGAGCACCTTTTTCCCAACAGCCGACAGTGCCGCAGTCAGGTTGACACAGGTGGTGGTTTTTCCGACGCCGCCTTTCTGGTTTACAATTGCAACAGTTTTAGCCATGAAAATACCCCGCTCGCTTTCTAAAACGCTCGATAAATATATAACAGTATCAGTATAACACAAATGCCGAATGATTCAACACAAAAGAGGTAAACTCGGCAAAAATGTTTCACATGAAACAATAAAAGACCCGCCAAAGGCGGGCCCTTTATCAATTGGGGAATTGTTTCACGTGAAACGCTCATCTGCTGCCCGTCAGCAGCATACCGGAGCAGGACGGAACGATGACCTGCAGCTTTCCACCAAAGGCAAAAAATTGCTGCCCGGAAAATGCATCAGTAAGAAGACCGCCTGCCCAGGGAATGGAAAAGGAAAAGGGCTCATTACCGGCGTTGAGCAGCACCAGGCTAATCTCGCCTTTTAATTCACGCGTAAAGGCAAGACCGCCACCCTCGGCAAAAGGATAGGAAATGGTACCGCTGCGCAGGGAAGGATGCAATGTCCGCAAGGAACCCAGCCAGCGATAATAGGACAGAAGGGAGGCGTTTTCCTGCCCCCAGGGATAAGTGCCTCGGTTCAACGGATCTTCAAAGCCCTCCATGCCGGCTTCGTCCCCGTAAAAAACAGTGGGGGAGCCGGGAAATGTATAGAGAAGGAGAGCGGCCAGGCGCAGCATAGAAAGCCCGTGCCGGAGAGCCGTTTCGTCAAGCCGGTAGGTGGCTCGTTTGGCTTTGGTATCCAATTCCGCCTGCGGAGCGGCGCCCAGCAGCGTGAGAATACGGGGCGTATCATGGGTGCCCAGCATATTCATGGCGGAGTAAAAGGCAGAGGGGGGATAATTTTCCCGGATAGTCTCCATGCTGTCCCGGAAGGCGGCGGCATCACCGCCGGACAGGTATTGCAGGGCAGCGGTACGGAAGGGATAGTTCATCAGACCGTGGGTTTCGTGACCCTGCAAATATTGACGGCGCTGACTGTAGGCAATTTTGTTGGAGCCATCCTCCCACACCTCTCCCAGCAAAAGACTGCCGGGTTTTTCCTCGTCAATAACCCTGCGGATGCGGGCAATAAACCAGTCGGGAAGCTCATCCGCCACATCCAGACGCCAGCCGGAGGCACCGGCCCGGAGCCAGCGGCGAATGACAGAGTCCTCTCCGTCCACAATGTAATTCACATAATCCGGATTTGACTCCTCCACAGCGGGCAGCGTGCGGATACCCCACCAGGCGTCGTAGCTGTCAGGCCAATGGGTAAAGTGATACCAGTCGTAATAAGGAGAAGACTGGCTCTGATAGGCGCCCACAGTGGAATAAAAGCCGGTTTCATTAAAATAGCGGCTAACGCTACCGGTATGATTAAAAACACCGTCCAAAATAATATGAATACCGCGCTTTTCAGCTTCCCGGCAGAGCTGAGAAAAATCTTCTTCCGTCCCAAGCATGGGGTCGATTTTCTTGTAATCCGCCGTGTTATAGCGGTGGTTGGAGGCGGATTCAAAAATAGGGCAGAGGTAGAGTGTCGTTACCGAAAGACTTTGCAGATAATCCAGTTTGGCGGTAATACCGGGGAGACTTCCACCAAAAAAATCCCGGTTTCGTATTTCGCCGGAGGCGTCCGGCAGGTAATCGGGTGTATCCGACCAGTTTTCATGCACAATCCGATCACCCACCATTCCGGTAGGATCCGGTGTTTGCAGACGGCAAAAACGGTCGGGAAAAATCTGATAGGTGACGCCCGCCCCAAACCAGGCGGGGGAGGTGCCGGTCTCATCGTAGACCGTCAGCTGGTAGCGCTGCAGCGCCTGTTCGCTGCCGTAACCGTTTTTTCCAAACCAGCAGATACTCCCGTCGTCGCGGGTAAAGCGAAAACCGTACCAGAGAAGTTCCGGCTGCGAGGGTGCCGCAAAGCTGACAGAAAAGAGCACGCAATTTTCCTCTTCGCCGCAGAAAGATAGCGAAATCATTTCTTCTTGATGGGAAAATTCATGAAAAGCAAGCAAGGAACACTTGGTAAAGTGTTCCTCCTTGTCAGGACGTAACGTTATGTCAACCAATGAACCGCAGGTAACGGCGCCAAATGGCTTTTTATAACGGAGATCACGGGGTGAAAAGACCACAAGCAGGCTCCTCTCGCTGATTTTTAAATGGATTAGTTAATGAGGGCATCCTCGCCGATCACGGTGGTGCCTATCTCCGCCTTGGAAAAATAGCTGTTGAGAATTTCCACGGCGGTGGAAGCAAGAGCTGCACCGGCGTCTCCCTTTTCAATCACAATGGCAACGGCGATCTGGGGTTTGTCAAAGGGGGCAAAGGCCACGAACACGCCGTTGTTGTTGGTGTTGCCCGTCTGGGCGGTACCGGTCTTGGCGGCGGCATCCACCACGCAGTTGGAGAAGTAGGTGGAAAGGCTGCCGGTGGTCAGATCGTGCATACCGGAGAGGACGGCCTGCAGGTTCTGATCGCTGATAGCAACCGTATTGGCAGGACCCTCATCATAGGAATAGACAAGATCAGAATTATCATAGGACTTTACATTTTTCAGCAGGTGGGCGTTGTAATGGTCACCGCCGCCGGCCAGCGTGGCAATATAGTTGGCCAGCTGCAGCGGGGTAAACAGGTTATAGGACTGGCCAATGGCGGCGGTCAGCGTCTGGCCGTCCGTCCATTCCAGATCGTTCGCCTCGGCATACTCGGGGGAGGCCAGTGCACCGGTGTTTTCCTCATTTTCCAGCTCAATGCCGGTGGGCTGTCCTAAGCCAAACTGAGCGGCATAGTTGTCAATATTGGCAATGCCGGTAAGGCGTCCTACCTCATAGAAAAAGTAGTTGCAGGATACCGTAATGGCCTTGGTTACATCCACCAGACCGTGGGTACCACCAGTGGAGCTGTAGATCCAGCAGGTGGGCTGAGGGCTGGGATAATAGGTATAGATACCCTTGTCCTGAATCGTGGTGCTGGTGGTGATGGTACCGGATTCCAGCGCAGCCACAGCCGTGCAGGGCTTGAAGGTGGAGCCGGGGGCGTAGGTACCGCCAATGGCCCGGTTCAGCATAGGACTGGCCGGATCCTTGTTCAGTGTGTTAAAATCATCAAAAAAGGTGGCAATGTTATAGGTGGGATAAGAGGCCAGCGCCAGGATATCGCCGTTGCCAACACCCACCACGGCCGCCGCACCGCCCCGGGGAATGCCGTCGGCAGAGGTCATCTCACCGATACGCTTTGCCAGCGCGTCTTCCACGTCCTTCTGAAGATCAACGTCAATGGTAAGAGCGACGGTATCGCCGGGGACCGGCTCCTGGACATAAAGCTCACCGGTGGTTTTACCTTCACTGTCGGTAGTAATGAGACGGGTACCGCTCTCGCCGTGCAGATACTTTTCGAAGGCCTCCTCCACACCGCTCTTGCCAATCAGGGCGTTCATGGGGTAACCCTCTTTGGAATATTGTTTATAATCCTCGGCGTCCATCAGCCCCACATGCCCCAGAATATGAGCGGCATACGTTGTCTCATATTCCCGGGCGCTGGATGTGCCGGTGACGGCACCCAGATAATTGCCATCAGCAATCTGAGAGAGTACCTCCACATTTACGTCGTTTGCCAGCACATAGGCCTCCGGTGTATCCAGCAGCTTGCGGACAGCCAGCTCAAAGCGTACTCCCAGAATCAGGCGGGCCTCCTCATCCGTATAGGCGGAATCCAGATGGAAGTCGGCGCGCATCTTCTCGACAGCCTCCGGTGCGGAGACGTTGACGCGCGAATACCCTCGGTCATCGGTATATTTGTCAAGGGAGGTGAGATTATCCTCCGAAGCGTCTGTTATATAGGCAAATGGGGCGGTCTGGCTGATGGGAAGATTGTCTGCCCAGGTCTGACCGCTGGAGCGGCAAAGCTGCAACAGGCGCAGAATCGCTGCGTTGGTAGCGTTGTCGTCGCTGAAAACAGAGGCGTCAAAGCTGAGAGTATAAGTGACGCGGTTGGAAACCAGCACCTTGCCGTTGCGATCGGTCAACAGACCGCGGGACGCTTCCACATCCTCGGTTTTGGCGGTGCTGATAATGGATTTGGATAAATAATCGTCACCATGGACGATCTGGGTGCTGTAAAGTACAATAAAAAATAAGATAAGAAAAACGCCAAAAAAGCCGGCCAGCACGGTCAGCCGGGTTTTAAACGTATGGGGAACCCGGGGGGTATGCGGAGATTTCATGAAGACACTCCTTTCGAGTGGAAATCAATCAAGCTTCATCTTGCGGTGAATACGGGAAAACAGTAGATAAAGCAGGGGTGAGAGCACAAGAGAAATCAGCAGCTCGCGGCCCATGAGACTGAGGATACCAAGAGTGGAGCCGATACTGCGGTAGGTGAAAATCAGTGTGTAAAAAAGCTGGGTCACCAACAGCGACATGGCGCTGACCACCAGCGAACAGCAAAAACCCGGCGCGATCAAGTTTTTGGCCACCAGAGCCGACAGAAAAGCAATCAGCACAAAGGCCAGCGTGTAAAAACAGGGAATGGGGGGCTGGGTGGTGACATCACAGAGCACACCGAAAATAAGTCCAAAAACACAGCCGTCCCGAGGCCCCTCAAAGGAGGCGACAATGGCCGCCAGCATGGGGATCAGAAAGGGATGAACAGACAGAATCCGGATGTGGTTGAGAATCAGACTCTGAATCAACACCACGCACAGCGCACCGGCGCTGTAAAGAATCCATTTCATTATCAAATCATGTCTGCTCATAGCACACCTCCTCTGTCTGCAAATTCATCAGCTGACCACATCGAAATCGGTAATGACAAAGACCTCTGTCAGGGATGCGAGCTCCACCTTGGGCTGTATAATGGCGTACTGGGAAAGGCCGGAGTTGTCTGTTCTGACCTCTTCCACAGAGCCGATCACAAGTCCGGAGGGATAGTAGCCGCCAAGGCCCGAGGTGACAATCTGATCGCCGTTGATAAGCCCCGCCTGACCGGAGAGATAGTTCAGCCGCAGACGATTGCTGCCCAAAAGGGACAGGTCACCGGCAGCCACGGCCACTTCGTTTGTCCGAAAAACCAGCGCGCCCAGCTGGGAGGAGGGATCCAACACCGTAGTGACGGTGCACCAGTTGAGCCCCGCCTGGGTGACAACGCCCACCAGATACCCCTCGGCGCTGATGACGCAGTCGTTGACGGACACATCCTGTTCGGTGCCCTTGCCCAGTGTCAGCGTGGATGCCCAGTTGGAGGCGCTGCGCTCAATAATGGTGGCAGCCTCATAGGAAAAATCCCGCCGTTGCTGGCGCAGGTTGAGAAGTGTCCGCAGACGCTGGTTTTCCTCGCTGTCCGCCTTGGACTGACGCACATCCTCCTCCATCTCGGCAATTTGCTTTTTCAGCTGGGCGTTTTCCTCCTGCAGAGCATCCACCTGAGAAAAATGATCGGAAATGCCGGAGACCCAGCCGGTCACAGCGGAGCCGGCTGCCCGAAAAGGATAGGTAACAACGCCCGCCGCATTGCTCAGAAAACTGGAGCTGGAGCTAAAGGCAGATAGAAGGCACAGCATCACGGCAATAATCACCGTGGTAAAGAGAATCCATATGCCGTTTTTGGAAAAAAACTTTTTCATGGTTCCTCCTTGTTAAAAAAGGTCACGCCAAACTGCCCCAGCATCCGGCTCAGGCGCAAAACCGGCAGTCCCATTACATTAAAGAAGTCGCCTTCAATGCGCTCCACCAGCAGCGAACCAAGTCCCTGCACGCCATAGGCCCCCGCCTTGTCCATAGGTTCTCCCGTGCGAATGTAGCCGCGAAGCTCGGTTTCCGATGCCGTGCGGAAAAAGACTCGGGTAGATTCCGATTCGGTCAGGCGATGGGCGCCCTGCTGCACCGTAACGCCGGTGCAAACCGTGTGACATCGGCCGGAAAGAGCGGTCAGCATTGTAAGCGCCTGGGCTTCATCCCTGGGTTTTCCCAGCCTCTGGTCGTCCAGAAAAACCATGGTATCGGCAGTAATGACAATGTCATCGGGGGTTACCAGCTTTTGTGCCGCCTCCGCCTTTTCGCGGGAGATATACGATACGATCTCAGGCGGAGTCAGCTCCGGCGGGTACCACTCCTCCACGCCGGGAACGATGATGGAAAAACGGTCAATACCGATCCGGTGCAGCAACTCCTGCCGACGGGGGGACCGGGAGGCCAAAACAATTTGTGACATGGAATGATCCGTCCTTTTCCTTTATCTTCCGGTGGAACCAAAGCCGCCGGAGCCCCGCTCTGTGGCCCCCAGCTCGTCCACCAGAGAAATCTCGGGCTGGATCACCGGCACCACCATCAGCTGGGCAATCCGATCCCCCGGCATAACGGTATAATCCGCGTCCGAGGTGTTCAGCAGACCCACTCCGATCTCACCGCGATAGTCGCTGTCGATCACGCCCACGCCGTTGGCAAGGGCAATGCCCTTTTTAATGCCGAGGCCGCTGCGGGCAAAGACAAGCGCCACATAGGCCCTCGACGGCAGGGCAATGGCAAGGCCGGTGGGAATCACCGCCCGCCCGCCCGCCGGCAGGATAACGGGGGCATCCAAACAGGCGCACAGATCCATGGCGGCGGCGCCGTCCGTGGTAAAATGGGGCAGAGGAATGTCG
>JAAXZS010000168.1 GCA_012719745.1 Clostridiales bacterium | reverse complement strand
AAATAGGTCAGGCCGAAGCTCTCTCATTGTACAGCTTTAGCAACAAAAACGAAACAGACACGGATGGTGGCCGTGCCTGCACCGTAATTTATATTGTAGGAGGAAAAATAATGAAAACAGTTTATACCTGCTTTTGCACAGATGTGATTCACGCAGGTCATCTGAATATCATTGAAAAAGCCCGGCAGTATGGCCGGGTGGTGGTGGGCGCGCTGAGTGACAAGGCGATGATCCGCTACGACCGGTTTCCCACCATCTCCTTTGAGGAACGCTGCCGTCTGTACGAATCCCTGGAGGGCGTGGATGAGGTAGTGGTACAGGATGATATGCTGTACGACGACGTCATTGCCCGCCTGAAGCCGGATTATGTGATCCACGGCGACAACTGGAAAACAGGGCCGGAGACCACACTGCGGCAAAGCGCCTTGCGGGCACTTTCCCAGTACGGCGGGGAGCTGATCGAGATTCCCTATACCAGAAGCGATGCGGTCAAAAAAGTGGATCAGGTTCTTCGGGAAAAGCTGGCCATGCCGGAATACCGCCGCAAGCGGCTCAAGCAGTTGGGCAAGATGTGCCCCATTGTTAAGACCATCGAGGCCCACAGCGGCCTTACCGGACTGATCGCGGAAAAGACGGTGGTGGAGCAAAACGGCAAGCTGGATCAGTTTGACGCCATGTGGGTATCCTCTTTGTGTGACTCAACTGCCAAGGGAAAGCCTGATATTGAACTGGTAGACATGTCCTCCCGCCTGCGCACCATTGACGACATTATGGAGGTAACCACCAAGCCCATTATCCTTGACGGGGATACCGGCGGGTTGACCGAGCACTTTGTATATAATGTCCGCACGCTGGAGCGTATGGGTGTTTCCGCTGTCATCATTGAGGATAAGACGGGACTGAAGAAAAATTCTCTCTTTGGCACCGAGGTAAAGCAAACACAGGATACCATTGAAAACTTCTGCGCCAAGATTTCTGCCGGCAAAAAGGTACAGCTGACAGATGACTTTATGATTATTGCCCGCATCGAGAGCCTGATTCTGGAAAAGGGGATGGAGGATGCGCTGAACCGGGCCTTTGCTTATGTGGAAGCCGGTGCCGACGGCATCATGATCCACAGCCGCAAGAAGGATCCGGCGGAGATCTTTGCCTTCTGCGACAAATTCCGGGAAAAGAATCAGGAGACGCCCATCGTGGTGGTTCCAACCTCGTTTAACAGTGTGACGGAGGAAGAACTGGCCTCCCACGGCATCAATATTGTGATCTACGCCAACCAGCTGACCCGAAGCGCATTTCCTGCCATGCAGAAAACGGCGGTGGAGATTCTGAAAAATCACCGCGCGATGGAAGTGGACAAGACGCTGATGCCTTTTAAGGAAATCATCACACTGATTGATGAGCTGTAAGGGGATCATATGAAAGACGAAATTGCCATTATTATGGCGGCGGGCAAGGGGGAGCGGATGCGCCCACTGACCCTGAAGACCCCCAAACCGATGGTAAAGGTGCATGGAACTTCCATGATCGAAACCGTGATTGCTGGCTTGCAGCGGCGGCAGGTGTCCCACCTGTATGTGGTGGTAGGGTATCTAAAAGAGCAGTTTGCTTATCTGGAGCAAAAATACAGCAATCTGACACTGATTGAAAACACAGAGTACACGGTAAAAAATAATATTTCCTCTATCCATGCGGCGGAAGCTGTTATGGGGAGGGCCAACTGCTTTATCTGCGAGGCGGATCTGTACATATCTGATCCTACCATTTTCGACGCACAGCTGGACTGCTCCTGCTACTATGGAAAGATGGTACCGGGATACTCCGACGATTGGGTATTCGACATGAAGGAAGACCGGATTACCCGTGTGGGTAAGGGCGGACAGGACGATTACAACATGGTGGGGATCTCCTATTTTAAGGCTTATGATGCCCGGCTGATCCGAGATGCCATCAAGGTGGCCTATGGTCGGCCGGGTCATGAACAGCTTTATTGGGATGAAATTGTAGATCAGCAGCTATCCAAGATAAAACTGACTGTCCATCCGGTACAGCCCCATCAGATTGTGGAGATTGACTCTGTGGCAGAACTACAAGTGGTAGACCCCACCTATGCCACTGAGGACGGAGGGAATTTATATGAAGCTTGATTTTTTAAAGGATTTTGATTTCTTCACGGGCGTGCCGGATTCTCAGCTGAAGCCTTTGTGCAATTATCTGATGGATACTTATGGTATTAGTAAGCAGCATATCATTGCGGCAAATGAGGGCAACTGCACGGCACTGGCCGCCGGATATCATCTGGCCACAGGCAAGGTGCCGGTGGTGTATATGCAAAACAGCGGAATTGGCAATATTATCAATCCGGTGGCCTCACTGATGAATGACAAGGTGTACGGTATCCCCTGCCTCTTCATTGTGGGATGGCGCGGGGAGCCCGGCATCCACGATGAACCCCAGCATGTTTATCAGGGTGAGGTTACTGTCCGACTGCTGGAGGATATGGACATCCGCACCTTTATTATCAGCAAGGAGACCACAGAAGAAGAGGTCAGAGTGCAGCTTGCCGCGTGGGAGCCGCTGCTACATGCCGGGAAACAGGTGGCCTTTGTGGTCAAAAAGGGTGCGCTGGAATTTGACGGCAAGGTAGAATACCGCAATGAAAATACCATGGTGCGGGAAGAGATTATTCGCCACATCACCGCTGTTACAGATAAAGACATCATTGTTTCCACCACAGGGAAGGCCAGCCGGGAGCTTTTTGAGATCCGAACAAACGGAGGACAGGGACACCAGTATGATTTCCTGACAGTGGGCTCCATGGGTCATAGTTCCTCTATTGCCCTTGGCATCGCCCTGCAAAAGCCCCAGCAGAAGATCTGGTGCATTGACGGAGACGGGGCGGCGCTTATGCACATGGGCGCTATGGCAGTCATCGGGGCGAATCACCCGGAAAATCTGGTTCATGTGGTCATCAACAACAGTGCCCACGAGACAGTTGGTGGTATGCCCACTGTGGCAGGCCGTGTCAATCTGGTCAAGATCGCGGAAGCCTGCGGCTATGCAAGCAGCGTCTGTGCAAAGAGCTATGAGGAACTGGACGCGGCGCTGCAAGAGGCAAAAAAAAGCGGCGTACTTTCCTTCATTGAAGTTAAATGCGGTATTGGAGCACGGGAAGATCTGGGACGGCCCACCACGACTGCTAAAGAAAACAAAGAACATTTT
>JAAXZS010000132.1 GCA_012719745.1 Clostridiales bacterium | reverse complement strand
CGCACTGTGCTGTTTTCACAGTGCGCCGCTATCCTTTTAAAAAAATCAAAAACGATTATCCAATTATATTATGAGCGTTGAAACCCGGTGACACTGTGGACGCCGTCGTTGTTTTTATTTCCGCTGGTATCCGTACGGTTGGTATTAAAATACATCTTTCCATCCGCCGGGCAAATACCGCACCCTTCCATTTCAAAATAGCTGTATCCCTCTTCTGTGAAGCGGAAAGATACGGCGGAAATTGCCTGAAGGGGACTGCTTTTATCCGTCATGTCATAGACGGCAATAACACTCAGGTCCTGATGCGTCATCGGCACATAAAGAATATTGCCCTGCGTGCAAAAGCCCTGATGGGAAAAATCAGTCAGATCCATTTCTTCACCATTGACCGTAACTTTTGAAATGTCAACAGAGAATTCGTTGGTCACGCTGATAACACCGCTTTCATCTGTCAGATCCAGCGTCCCGGAAAACAGATTCTCATAATATTTGAAAAGAAATTCGATCTTTCCTCCCTCGTCGCTGCGAATATCCACCCCCGACGCTTTAAACTGGTTTCCACCTCCCATAAGGGCATAGCTGTCTGCTTTTTCAAAAGTGTCTCCTGTCACAGCCAGACGGATCAGCGCATTGCGTCCCCCATCCATGGTAGCCACAAAAATTGTAGTCACACCGTCGATTGTGGTAACCGCCAGATCATTGGCGTGGTAGAGATAGTCTACATAGTCCTTACCCGAGGAGATATCTTTTAAAAGTGTCTGCTCCCCTGTATCCTTATTGATACGGTAGAGCATGGATTTGTTATTGGCGGAGCTGACCTTTACTACATAAATACTGCTGTCATCCACTGCCATTCCCTGCATGGCCGTGCATCCATTTTCATCTTTGATGACAGCAATGGTGGTAAAGGCATTATACAATGCGGGTTCAGACGGCTTCTTTTCTCCGCAGCCAGTCAAAAGCAGGGACATGGGTATGCAGAATGCCAGCAAGGCCGCCATCATTTTTTGTTTCATAGTAATTTCCTCCATGAGAGTCCAATTTTTTTATTCTGCTGCTATCAGATACATGCTGTACCGTTATTTTGGATTTGTGGAAAAAGGACGAATTCCGCTGAATTCGCCCTTTTCCGGAAGGAGAATATAGAAAAGCTCTGCTTGGTTATTTAATACGCCTTTGCGGCGCATGCTGAGCTGTCAGGGTGCTATCAGTTCTGCCAGTTGCTTCGGTTTCAGATTCTGTATATACCGTCCACAGTCTGCGGCTCTTTCCTCCACCTCTTCACGGCGGCAGGGGCAGCCCTGCAGTTGTCGGGCCAATTCTCCGGCATCCCTGTTTTCAAAAAAATCGCCAAAAAATTGAATATCCTGTAATATGCCGTTTTCCACCGACAGAGAAATCTCTATCTGCCCACATCCTTCCAGCCTGCAGCGGCGATTGGTGGTATAGGCGGGTGAATAGCCATAGTTCCATTCCCAGCTGTCATACCGCTCTTTTTTAATGGCCGCGATCTGCTCACGATCCACCTGTGTCAGTTCCATCGGAGTCAGTTCCTGCCCCAGGCAGGACAGCAGGCGGTTTTTAAAATCCTGCAGCGTCACATCCGCCGGCAAATAATTCGACAGATTGGTCACCCGGCTCACAACGGATTTTACACCCTTGGATTCCATTTTTGCCTGATCCACGCGAAGAGCGTTTCCCACCATGGCAAGATCCGAATTGAAAAGGATCGTTCCATGGTGCATGACCCGATGATCCCTGATGTACTGTGAATTTCCGGAGAACTTTTTTCCGTCCACTGTTATATCGTTCCGGCCGCTAATCATCGCTTCCACGCCGAAGGAACGAAGGGTCTCCAGCACAGGCTGACAAAACATTTGAAAATTGATGTGTTCCATATCACCTGCGGTGGCCACAAAGGTAAAGTTCAGATTACCCAGGTCGTGATACACGGCTCCTCCGCCGGACAGGCGGCGCACCACCGTAATGCCCTGTCGGCGGACGAAATCGTTATTGATTTCCTCCACCGCATTCTGGTTTTTTCCCACCACAATGGTATGGTCATTCTGCCACAGAAAAAAGTAATTTTCTTTTTTATCCATGGCATCAAATATATATTGCTCCACGGCAAGATTCCAGCGGGGATCTGTGCTGTTTGATTCTAAGTATCGCATATTTTCCTCTGTTCCCACTTCAGTCAATTGTGAAATATACCGCTTTCCTTTACAGCATCCGCCATAACGCGATGTCCCATGATATTGGGGTGCATTCCATCCGCCTGGTACAGCGCGCTGCCCCCGCGAGACACAAAGGCCGCGTCGAAATCCACACGCCGCAGGGAAATGGCCTCCGTCAAGCACCGCAGCCACTCAATATAGCGTCCTGATTCCGCAAGAGCCTTTTTCCAATCACACACTTTTTTCCAACGCTCCGGAATTCCCAAAGCCAAAAACTGAATGCCGATGACAGGTTTGATGCCCCGGGCGGTACACTGGTGTATCATTCCCATTACACAGGACTTTGCCTCGTCGGATGAGCCGGTCAACATAATGTCGTTATCGCCGCCCATCCACATAACCGCATCGGGTTTTTGCGGGAATACCTCCGTTTGCAGCCGGGTCAAAAGTCCTGTGCTGGTGTCACCGCTGACGCCGGCGTTGATCCATGTAAAGGGTGTTTCCTTGTTTAAGAGCGTTACCCAGCACTCCTCAGGCCGCACATTGTACCCGGCCGTCAGGCTGTCCCCCAGACAAACGATTTTCATACCGCGTCCCTCCGTAAAGGCAATTACATATACAGCCCGCCGTTGACATTCATGAAATCACCTGTCACATAATCGGACATGTCACTGGCATAGAACAGCACCGCATTGGCTATATCCTCTGCCGTCCCGTATCGTCCCAGCGGGATATAGGTCTTTGGATCCACATGAGACCAAGACAGGCTTTTGCCCATAGGCGTCAGAATATTGCCGGGGCAGACTGCGTTGGAGGTGATGTGGTAGGCGGCGCCGTGAAGGGCAAAGCATTTACTCAGGTTTAAAATACCGGCCTTGGCCGCCGCATAGGAGGCATCCGAGCTACGACCGCCCCGCAGCGCCGCCAGAGACGACATATGTACCAGCTTGCCGTACCCCTGCTCCTTCATAAGGGCAAATACCGCCTGCGTCACAAAGAACATGGACTTGAGATCAATATCCATCATCCGATCCCAGCTCTCCAGCGTAATGTCCTCAATGGGTGTTGCCCCCACGATGCCGGCTACATTTACCAGTATGTCAATGCGGCCGAAAAGAGCCTTTGCCTCCGCAATTTTACCGGGGATCTTATCAAATTCCGCCACGTTGATTTCCAGCGCTTTGGCCTGACCTCCCTTTGCGTTGATATCCGCCGCCACCGCCTGCGCGGCGGCAAGATCCATATCCGCCAAAATTACCTTGGCGCCATGATCGGACAATTTTCGGGCACTGGCCTCTCCGATTCCCCGGCCACCGCCGGTCACCATGGCCACCCGGCCATTCAGCATTTCACTGTTCATTTCATTTACCCTCTTTCTCAGCCCTTGTGGACAGACGCTCCGAAGGCGTCCAGTGCCGCTTCACGCACCATCTCACAAAGAGACGGGTGGGCGACGATCATTTTTTCCCACTGCTCCGCCGAGGTTCCATCCGTCACGGCCATGGTGGCAAAGGCGATCATTTCGGAAGAATTCTCTCCCACAATGGTAATACCCAGCGTCTTTTTCGACTTCCGATCCATTACCGCAAACACCGCACCGGAAGCACCCTCCGCCAGCGCCATTCCGTTGGCATCATAGGAAAAAGAGCCCAGAACGGGATCATACCCGGCATCTTTGGCGGCCTTTACAGTCAGGCCCACAGAGGAAAAGCAGGGAATCGTATAGGTGCATACCGGTACGGGCACCGTTCCCATGGGTCTGTCCTCACCCAGCATGTCAGCCAGAGCCGCCTCACCCTCCGCATAAGCGGCATGGGCCAGCTGATAGCCGCCTGCGACATCGCCGATGGCGTAAACGCCCGGCAGGTTGGTGCGCTGATGATCGTCCACCATGACACACTTTTTCTTGTCCAGCTGTAAGCCCAGCGCATTGGCGTCAATGCCATCAAGGTTGGTTTTTCGTCCGGCCGCCATCAGCACCTGATCGGCGTCCACGAAGTCCTCTTTTCCATCCTGTTCATAGCAAGCCCGCAGACCTCCTGGAACCTTTTCGATGCGCAGCATTTTTGCGCCTGTCAAAAACCGGATGCCCTGTTTTTTCATGGCGTTTATTACAAGACGCACCGCCTCTGGCTGTTCCCGGGGCATCAGCTCCGGCATCATTTCCACCACGGTGATCTCCGTGCCGTAGGCCGCAAAAGCGCAGGCCAGCTCCAGTCCGATGACGCCGCCGCCCATGACCACCATACGGTCGGGCAGTGTGGGCAGATTCAGTGCCCCTGTGGAGTCGATGCACATTTCATAGCCCGGTACCGGGATCATCATGGGCACGGAGCCTGTGGCAATGACCACGAATTTTCCCTGGTACTCTTTGCCGCCGCAGGAAACCACCCGGTTTTCCTTCAAAACCGCTTCGCCCTTCACAACCTCTGCCCCGCTTTTTTTCAGCAGGTACTCAACGCCGCTTACCAGCTTACCGGTCACTTCATTCTTGCCTTTTTGGATCTTCTGGAAGCTGAAAGAGCCGGCATCACGAAAGATCTTCTTGTCCACCAGAGAACGCACCTTCTCCATGGCATTGGCCTTATCCACCAAATATTTGGTGGGGATACAGCCGATGTTCAGACAGGTGCCGCCCAGATGTTCTTTTTCAAAGAGGGCCACTTTCATGCCATGCCTGGCCGCCGCGATACCCAGCGAATATCCGCCGGGGCCGCCGCCGATAATCAACACATCATACATTTCCATACAAAGCCTCCCGTCAGTAGAGCATCAGTGTGGGATTTTCCATCAGAAGCTTCAGTTCCCGCAAAAACTGCGCGCCGTAAGCGCCGTCGATCATACGGTGATCAAAAGAGCCTGTAACTGACATGCGATGGACAGGCTTAAAGCACTCCCCGTCCCAGACCGGCTCCACCAGAATGCTGCCCACCGCCAAAATGCAGCTTTCGGGGGGATTCACGATGGCAATAAACTGATCCACATCATACATGCCCAGATTGGAGATGGTGATACTGCCGCAGCCCATGTCGTCGGGCAGAAGCTTGCCTTCCCGCGCTTTCTTGACCTGCGCTTTGTAAGCGCCGGACAGTTCGTCCAGCCCCTTATCCTCCACCGCCTTCACAACCGGCACCACCAAGGCGCCATCCAGCGCCACGGCCAGTCCCACATTGGTGTGGTGATAGAGCCGCACTTTGCCATTTTCAAAGCGGGCATTTACCAGCGGGAACTTGCGGGCAGCTACAGCGATTGCCTTGGCCATCATATCGTTGTAGGACAGCTTGACACCGTGCTTTTGCAGATAGGTTTCCCGCAGTGCCATGCAGGCGGTCATCTCAATACGGGTGGTGCACTGCCACGCAGGAATATTCTGCATACTCTCCTGCATCCTCTTGCCGATAATAGTGCGCATCCGGCTCATGGGCATGACCTCATATTCCGACGCGTCTTCTTTGCTGAGAGCCACCGGCGTGCTTTCGGCAGCCAGTACATCCTTCCGTGTGATAAATACACCGTTGGACGCTGTCACATTTGCCAGTTCCACACCCTTGTCCCGTGCCATCCATTTGGCATTGGGCATGGCGGGATAGACGGTGTGCGCCGGGGCCGGCACGGCGGGGGCCGTATGGACAACGGGCGCGCCCTTAATAATCGGCAGATACTCGTCCGCCGCCGGCGAAACTGCGGTAGGCTCTTTGTTCGCCGCGGCGGCTGCGGCAGGTGTGCTCACACCACCGCGCCGATAAGCGCCGGCCTCTTCTTTCTTTCCCACCACTGCCAAAGCGCTGCCGGCCGTGACGGTATCGCCTTCCTCTACCAGCACATCAAATACAGTACCGGCAGCAAAGCTCTCCACCGGCAAAACCGCCTTATCCGTCTCCGCCTCCACCAGCACATCGCCCCGCTTCACGGTGTCGCCTGCCTTTACATTAACCTTGACGATTTTGGCTTCATCTGTGGTCTGACCGGCGCTGGGCATTTTGATTGTCTGTCCCGCGCTGAAGCTATTGTCAGCGACAGGAGCGGGGGAAACCGGGACGGGGGCAGCAGGAGCAGCCGGAATGGCGGGCGCCTTTCCGGATTGATATGTCTCACCCTTTTGTCCAATGGCTGCCAAAACGGTGCCGGCATCCACACTGTCTCCTTCTTTTACCAATACGGCCAATACGGTACCGGCGGCGAAGCTCTCCACCGGCAGAACCGCCTTGTCCGTCTCCGCCTCTACCAGCACATCGCCCCGCTTCACCGTATCGCCCACTTTTATATTAACATGAACGATTTTAGCGGCGTCAGTCGTCTGACCGGCGCTGGGCATCTTAATTTCCTGCATAATCAATTTCTCCTTTTATTTGACCCGTAACAGCAAATTTTACAGCTTGGCCAGTTTTCTGGCCTCCTGGGCAATGCGATCGACAGAAGGAATCACGAAATTTTCCAGTGTAGGGGAAAAGGGTGTGGGGCAGTCGGGGGCGGCCACCCGAACGATGGGCGCATCCAGCAGTGTAATGGCATTTTCCGCTACATAGGAGGCCAGCTGGGCGCCCCAGCCGCCATTATAATGATCCTCATGAACGATCATCAGCTTGCCGGTCTTTTTTAAGGATTCCAGCACCGTATCATAATCGAAGGGAACCAGTGTGCGGGGGTCAATGATTTCACAGCTGATCCCCTCTTTTTCCAGCTCATCGGCTGCCTGCATGGCCTTGTACCACATCAGCATATTGGCCACAATGGTTACATCTCTGCCCTCACGCCGCACCGCCGCTTTGCCGAAGGGAACCGTATAATCACCGTCCGGCACATCGCCCATAGCGCTGAGCTGTCCGGCCTCTTTACGCTTGCCGCCGTAGAGCAGCTTATGCTCAAAGACCAGCACGGGGTTATTATCCCGGATAGCCTGTTTCATCATGCCCTTGGCGTCATAAGCCGTGGACGGGCAGATCACTTTGAGTCCCGGTACATGGATAAAATAACTCTCCAGGCTCTGGGCATGCTGGGCGCCGCGATTAGTGGCGCCGCAAGGGGCCCTCATGACCATGGGAATATGTACCTGTCTGTTGGACATATAGCACATCTTGGCCGCCTGATTTACCAGCTGGTCCATCATGCAAAACAGGAAATCGCCGTATTGCAGGTCGGCCACAGGCCGCATACCCGCCATAGCCGAGCCCACACACACACCAGAGAGCAGGATTTCGGAAATAGGTGTATTGATGACCCTGTCATTGGCAATATCCAGACCTTTTGCCTCAAACCCTTTGTCCTTTGCCACCTTTACGTTGGCACCGAATTCATCACCCAATCCTTTGGTGACCGTGAACGCCCCGCCCATTCCGCCGGGAATATCCTCGTCCTCACCCAGGCAGTATACGGACGGATCCGCCCGCATCTCCTCGGCAATCGCGCTTTTGTACGCATCAGCAATTGACATCATAGCCATGGCATTCACCCTCCCAACACACGTTTTCAAGTGCAGAT
>JAAXZS010000100.1 GCA_012719745.1 Clostridiales bacterium | reverse complement strand
AACTCGGTGTAGCTCAGCGGGCTAGAGCGTCCTGTGCATACCCGTGATGTCGGGTGTTAGATCCCCTCCGCCGCTATTTTATTCGTTCCAGGACCTTTAGCTCAGTTGGTTAGAGCAGACGGCTCATAACCGTCCGGTCCCGGGTTCGAGTCCCCGAAGGCCCACCACACAGGGGTATAGCTCAGCTGGTAGAGCAGCGGTCTCCAAAACCGCGTGTCGAGAGTTCGAATCTTTCTGCCCCTGCCATCGAGTATTGACAACAAAAGTTGTTTTTGCTATAATTATTGAGCTCGAGTTTACGAAATCTGTATGGCATAGATATGGCCAAGTAGTTCAGTTGGTTAGAACGCCAGCCTGTCACGCTGGAGGTCGTGGGTTCGAGCCCCATCTTGGTCGCCACCTGCTGCTGTAGCTCAGTCGGTAGAGCGCATCCTTGGTAAGGATGAGGTCGGCAGTTCGAATCTGCCCAGCAGCTCCAAGTTTAGCACCTGAAATCGTTTGATTTTGGGTGTTTTTCTTTATATTGCGAAACTTTATTGCTACTTTCGTGATAATGACGAAAAGGCAAATTATTGAGAAACCGACACAGAAACCGACACCGATATGAAAAAATAGGCCGGACAGGTTATGCCTGCCCGGCTTTCTTTATAGCGTCATGGACAATTTGGGAGGCTCTGCTGATGCTCTCCTCGCTGGCGTGAGTGTACATCCGCAGCGTTACGGCCTTATCGGTATGCCCCAGTGCCTCCGACACGCTTGCAATGTCTGCCCCGCTAGTAACGGCAATGCTCGCAAAGGTGTGGCGCAGCTTGTGGGGGTGCAGGCCTGGCACGCCGTAGCGATCAGAAAAGTTTTTCAAATATCTGGTCGGGCTTTGCGGGTGCATGGGTTCCGGGTCGCTCTCGCGGGTAAATACATAGGCACTGATGGCTTTTCCTGCCTGCTCTGCCCGGAGTTCCCGGAGCATCGCTATTGTATCGGCACCGGCGTATACCGTGCGTATGCGGCCATTTTTGGGCGTATCAAGATAGACGCCTTTATCCGCTGTGTAGCACAGGTTCCCAGTCACCTTTATAGCACCTGTGGCAAAGTCTACATTCTCCCATTTCAGGGCGCAGCACTCACCGCGCCGGATGCCTGTATCAATCAGCAGGTGAACGAGCGCCCGCCATTTCAGGGGCTCCGCTGCGAGGCTCTCCATGATCTGCTGCACCTCCGCCACGGTGTAAGCCTCCACGCACTCAGCCTTTATTTCGTCCTTGCGCGGCTTTGGCCGCTCAACCTTATCCATCTGGTTGCGCTGGACCATATCGGCCATATAGGCCATTTTGAACAGGCTGTGGAGGATGGTATAGGCCTTGATAACAGTTCCGTGTGCTTTGCCATCTGATTGCATATCAAGCAGCAGGGCACTGATCTGGGCGGGCGTGATCTCCGGTAGTTTGATATCCCCAAGCGCTGGATAAATCTTTTTATCAAGGTAATTCTGATAGTTGGCGCGGCTGTTCTCACTCATTGTGACGGCCTTTGACGGCATAAACACCCGCTCGCCGTATTGACGCAGGGTAAGAATTTTGGCGGCCTCTGCGGCTCTCTGGGTGGCCTGCTCTCGCTGATCGGCGCGGCTCACCACCTCCCCAGCGTCACATTGGCGCTCAAATTCGGCGGAGACTGCCGCAAGCTCTCTGTCTATGGCCTTCTGGCTCCATCCGTCCGGCACATACCAGCGGCGTGTCAGGCGGGACTTATTGCGCCCACGGCTCACGCTGATCTCATAGAACTCCTGCCCGGCCTTATTAGTTTTCTTTCTTGACGATGGCACTATATCACCTCCATGCCCTGCACCATCTGGTGTGGGGCTTTTATTTTTGAAAATCACAGGCGCTTGGGTTTTTTTCGTCATGGCCCGTTTTGGGCTGTGGCGGCTTTTTTACTGCCAATATGACTTACGGACAAAAATGTCCGTAACTGAAAATGTCAAATGGCTCAAAATTGAGCGGGTTCAAATCAAGACCTTTAGAGAAACGCTCGGCACGCTCTACGGACGATTTTCCGATTCCGTGCGCCTTTGCAACGATTCCGGATGTTCCGTAATCTTTATCCCGCTCTCCACCTTTTTGGTGGATTGCGGTAAACTTTCCGCTTTTAGCGTCTCTTTCTGTCCCCCGATCTCCTCCAACGGTTTTTTTCTGCGCCTCGTACTCTTTCCCGATCAGGTAGGTTTTCTGCTCATCGGTCAGGGCACAAGGGGTGTGTCGCAAACACAATACCCTTTATTTGCTTTCTGGGGGAGTTTTGTCCGCCTGGTATTTTGGTATCTCCGTGAGCTCTTCCACACGCTCAGCAGCAGCCCTTTGCCCTTCATCGTTTAGGCAATCCAGGGCATTATTGATTCTGGTTATTGGTGGCGTGGTGTGCGTAATCTCAAGGCGGGACACCTCTCCGCCTGGCTTATATGCAACAGCAACCTCTGTTGTGTCTTTTCCCTTAAAACTGTCAATTATCTCCTGACGACGCTTATCAAATTCAGCTCCGCTGTCGAACGTCTCAAGCTCTAAGAGATCTTCAATGCGACACCCAAGAGCCATTGCAATTTTCGCAATGGTCTCCATTTTGGGATTCTTTATACCGCGCTCATATTGGCTTATATTCTGTGGGGTTACAGAAAGTTTTTTCGCAAGTTCAGATTGTGTCATTGGAATAGACAATCGAGCATTTTTAATTTTCTCGCCAATAGTCATAAAATCACCTCAAGAATAGAGTAACACAGATGTTTTATAAAGTAAACCAAAAAGTTTATTTTTCATGTTGACTAAATCTAATGGTTGTGTTATCATGCTATTAGTAAATCAAAAGGTTTATAAAATGGAGGCGAGAAAATGAGGATTGACAGAGTAAAGCTGATTGCCGAAATGGCACGGCGCGACATTCATGCCCAGGAGCTGGCAGACAAGGCGGGCGTTTCACGCTCTGCCGTGCAGTCCATGCGCAGTGGAAAATCTGTATGGGAAAACACGGCGCTGCACGTTGCTAATGCGCTGGGGCTAAGTTTGGCCGACTTGAAGGAGGACTGACCATGTACTACATCGTAACCGTAGCCGGGGCGGTGTACCTGGCAAAACTGTTCATCAAACTGGTGGACAAGCTGGAAAGGAGCAAGTGATGATGGAAATTAAAACACCATTTCAGAAGATCCCCGAGGCCTGCAAGACAACCGGCCTGTCTATGTACTACCTGCGCCGTGGGTGCAAAGATGGCAGTATTCCCCACATCATGAGTGGCCCTACCTATTACATTAATGTACCGGAGCTGCTGCGTAAGCTGGGGGTGGTGGGCGAGTGACATTATCCGATATTCTCTCGCGCCTTGATGTAAAGAGCGGCAGCGGCGGCCACTATATGGCGCGGTGCCCCTGCCACAACGACCGTCAGGCAAGTTTGTCCGTTGGCATCGGAAATGGCGGCAATGTGGTTCTTCATTGTTTTGCCGGATGCGATACCGGGGACATAGTGAAGGAGATGGGCCTCACCATGCGAGACCTGTTTGTTGACCTGAAACCAACAGATGTATTTCCATCTTACGGCCAACAGACGGCGCATACCGCCGATCGCTTTGAAGCGGAGTATATTTACCCAAGCGGATTAAAAAAAGTCAAGATGCGCAGGGCAGACGGCGAGAAATACGCCTATTGGCTGCACAGAGAAGGGAGCCGGTGGGCAAAGAAACGAAACGGCATTGAGCCCGGTCTATATTCTGCCGGTGACATCATTCAAGACCCGGTATACCTGGTTGAGGGCGAAAAGGATGTTGACACCATGAAGAGGCTGGGATTCTTCGCTGCCACACTTCCCGATGGGGCAAATAGCAAATGGCTCCCTGCATACAGCGAGGCGCTAAAGGGCAAGAGCGTATTCATTATTCAGGACAACGACAAGCCCGGCAAGGAGTTCGCCCAGCGTGTGGCCGGTGAGCTGCATAAAGTGGCAAAACTGGTGAAGGTGCTTGACCTGTCCACGGTTTGGCCGGATATCCCAGAGCATGGCGATGTTACTGATATGGCGGATACTATCGGCATTGATGCGGTGGCCGGCATTATCCCATCGCTGGCAAATGAAACCGAAGAATGGAAAGAGAGACCGGCAGAAGATGACCCGCTGATTTCCTGCTTTAAAACCTTAGATGAGTTCCAAGAGGAAGAGGCAAAGTGGCTGGTGCCCGGATGGATACCAGAGGCTCAAATAACCCTGATTGCAGCCGATGGGGGAATAGGAAAGACAACACTCTGGTGCCATATTATTGCCGCCGTGAGCAATGGCAGTTCGTGCATACTTGACCCGCCCGGATTTACCAGAGAGGCCAGAAGGGTGACGTTTTTTACCACGGAGGACAGCATCAGAAAAAAGCTCCGGAAAAAACTGCGCCTTGCCGGGGCCAACATGAAGAACATCATCACGCCGGATTTTGTCGGTGACAATGAGGGACTGCTGCACAAGCTGAAATTTGGATCGGCAGAGCTTGGTATTGCATTGCGATATTTTAAGCCGGTGCTCTGCGTCTTTGACCCGGTGCAAGGATTTACCCCGCCAAACGTGAACATGGGCAGCCGAAACGAAATGCGTGATTGTATGGCACCGCTTATCTCAATCGGTGAAGAGGTCAATACAACATCGATTGTCGTATGCCATACCAACAAAAGGAAAGCGGCATCCGGCCGGGAACGTATTGCTGACAGCGCGGATCTGTGGGATATTGCACGCTCTGTCATTATGGCGGGCTTCACCGATGAGCAGGGTGTGCGCTACTTGTCCAACGAGAAAAACAACTATGCACAGCTTCAAGAGACGGTTCTATTTACGATTAATGACGATGGACAAATTCAAAAGGTGGGGACCTCGTGGAAGCGCGACAGAGAATATGTGCAGGGTGCGGAAAATGCAAAGTCAGCCCCCAATAGGGAGGACTGCAAGTCTCTTATTCTGAAAACGCTCAATGAGGCCGGCGGGGCGCTGCCAACCGCTGATCTGGACGCAAAAGCAAAGACAGCCGGATACAGCTTCACAGCTATAAAAAGAGCAAAAGCCGAGTTGAAGGCGGGCGGAGGGGTGAAGTATTTCTCAACGGGTAGCGCAAAAGGCAATGACCGAGTGTGGCACATTCAGGCTCTTGTTGAAGAGGACAAGCAGCAATTTATTGAGCTTCCACCAGATACGCCGACACCGTTTGATGCTGATCCCGTCAGAGGGCGCAAAGTGGTATAGTTAAACACCAAAGTATTGATATATAAGAATTATTTTAACTTTACCACGTGGTATAGTTAAAGGCCAAAAGTAGACAGTTAATTTTTAACTATACCACCCCCTCCAGAGACAAAACCGTTGCGGCTCTAAGAGAATTTTAAACTATACCACTTCCTGTCTTTCTGACGGGGGAGCGGAAAAAGGAGAATTAAACAATGGAAAATAAAACCTGTCCCATGCTTACGATTGCGGCGTGCACTACCGGTATCAAAACGGCAATAAATTGCACCGGTGATGCTTGTGCCTGGTGGGTGCCGGAGATCAATGGTATTCACAACAACGCGCCCGGCTATTGTGCCATGCTGGATCTGCGGGCGCTGCCGCGCATCAGGGAGGCGGTGAGAAAGATATGAACAAAAGCACGAAAACCCAGATTAAGGCCCTTGCTGCCCGCTATGCGGACTGCGGCATTGATGAACAAACCATTGTGGCCATGATGAACGATAATGCTCCACCCGAGCTGGATGATCGCGCAAGGCTGATCGGCGTCAGAATGTGCCTGGGGAAGGCGTTCAACAAGCAGGAATATTTCAGCGTTAGTGATGTTTGCCATGTCACCGGGGAGAGTGAGGCGGAAGTCCTGCTCCGTATGAAGGAGGCTGGCGTGGCACCTGTCACCGTGTCCCCGGCGCCGTGGCTGACTGGGGGTTCCCAATGAGCTATTACAGAACCTGCCCCACCTGTGGGGCCGCCCTTGATCCTGGTGAAAGATGTGATTGTACAGAAAAAGCCGCCCCAGTGTACCAGCACCAGGACGGCAAGGCGGAACAGATTTCACAGCCTGTATCCGCCTCCATTATGAATAAAAATAAGGAGGAAGTCAAGTGATGGAAGTAAGTATGACAGACATTCGTGAAGATGCGCTATCTAAACTCCGGTGCGGAGTTGATCTCCTGAATACCACCAATGAAGAATACCTGTACACAGAAGACCCCATGAGCGACTGGGGAGATGCCTATACCTATGAATGCCTGTCAAGGAAGATGCGGGCCGCTGCTGAAATTATCAATGACGCGCTGGACATGCTGCGTGTAGCGGAAGATGGCCAGGCTAAAGAATACTTCAATGAAAAAATGAAGTATGTGGCGGGCATCATCAGCGGAAAGGTGGTTTAGGTATGAGTGTTGATCGCGTAGCCCTTGTCCGGGACATTATGGGCATGACGGATGCAGAGATCACACAGGTGGTCAAGCTTATGCTCATTTTTGAGCGAAAGCAGCAGGAGGCCACCACATGAAGGTGAGCATTGCTTATCTCCCGGAAGAGGAGAAGAACGCCGGCCTGCTGCTGAGTTTCATTCGCGGATTGCAGCCCGGTGTTAGGGTACATAAAAACGATCGGTGCACCCCGTACATACACCTGTATATGACCACCAAGAAACCAACAAACACCACTGATTGCAAAGAAGATGCTTGATATACCCCATATGTTGTAGTATAATATTCATATAAAAGTAGACATGAGTACCGCCCGAAAGGGTTAGCCGCAACTATTGCAGGCATGGGAAACAGTTTGATGCTGTTCTCATGCCTGCTTTTTTATTTAGTCCACCCGGACGTTAAATGGAGGTTAAAATGAGCGAAGAAATTAAAACAGATCAGCAGGAGCCGGAACAGCCCGAAGATGGCAAGATGTTCACACAAGACGAAGTAAACCGTATTGTGCGAGAACGCCTGGCAAAAAGCCGAGAACATGCGGACAACAGATTTTCAGCTGTTGCAGAAGAGCAGATTGCCAAAGAACGCGCTGCCGCAGACCTGAAAATTAAAGAGTATGCGGATCAGGTGGAAGATCTTCTGTCGCAGGTCGCAGATTACAAAACAGAACTCGCCCGGCTTGAGGTTGCGCAGGAATATGAATTTTCTCCTGAACTCGCTTCCCGGCTGAATGGGAGAACTAAAGATGATCTTCTTGCGGATGCAAACCGCATGACGCAGGCGCTTGATAACTATAAGAGGTCACGCACGCCGGCACCTCCCTTGATGTCCTATGATTCGTCTGATGGCTATTCGCCGGAATACATGAAAAAGGTTGGCCTTAAGGGCCTTGCAAATCAACTAACCGGTAATGTTTGAGAGGAGAAACGACATGGCTTATAACACTGAACTCGCTGCACGTAGCATTGTGAAAATGCTGTATGACTACAACAAGGGGCTGCGGCCTTTTGACGAGAAGATCCGCAATAAACAGCAGAGCGGAACCGGCTCTGACGCCGATCGGCAGAAAGAGATCATGAGGATGGAAGTGGAAAAGGAGGCCTATGCGGCCAAATGCAAAGAGGAGGTCTCCGCCGCAGCCGCCGCCGCGGTTGCCGAGGAGGAAACACTTGCAGAGGCTCGCCGTGTTGCCGAAGAGCGGAGAACCGCCACGATTTTCAGAACCCCCGCCCATCAGGCGGAGATTGCCAACGCCCTCAAGATGATCGAAATGCTGAGTGAGCATATGACCACCGAACAGATGCAGAGCATTGTGAATCCCTTTATTGCAGACATGGACTATGGAACGCTGCGGCTATTGGAGAGTATTGCGAAGGTCCGTTGTCCGCATCTGTTTCTTCCGTATGCACGTCCCATCAATTTTGGGGATGTTCCGGGAAAAGCATTGGAGTTCATGCAGGGCGTTGCTGTTCTTGTTAGCAAAGCATTCGATGCCGACACACTGCACAGCGCAACAGCAACCGCGTTTATCGAACGTAAAGTAAACGAATTTTTCGAAGAGGGGAAACCTGCGACCGGCGTGTAATGGTGCCGGGCAGGAGCAAATAGGGGGGGTATATCCCCCTCCCCCGTGCGGCCTCCGTGCTTCACGCCGTCACTGGGAATATTTTCTCGTGAAAATGAAAGAGGCCGCCTCACCGGCAATGGCGGGGCGGTTCTTTTATAGCATTATGCAGAGAAAAACAGTGCATTTTTATTGTGGAAGGAAATAAACAGCCATGACCAATGAAGAACTTGCCACGGAGATTCAGGCCGGAAAGACGGAGCTGTATGCCCAGCTATGGGAACAGGTGCGGCGGTGGGTGGCGTGTCTGGCGTCAAGATGGTATCGGGCGTTTGACGGCGCCCGTGGCGTTGAGGTGGATGATCTGATAAGTTCGGGGTATCTGGCGATGGTGGCGGCGGTTGATACATTCGACACTGGCGCAGACGGCTCTTTTATTGGCTGGTTCACCTTCTACCTCAAGAGCGAATTTAGCGCCTTGTACGGCCTCAAGACAAGTCGACAGAGAGAAGACCCCATGCACCGCGCTGTAAGCCTGTCAGCACCGGTGCCGGGCGCGGATGATCTGACGATGGAGGATATGGTGGCTGACCCGGTAGACCCATATGAAGATCCGGAGCAGGCTATGTATCTGGAGCAGCTGCATGACGCACTGGAGGAGGCAATGGCTACCATCCCGGGAAATCTGTCCGATGCCCTGCGGCGGCGGTTCTATCAAGGCCAGACACTGTCAAAGGCGGCGAAAGATATTGGAATAGCACCAGAGAACGTGCGGCAGCGCGAAAACAAGGCGCTCCGCAATTTGAGAAATCCAAAGATCGCGCGGGGCCTGCGACCGTTCTTGTATCCGGACAGTGATGTATACGCTGCCGGCCTGCGGCGCGGGAACAGCACAGAGGCGGCCGCCATCAGGATGATAGAGGGAGAACACTTATAAATGAGTACCATTCACGACCGCCATAAGGTATAAAAAATAGAGGCGTCGAGCCCCCACCATATAGCGGAGGCGCACCTCATATTTTTTGTATAACACGGAAAATCCATTTTGTCAAGCACGGTGCAAAGCTGCCAGCTTTTTTGCTTGACATATTAAACCGTGCTTGGTATATAATAATTAAGACAGCCCCGAAAGAGGCGTCCAGAGATGAACCGCTCGCCCGCTATATGGTGGGTGTGGTGGTTCATCTTTTTTTGTATCTCAAGGCGGCCGCAATCAAGATGATCGCAGGGGAAACCGCTGCAAAAAGAGGGATGAGGTCGGCGTGCCCTGTTGCTCGCAAAAACCGACACAAAACCGACACGGCCACCAAAAATAAGCGCATTTTATGCGGCAATAAAAAACGGCAGGCGGCACTAAGAAATTGCTGTATTGGTTGCGGCGCATAGGTTTCAAGCGATAATGCACAATAGACAACGACAAGCAAAAACAGCCATTTTGTTTTTGGTAAGGATGAGGTCTCCAGTTCAAATCTGGATAGCAGCTCCAAAAAAATCCCTGAAATCGTAAGATTTTGGGGATTTTTATTGCGTTTTTGCCTGAAATAATTTGGGTCACGGTGTGGGTCAGGCAGTTGCCCCACACCGTGGTAGTGTCAAAAGTATTCCGATACAGAGCCACTCTCAATTATTTTCTTGTTGTCACGCAGTTTTTGAAATCACTTGAATTTTAACCTTTGTACCATGTCAGCACCTTCTTCGCAGCACCAACATATACCACGACTTGGAGGATAAAGCTACTAGAAAACTGCACCTTCGAAACAAGGTGTGTAAACTCCCGAAAGCAATTGTCTCTTGCTTTCAATTACCCCATCACGAAAGAAGACTTCTCGCTTCCTGCTGTTTTTTATTCCGCCGGTTCCGTCTCTTCCTTTCTGGTTTCGGCCGCCTCGGCGCACATTCCCAGGATTACATCTCTTACTTCTGCATAGACTGATTCTTTTACAAATCGCCGGGTTCCGCGGAACCCGGCCATTTTTTTGCTATACGCCGCGGCATTTTATGCGTACGCTGTTATTGCTTGTTCTGCCCAAGGCAGTCCCTATATGGAAAGCTTCTTCGGGTTCTTGAAAAAGGAATATAATTATCGTCGTAGCTATGCTACAATGGAGGAAATAAGAAGCGATCTCCGGTGAATCGCTCGTAAAAGCAATGTGATATTCTTAAGGGCAGGTTAGACAATATGAAAACAAACACTCAAAAAACACTGAATGTATTTTTAATCCTGCTCTGCTGTGTGCCCGCTACTATTTTATTTCCGCTGCTCACTTTTCCTTCAGAGGCTTCGGATGTTTATAAAATATTTGTCTATTTTATTTGCTACACTGTCATTGCGCTGCCTGTTACGATATATTGCATGGTAACAAAGCCGCCCCTTCGGCAAATAGGGCTAAGAGGCAGGCTTCCTGTGTGGCTGCAATGTATCATTGGGCTGTTGTTGTTTATCATTATCATCATTATATGCCCGCCTCTTTTTACCGTTGTACTTCGGATAGGAAGCGGGACGCTACTCTTCAGCTTTTACAAGGTATGTATATTTGCAATCGTGGCTTTTTCAGAGGAATTTATTTTTCGCGGGTTTTTGCAGGGCAATTTGTGCAAACGCTTTGGGGCAGTACAAGGGATTCTCATCTCCTCAGCCTGCTTTGCTGTATTTCATATTCCCAAGCTGCTGCTCGCTGGCTATTCATTGGAAGCAATTCTTCTGAACTGCCTGTTGGTCATGATCGCATCACTTGTGTATGGCGGATTTGCTTTCTTCTTTGGCGGCATCTATACGGCTGTGTTTGTTCATGCCGCTGTGAATATGGTACTTGCGTCGCTGTAAAACTAAAATCACCGCAGAAATTTACAAAAATATGATTCCGATGATAAAGAAGGTTGTCTGTGCTGCGCTCAACAGGCTATCGTACAGCATGAACAGCGGAACTGGCTCTATTGCTACGGAATGCAGACCGGCTGCCTCAATAAAAACGAACGGCATTAAGAGGGAAAGCCCCGCACAGGCAGGTATGAATGCCAGCCACAGGACTGTTTCTTTTCCGGCAAGGCCCCTTAGTCCGAAGAATAATGCAACTGCGATTGCCAAAATGGCACACAGGATCCACAGCGCATTTTGAACACACCATAGAAAACCCCAAAATACCCCATGAGAAGAAATAAGCGCTGCATCAAACACCCTTATTTCATCATTCACAAGCTCTGCGATCTGATGAGCGGTTTCCCTGAGAGAATCATTGTACGCACCATCGAGAGCTTTGCCTGTTTTCGCTTCCTGACTGCTTGCGTAGGCAAGTATCTTTTGATATAATGCCGCTTCATCAAAGCGGTAGGTATATCCCTGACGCCCACTGAACAGAATTTGCGGTATTTCCTCACAGCTATTTAAAACTATTTCCTCAAGCTCATTTTGATTCGGTAACGTTTCTAAAATCAATTCCCGAGGAAGACCCGTCTTGAAAGACAGCGTCATTGAACGTTCTTGCAGGCTATTTCGTATTTCTGTTATAAAAATTTGCTGTTTCGCGGGCTGCGCATAATTGCTCTTGCTTGCCAATGCTGTTCTCATGACAAATACGCAAGCACCGGCACATAACAGAATAATCATCAAAAAGGCAAGTAAATAGCAAAGGACTGTTCTTGGTAGATTTTTTATCATTCCCATACCACGCCGGCCCCTTCTGATGGTACACAAACCCCCGCATACCGCTGCTTTGCCTGGCCGATATAATCGAAAGGATAGCAGGTATAAAGGATAAGCGTATCCCCGCTAAAGCTTGACAGAAAGTCGGTATCGTTTCCATCAAAAATATGAGTGCTTTCCACCGTATAACGATATTTTCCATAATAGGTGTCGATTTCAACGGCGTCACCCGGCATGACATCGCCCAGCGTAGCAAAATGCGTGGTACGATGGGCGCTTAAAATAATCGTCCCTGCTTCTCCGGGCATGGAGGAAGCGAGGCTGTGTCCCACCCCGTCGGATAACAGCGTATCATCGTCCCCTTGGTAAACATCCGTGAAGATCCCGGCTGTCTCTATTCTCACAGTGGCAATCTTATCGCCATAATAAGGATATTTAGCGGTGCGTATCTGTTCTTCGGGATGCTCTATGCTTTGAAAGTCGGATTGCGATTGGCTTTTAGAGGCTGATTGAAGCATCTGCGCCGTAGAAAACAAGGCGTTTGCATAATCAAAGAACAGCAGCCATGCAAACGCCATTGTCATAAGGAACAATACGATGGGAATGATAAAGAGCTTATGCTTTTGCATTTTTTCGCTTTATCCCGGCGACAACTCCAACACTGCCCAGCGTGAGCAGGCATCCTATTGCCGCAACTGTCAAATAGACAGAGGTGCTTCCCGTTTGATTCACGCCGGTATCCCGTGTATTAAACTTTGCCAGCGTATTCCCGTCTTTATCCATGAGGGTAATTGTCGCGCCGACCTTTTCCCATTTTACCCTGACGGAATACCCCGCATGGTTGATGGCGTCTGTGGCCAAATTAACAATTTCAACCGATTCCTCGTAGGATAGCTCCGAAAGCTCTCTGCCATCGAGTATCTTAGAGGCTTTGTCAATTTTGCCTATCGCATAGTCCCATTCTTCCGAGGACACTTTTGCTGTTTTGCTTAAATTTACTGCAATGCTATATAGATGTTCAGGTATTCCTGAAGTTTTCAGGGCATTAAGTGCCTCTTCTGAGGTACCGGCGTACGCTACCGTTGGCTGGATCGCAATGGCAACAATCAATACAATTGCCAATAATAGCTTTTTAATTGTTTTATTCATCATAACGACACCTCCACTTTTGCTTAGAGTGAATCCGCAAATTCTGTGATTACAGCCGCAACGATTGGCTTGAGCTGCGGGAAAATGTTATCCAGCACCCAAACTGCCACCGGGCTGACGGCATAGTAGGCATCCACCAAGGTCTGCCCGCCATCCGTTGTCTTCAGCGTTCTGTCTCGGAAATCCCGGAGTACAGTCGTTTGCTCAGCATCCTCGCCAAAGAGGGAGACAATCATGCAGCCGTGTGGGCGGGAATCGCTTGCAGGAAATGCTGCCTCTACCAATAGAGGTATCTCGATGTTCTTTTCATCGTTGGATACAGCAAAGGTATAGGAACGATTTATCGCACGTGAGTAATCATTGATGTATTTTACCGATACGGCAAGGGTTGTCTTTTCACCGGCAGAGAGCACCAGCGTGTCTTTGTCTGTCCAGACTTCTTCTGGTTTCAAAGGGGTGCCAATAATGCCGTTATCTCCACCAATTGTAAGGTCGCCTACGGCAAGAGTTATCGTTTCCGATGAATTATTTTGGATCGTAAAAGTTGCTTTCCTTATTTCTCTTTCTTCCTTGGAAAAATCAATTTGATTAAACTCCCCTAAATCCACGGATGTGGGTGTTATCTCTACCATAGCGTTTGTTGTCTGATACATGACAGGCAGCTCTAATTTACCATCTGCGTTATCTGCTGTAATTGTGATATTGCCCTCATAGCGTGTCGCATTTCTGATACTTGCATCCACGCCCACATTTAAAATCGCCGTTTCACCCGTGGCAAGGTTTGTTTTATTTCCATCAAAGAAGCAGACTAAACCGGAATCCTTTGCTGCCGTGATCTTCAGCCCGGATAGATTCTGACCGTTGTTTTTGATCTGTACCTGGGTGTATTTTGTCTGGCCATCAGCGGCGGGATCACGATAAATCGTGCCCAAATCAATTTTTTCGGATGCAGCAGCCAAATTCAAGCCTGCCTGGGCCTCGATCACTTCAAATGTGACCAGAATAAAAATGGAATCATCACTGGTACTGATGATCACGGTTTCTTGATAGGCCCCCACCGCCAGTCCGGCTTGCGGTGTAACGGTCAGCAGGGCGGATGCACCGGAGGCTAATCCTTCTATAAATCTTTGATCGACAGAAAGATTGGCGGTCGTCTCGATCACATAGTCTGTTGTGTTTTGTGAAAGATTCGTCAGCGTAATCTTCTCGCCAGGGGCAACGAGATATCCTTTGGTCAAGGTCGCAAAGGAGAGCGTTTCTTTATCCGTGGTGAGCGAATCACCCGCAATGAACTGAACACCGGATATCTGCGTTGGCCGCGTCAAGGTAAATTCAGCATCTGCCGCAGCAGCAGTACCGAAGGGTAGCAACGTGATGACAGCGCACAAAATGATAAGCATCACTTTCGGAAAAATTTGTTTCTTCATGTTTGATTCTTTCCTTTCTATGATGGGCTATTTAATTTTCTGCGAGCAGGGTGAAGCGCAAACTCTACCAGTACAGTATCGTGAACCCGGAATGTTTTAATTCGGTAAGCATTATAGAGAGATCCGCCGCTGATTTTGACTGCAATTTGTATATTTCAGTTACATTT
>JAAXZS010000102.1 GCA_012719745.1 Clostridiales bacterium | reverse complement strand
TTGGGAAACAGCGTATTCCCTTTCTTTACTTATTATATCGTTTCCGGCGTTCAATTACAATCCGTTTTAAATTCCCTTTGAAAATAAGCATTGACTTTAACGCTTTGAATGGTAAAATAGTTTTCAACAAATGCAGAAAGGGGACTCAAAAATGAAAACCGCCTTTATCAACAGTACGGTTATCTCGGGGCGGGAGGATATGGCGCCAATTTCCGGTATGACGGTTATTGTAAATGACGGAATCATTCAGTCCATGATCAAAGGCGGTGTCCCCACGGCGGACTGTCGGGTGATAGATCTGCAGGGCCGGTACCTGATGCCGGGGCTCATCAATCTACATGTCCATCTGCCGGCGGGCGGAAAGCCGAAAAAGAAGCAGACCGATGTTGTAAAATTGGTTCGGTTTTTGATGAGTACCGCTCCTACCCGTGCCTTGACGCGGCAGCTGTGCATGAATTTTGCCCGGGAGGAACTGCTCTCCGGCGTTACCACCATCCGCACTGTGGGCGGCGTGGGCGATACGGATACGCGACTTCGTGACCGCATCCGTTCCGGCAAGGCGCTGGGCCCCCGCATTTTGGCCGCCAATACCGCCGTTTCCGTTCCCGGCGGTCATATGGCCGGTTCCGTGGCTTATCCTGCCGCCAGTCTCGGCGACGCCGTCGACTGTGTACGGCGGATTGAGGCGGAAAAAACGGATCTCGTCAAACTGATGATAACCGGCGGCGTGCTGGACGCCAAGGTTCGTGGGGAACCGGGCGCTTTGAAAATGCCGCCGGAATATGTGCGGGCCTGCTGTGAAGAGGCCCACAGCCATGGGCTGCCGGTGGCAGCTCATGTGGAAAGTACAGAAGGCCTTCGGGTGGCGCTTGAAAACGGGGTGGACACCATTGAGCACGGCGCGCCGCTTGACGATGAGCTGATCGCTCTCTTTCAGGAAAAAGGTGCCAAGGTTGTCTGCACCATCTCCCCCGCCCTGCCCTATGCGCTTTTTTCCCCGGAGGAAATGAATGTTTCCGAGGACGATCAGTTTAACGGGCGTGTGGTGATGGAGGGCGTCATTTCCTGCGCCAAAACGGCGCTGGCCCACGGTATTCCTGTGGGCATGGGCACAGATACAGGCTGCCCCTACATCACCCACTACGACATGTGGCGGGAGGTCTATTACTTTCAAAAGTACCTGCACGTTTCCACCGCTTTTGCTCTTTATACGGCCACCTGCCGCAACGCGGAAATCGCAGGGCTTACAGAGACAGGCACGGTGGAAGTTGGAAAATGTGCCGACCTGCTGGTGACGGAAAAGAACCCGTTGGAGGATTTGACCGCCCTGCGGACGCCTTATCTGGTGATGGCACAGGGACAGCTGGCGGAACACCCCGGGGTGAAGAAATACCCGGAGGTGGAAAAGGCATTGGATCGACTTCTCTGATAAAAATTTTATAAAAAAACATGGATGGAGCTTTCCATCCATGTTTTTTTGTCAAGAATATCTTTTAGGAGGCCTTGCTCTCTCCTGTGGTGTAATCAATGATCACGCCGGGCTGGTTATTATAACAGTAAACACAAAAAGTAACCCCCGCGCCATTATCCTCCACCGATTTTGCCTCCATTAAGACGCCACCGGCCACCAGATTACTGCCGTGAAAAAGAGGCGTCACCCGGTAGAGCACATGGTTGCCGGTTTCCTTCACATAGTCGGCTACCATGTTTTCAAAGGGCAGCATTCCCTCCACATTGAGATAACGTGTGCCGGTGATAAGATTCTGCTTATTGGCGTTCTCCCCCGAGAGCTGATATCCGATGAGGTGACACCGATTATAGAGATATTTCCCGTCCACAAAATCATATTTGGCCAGCTGCCAGCCGGAAGGCTTCACCTGTCCGATGCTGCCCCGCTCCTCCGTAGGCATCAGCTCCGGGCAGATATTGGCGTAAGCCACCCCGCAGCGGCCCAGGCCGTCCAGGTCACTGTAGGTTTCAAAGGCTTTGGTGGTCATGTCCTCCGATGTAAAAAAAGGGTTGTTGTCGTTGATGACCACATAGGGACTGTTGGAAAAAGCGGGCACATCCGACAGTGAAACAGGCGCGCTGCTTCCGCCGCCCAAAACGCCCAGTGTTTTCAGCAGATAC
>JAAXZS010000040.1 GCA_012719745.1 Clostridiales bacterium | reverse complement strand
CCGGTACGTGTTATTTCTTCATCCGTTCAATGAGATAGGGAATGGCCCGTTCAAATTCCACCCCGTACCAGGAGGCCCGTTCATTTTCCGCCGTTTTGCGGATGGTCTCCAGCGTGAAATCCACCGCCAGTGCCAGCGCCTCCTCCAACGTTTTCCCGTTCATCAGCGCCCCTGTACAGGCCGCGGCAAAAAGGTCGCCGGTGCCGTGGAAATGAGCCGGAATGCGCTGATTAAAGTAGGAGAAATAGGCGTCTTTCCCGGCATCGTAGGCCATAACGCCCAGCTTGTCCGGGGTAAAAGAAATGCCTGTCAGCGCCGCCTGTTTCGCCCCCAGATCGGTAAGTTTTTTCAAAAGCGCTCGGATATATGCCTCGTCGTAGGTGGTCTGATAGTCTGTCCCTGTCAAGAGGCATGCCTCCGTCAAATTGGGCAAAATCACATCCGCCCGGGTGCAGAGCCGCGCCATCACAGCGGGAAACGCCCTGTCAAAGGTGGGGTACAGCTTCCCCTGGTCCGCCATGGCCGGGTCCACCAGCAGCAAATTGTTCTCCGTCTTAAAAAGGTCCACAAACGCACACACATGGTCGATCTGTTCAGGTGACGCCAGAAATCCGGTGCAGATAGCGTCAAAAGCCACCCGCTGCCGTTTCCAGTGCCGGGCAATGGGCAGCATTTCATCGGAAAGATCCCTGCATGTAAAATCCGGGAACATGGTGTGGGTGCTGAGGACGGCGGTAGGCAAAATGGCACACTCCACCCCCATGGCAGAAATCACCGGCAGCGCCACCGTCAAAGAACACTTCCCCAGGCAGGATATATCCTGGATGCTGACCACCCGTTTCATCACGCTCACTCCTTTTGCTCAATGTTCCCATGGTATCACAATTTTGTTCTCATGAAAAGCGCCAATTGGGAAAAACCTCTTGAGAATTGCCGCATTCTGTGGTACAATTTCAGCGTTTCCGAATGCGGGTATGGCGGAATTGGCAGACGTGCAGGATTTAGGTTCCTGTGGAGAAATCCGTGTGGGTTCGACCCCCACTACCCGTACCAAAAAGGAAGCGCCCGTGGGCGCTTCCTTTTTTATGTCTTTTTTGTTGCCTTATTCCGGTGCCTCTCCCAGATCCCGGGTTCGTTTTTCCAAAATTCGCGGCAGTCTTGTAAAGAACAGGGTGCCGGTGGTAGATGCCGCCAGGATGTCGGACACCGGTTCTGCCAGGAAAACAGCAAACACCTTGTTGGCAAAAATTCCAGGCAGAATATAGATCAAGGGAATCAGCAGCACGCATTTGCGCAAAAGAGCCATACACAGGCTGATTTTGGCCTGTCCCAACGCCACAAAACTCTGCTGGCAGCCGTTTTGCACGCCCATCATAAACATGCCCGCCGCATAGATACGGATGGCCCAGGTGGCGTACTGCTGCAACGCCGGCTGGCTTGTAAAAAGTCCCACAAAGAGATGGGGAAACATCTCCACCAACACGCAGAACAGCGTAGACAGGCTCACCGTTAGTGTCAGCAAAAAGCGAAATGTTTCCTTCACACGCTGGCTGTTGCCCGCACCGTAGTTATAACCCATGATCGGCTGTCCGCCCTGAGCAAGGCCCATTAAAAGCATGGACATTACCTGCACCACACTTGAGCAGATAGTCATAGCGCCCACAGCCAAGTCGCCGCCGTATTTCAAAAGCGATGAGTTAAACGCCACGTTCAGAATGCTCTCGGTACTCTGCATTACGAAAGGCGATACGCCGATGGCCAGCACGGGCCCCAAAATTTTCCCGTCCATCCGAAGATTTTTCCGCCGCAGGTGCAGATGCGTCCGTTTTCCCGTCAAGAAGCACAGCACCCAGACAGCCGATGCGGTCTGAGACAAAATTGTGGCAAGGGCGGCACCCCGCACGCCCATTTTCAATACGAAAATAAAAACAGGGTCGAGGGCAATGTTGAGTACGGCACCGATAAGTGTGGTAGCCATAGACATGGAGGCAAAACCCTGGGTGGCGATGAAGGTGTTCAGTCCCAGAGTCAGCAGAATACTGGCCGTCCCCCACAGATAGATACCCAGATAACCCGTGGCATAGGCAATGGTATTTTCGCTGGCGCCGAAGGCCAGCAGCATAGGTTCCTTAATCCATTGAAAAACAGCAACAACCACAATGGACAAAACTGCCAGCAGCAGCGTGCAGGCGCCCAGGATTTTCTCTGCCCTGTCGTTGTTTCCTTCCCCCATGGCAATGGCAGCGCGGCTGCCGCCGCCCACTCCCACCAGGGAGGCCAGTGCCGAAATCAGCATCAGTACAGCAAAGGTGACACCCACACCGGTCAGTGCCAGCTGTCCCTCCCCTTCGATATGTCCGATATAAATGCGATCCACAATATTGTAAAGGGCATTGACCAGCTGTGCCACGATGGCAGGTCCCGCCAGACGCAGCAGCAGCGGCTTCACCGCATCCCGCCCTAAATCGTTTTCTCTTCTTTCCCGCAAAAAAAGCCCCCCTGTCCGCTAAAAAAGCAACCCTCTGTCGCCAGGCATGTGACAACAGAGGGTTGTTTTTCTGTTGGAATTTACATTTAGTATATCGTTTTCTGGATAAGGTGCATCAGAAAGAGACAACCTCCTGCGCCGGTTTTTCACTGGGTCCAATGGCAACGACATGCAAAACCGGTCCCACTCCCTTATAGGCGTTGTTCTTTTCCTTTTTGACAGTGGCCTTGATGCTGACCCAGTCATGATTCTTGTAGTCGTCCAGTCCGTCGCCCACGCAGACAATACCCAAAAACTGCATGTCTTTTTCGCAGCAGACCATGGCGAACCGGCCGGGGCAGTGGACACCCTTAAACTTCTTGGAGTGGCACATAATCGCCTTAAAGGAGACCGTTTTCCCCTCATAGCGGTCGGGGTTGTCCATCACATCCACATACCACACGCCGAAATCGTCGTCGGGTATTTCGATTATGTCCTTTGACAGGTCAAAGGGCGCCATGTCCTCGGTGACATATTCTTCGCTGGTGCCGTCCCGGTTTTCCAGATAGATGTCGGCCCGGCGGTTGACCATCCGCAGGTTGCGGGCGCGCAGCGCCTTGCGCAGCGTCTCATCGCACCGGTTAAAAATCAGCATGTCGGCGTTGGTGATTTTCTCCATCATCAGCTGCCCCATGTTCTTCACATACATCTCAAAGGTGTTGGCGTCCACCAGCGTCATAATCTGGTACAAAATCCAGTTGGCAGGCAGGATCTCCCTGTAGAGAGGCTCGATCATCCACATGCCGTTGTATTCCACAATGACCTGCTTGGGCTTGTAAAGCTTCTCCAGCTTTTTCAGGTATTCCTGCGTCAGCTCTTCCTGCTCCTCCACGGTGACGGTAAAGACGTTGTCCAGCGCCTTGGCGTTGTATTCTTCCTCGCCCTCCTCGCAGCAGATCAAAAGGGTCTTTTCTTCACTGGCAAAGCCGTCCTGCAAAATGCCGTTAATAAAATTGGTCTTGCCGGCGTCCAAAAATCCGGCAATCAGGTATACAGGTATATCCATGAATTATTAAACTCCTTATACGCCGAAGAGTTCCTTCAGCTTATCCTCGTCCAGCTTGGAGCCGATGACACACAGCCGCCCGGTATAGTCGGCGCTGCCGAAGCGCACATCGTGCTCCTGGGGTACATAGTCAAAGTGGATCCATTTGCCGTCGCCGCAGGGGACGATGCCCTTGGCCCGAAGGATGGCGCCGTAGCTGCCGCTGTCAAGAGCGGTCAGGATGCGTTCAATGTCGCCCTGGGCAAAGTTCTTGGGTGTCTCCGCACCCCAGCTGGTGAAGATCTCGTCGGCATGGTGGTGATGATGGCAGCATTCACCGTGATCGTCACGGTGGTGCTCATGATCGTGACAGCATTCATCGTGGTCGTCATGGTCATGGTGGTGCTCATGATCGTGGCAGCATTCATCGTGGTCGTCATGGTCATGATGGTGCTCATGATCGTGGCAGCACTCATCGTGGTCGTCGTGGTCATGATGGTGCTCATGGTCGTGATCGTCGTGATGATGGTCGTGGCAGCACTCGTCATCATCATCGTCTTCTTCCAGCATCTCCTTCACCAGAGAATTTTTCTCCATGGCGGAAAGGATTTGCGCGCCGGTAATCTGCTCCCAGGGGGTAGTGATGATCACAGCCTCGGGATTGTGCTCCCGCAGCAGGGCCACAGCGGCGGAGAGCTTCTCCTCCGTCATTTTCTGGGTGCGGCTGAGAATGATGGTGCCGGCGCTCTCCACCTGATTGTTGAAAAATTCGCCGAAGTTTTTCATATAGACCTTGCACTTGGTGCCGTCGGCCACGGTAATAAAGGAGTTGAGCTTCATGGTGTCATTTTCGGCGGCCACGTTTTCCACCGCGCGGATCACGTCCGACAGCTTGCCCACGCCGCTGGGCTCAATGAGGATGCGGTCGGGGTTAAACTTCTCCTGCACCTCTTTCAGTGCCTTTCCGAAATCGCCCACCAAAGAGCAGCAGATGCAGCCCGAGGACATCTCGGAAATCTGTACGCCGGCATCCTTCAGGAATCCGCCGTCAATGCTGATCTCGCCGAATTCGTTTTCGATCAGCACCAGTTTTTCACCCTTGTAAGCCTCCTGCAGCATCTTTTTGATCAGCGTGGTCTTGCCCGCGCCGAGGAAGCCGGATACAATATCAATTTTTGTCATAAAAAATCCCTTCCAACACTGAAAATTTAAGGGGGGAATCCACCCGAAGCCATTGGTATCCGTGGGTCTGGCAGCTATTCCCCGGTCATTTTTATTCAATGTATATCATAGTCCTTTTTTTTTAAAAAGCAAGGGCAGCCGGAAAAACGGTGCCAACCCAGGTAAATAATTTCCATTATACACATAAAAAACCGCCTCAAATGCCAAAAGAATTCTTGCAATCGTTTTCCATCTGGTGTATTCTAACCACATCAATTTCATATAAAGCTATAAGAAGTTTGCAGGAAAGTCGGCTTTGTGCCGTGCCGAAGGAGTCATACTCTCAGGAATTCCGTCAGGAAAAAAGACTGTAAATGGATAGCGTTCTGGAGAAGCCCGCCGAGCATCGGCGGGGGCCGAAGGTGCAAAGCGCGCAAGCGTGAATCTCTCAGGCAAAAGGACAGAATCAATCCGCCGCTTAAAAAAAGCGGCTTACGGTCTGTTGCCTGTGGGAGTATCGCTTATAAAAAGCGACACTCTTTTTTATTTTATGGTGGGAGGTATTGGAACGAATGGAATCATTTATCAACTGGCTTACGCAGGCCAACAGCTATCTCAATAATATTGTGTGGGGTGTCCCCGCTATGGTGCTGATTCTGGGCACCGGCCTCATTATGACTGTGGGTAGCCGGTTTACTCAGTTCCGGCATTTTGGTTATGCCATGAAGAACACCATCGGCCAGATCGGCAAAAAGCATGTCACCACCGATAAGGGCGCTGTCACGCCCTTTCAGGCGGTGTGCACGGCGCTGGCCGCCACAGTGGGAACCGGCAACATCGCCGGTGTGGCGGGTGCCATTGCTTTGGGCGGCCCCGGCGCCATTTTCTGGATGTGGGGGGCAGCTCTTGTTGGCATGATCACCAAGTATTCCGAAGTGGTTTTGTCCATTAAGTACCGTCAGCGCAACGAAAAAGGTGACTGGGTGGGCGGTCCCATGTATTACATCAAGAACGGTCTTGGTAAAAGCTGGCGGTGGCTGGCCGGCCTTTTCTGTGTGCTGGCCATTCTGGCCTCCTTCGGCATCGGCAATATTGCCCAGATCAACTCCATCGCGGGCGCTGTGACCTCCGCCGTGCTGGTGTTCAACGCCAATGCCAATGTGCGTGCCGTGTGCATGATTACCGGCGTTGTCATTTTGATTTTTGTGGCGCTCATTTCCATCGGCGGTGTCAAGCGGGTGGGCCGTGTCACCGAAATGCTGGTACCCGTCATGTCCGTGATTTATATTGTGGCGTGTCTTGTGGTGATTGCCTGTAATATCACCCACATCGGCACCGTCTTTGCTTTGATTTTTGAAGGTGCCTTTAATCCTTCGGCCGTGGTAGGCGGCGGCATCGGCAGCACCATTGCCACCGCCATGAAGCGGGGCGTCTCCCGGGGCATTTTCTCCAACGAGGCCGGCCTTGGCTCTGCCCCCATTGCCCATGCGGCGGCAGATACGGACTCCCCTGTGAAGCAGGGCCTCTTCGGTATCTTCGAGGTGTTTGCCGATACGCTGGTGATCTGCACCCTCACTGCTGTGACCATTCTCATTTCCGGCATCGACATCTCCTACGGACAGAAGGCCGGCGCAGATCTGTCCATTGCCGCTTTCAACAGCGTTTTCAGCGGTTCCCTTTCCAGCGTCATCATTGCCGTTGCACTGACGCTTTTTGCCACCACCACCATCCTCAGCTGGAACCTCTACGGCTCCCGGTGCTGCGAATACCTGTTCGGCTCCACCAAGGCGTCTTTGGTCTATAAGATCCTGTTTCTACCGGTGATCCTGGCCGGCGCCACCATGGATCTTCAGTTGGCCTGGGATATTTCCGATACCCTCAACGGCCTCATGGCCATTCCCAACCTGATTGCCGTGCTGCTTTTGTCCCCTGTTGTCTGCAAGCTGACACGGGAATACTTTGATAAGCAGAAACTGCTGAAAACAAAATAAACCCTCAATATCGCACAGCCGTTTTTTCATGGCTCTTAAAAAAATGAATGTATCAAAGCAATTGCTTTGATACATTCATTTTTTAATTGATTGAAAATTCGGCAGGTACCCTTTTTAACTATTATTACCAACATTTACCTCTTGTCGAAAAAAAGGCTCCTATGATAAGCTATATGCATACCACTCTTAGGAGCGATAAGCATGAAAAAGATTTTTTTAGGCATTTTGTTGATTTTACTGGACTTTCACCTGGAATTTTCCATGGGCCATCTGGGACTTCTACCCGACTTCGTGGGGTACTATTTTCTTCTCCACGGTCTGCGGGAGCTGTCGACTGAAGGGATTTTCTTTAAAAGAGCCATCCCTGTGGCCCGGGGTGTTGGCATTTACAGCGCCGTACTCTGGGTACTGGATCTGTTCGGCTTTGCCACCAGCGGCCACTGGCTCTATATCTTCTGTGATATGGTGGCGATTTTTCTGGCCCTATACACCACCCGTCTTGTGGTGGAGGGTATCGGGGAGCTGGAAAAAGGCCGTGTGTCCGATTTACATTACCGGGGATTGAAGATTGACTGGTACATTATGGCCGTTTTTCAGACGCTGTCCTTTTCCTGGGTGATCTACCCCTCTCTGGCGGCCATCTGCGTTCTGATCAGCGCGGTGGATTCTTTGATTTTTCTCTCCGCCCTCTATAAAAGCAAGCGTGCGGTACTGGCCGCGTAAAAGCGACATTTTTTCCTGTTGCCAAGAAAAGGGTTTTGTAGTAAAATAAAATACAAGCTTACCGCGCGCATCTGCGGAGCCGGTCTCACGCAATGGATGCCCACGAATCATGTCAGGCGGGGAACCGAGCAGCATTAAGAGGGATCATTCATGTGCCGTGAGGGCGCCGGCTCCGCAGATGCGCGCGGGGCTTATTTTATATGGCGATCAACACGCAGCAGGAAGAAAAGAGGACAGTTCATGTATCAGGCATTGTACCGCAAATGGCGGCCTAAAACCTTTTCCGATGTGATCGGACAGGCGCATATTACCGATACGCTGCAAAAGCAGGTGGCGGAGGGAAAGGTGGGTCATGCCTACCTGTTTACCGGCACCCGCGGTACCGGCAAGACCACCTGTGCCCGGATTTTGGCCAAGGCGGTAAACTGTCTCAACCCGGTCAACGGCGCTCCCTGCAACCAGTGTGAGGCCTGCCGCGGCATTGACGACGGCTCTCTTCTGGATGTGACCGAGCTGGACGCCGCCTCCAACAACGGCGTTGACAATGTGCGCGCACTGCGGGAAGAGGCTGTCTATACACCGGCCGTGCTGAAAAAGCGGGTCTATATCATCGATGAAGTTCATATGCTCTCCCCCCAGGCTTTTAATGCTCTTTTAAAGACACTGGAGGAGCCGCCGGAGCATCTGCTGTTTATTCTGGCCACCACGGAGCTGCATAAGGTGCCTGCCACCATTCTTTCCCGGTGCCAGCGTTTTTCTTTCAAACGCATTACCCCTCAGGACATTGAATCCCGCCTTTGCTATGTGGCAAAGGCAGAAAAAATTGATCTGCAGCCGGAGGGGGCGGAAATTCTGGCCCGAATGGCCGGCGGAGCGTTGCGGGATGCCCTGAGCCTGCTGGATCAATGCCGGGTGATACAGGGTACTATCGGTGGCCGGGAGGTATTGGATGTGCTGGGTCTGGCCGGTACCATCCAGACGGCGCAGCTGATGCGCCTTATTCTCCAGCGTCAGACCGAGGATGCGCTGCTGCTTTTTGGGCAGCTCTACGACAGCGGCAAGGATGTAGGCGCATTGCTGGGCGAGCTCAGCGATCTTGCCAGAGATCTGACCATACTCTCCACCGCGCCCACCGGCGGCAGCTCGCTGCTCACCGGCGGATATGACCTTAAAACCTTACAATCTTTGTCCCAGGGCGTTTCGCCCCGGCGTTTTTTGTATATTACCTCTGCCATCAGCAGCTGTACCGCAAGCCTTAACATCAGTCTTCATCCCCGCACCGAGGGAGAGCTGTGTCTGCTGCGGCTGTGTGACGAGAGTCTCTCCGGCGATCTCGACGCCCTGTGCGCCCGGATAGACCGCCTTGAAAAGGCTGTAAAAACCGGAAATTTTTCGGCTGCCCCCTCTGAAAGCGTCAAAGGTTTCCGGCCCTCCAAGCCGGTAAAGCCATCAATTTCCGCACCGGCTCCGGTTGAATACGTTCCTGCACCCGAAGAGCCCCCCCTTCCTGAGGAGCCGCCTTTTCCGGAGGAGTCTTCGGCCCGCCAGCGCGTCTATGACATTCCGGCGGACATGTCCCCCCAGCCTCATCAGCAGCAGTCCCGACCGCCTGTTTCCCCGGCCGCTGCTCCCAATCCCAGATCCCCCGCGCCCGCATCCGGGTCGTCCGCACCTGCGTCTGCCACAGTCGATTCTTCTTCAGCCGCAGGCGATTCCGCCGTTTGGTCCCAGCTGTCCGATCAGTACAAAGGCCGCATGACGGTGGACAAGCGCGTCTTTTTAAACATGGCCACCGGCATTCTCAGCGGTGATTTATTAACGGTGTGGTGCCAGAATGATTTCATAAAAAGTGCGCTGGATACGGCGGCGGTGACGGAAGTTTTGCGGGAAGTGACCGCAGGAAAGGTGGGGCGGAGCATCCGTGTGGCCTTTGCCATCGGAAAGCCGGAAGTTACTGCGTCCCAGGCGGTTCCCGTGATGGCCGCTGCACAGAAGAGCGACGCTATGGCGGAATTGGTGAAAAAAGGGAGCCAGTTTTCCAATTTTAAAATTCAGTAAAAGTGCAAAATATACAATACTCTAAAGAGAAAAAAGGAGCGATTATATGGCAAAAGGATACAGTGCCCGCAACGGTTTTGGCGGAGGCGGCGGCATGATGCGCCAGCAGCAGCAAATGCAGCAAAAAATTATGAAAATGCAGCAGGACATGGCAAAAGCACAGGAAGAGGCGGAGAGTGCCAGCTACGCCGCCTCCGTGGGCGGCGGCGTGGTGCAGGCCACTGTCAGCGGCAAAAAAGAGCTGACGAGCCTTGTTATTAAGCCCGAAGCCGTTGATCCTGAAGATGTTGAGATGTTACAGGATCTGGTGATCTCCGCTGTGAACGAGGCGCTGCGTCAGGCAGATGAAGCCATGGAAAACAGCATGAAGGGTGTCACCGGCGGGCTGAACATCCCGGGACTGGGTCTGTAAAATATTCATTTAACCAATATTTATTTATTTTATATGCAAAAATCCCTGAAACGGTTGAAAAACCGTTTCAGGGATTTTCATTTTATTACACCGGATTGCACCTATTGCATCCGTTTTTACCGATAATAGGCCACCAGCATATCCACCACGGTACCGTAGCTCTGGATACCGGCGGTCTCGCCGTACCCCTTGAGAAAAGAATCATAGACTTTGGAGGCGGCAGAGGCGGTCAGGCCCTCATACTGCGCCCAATAAGCATTATTATAGGCCATGTCCTTTATCACATTCTCCGGCAGGCTGCTGCGGATGGCCCGCCACGCCTCCTGATCCGCCTGATAGAGGGCGTTGCCCAGATGGATATAACCCAGTAGCCAGCCGGAATACCGATAGGCGGCGCTGTCGCAGGTGGTGGAGGTGACGATGGCGATGAAATTGCACTCCTGCTCCGAAGCAATGCCCCGCTGATGCGCCAGCTCATGGGCAATCGTAGAGGGGAGAAAGCTGGCGGGACTGTCCACATTCACATTGGCCTCCCCCGTGAAGGGGAAATAAAAGCCGGTGAAGTCCAGAGCGCTCATAATGGTGGACACGGTCACTGCCTTGGGCGCCCGATCCTGCATTTTAAGACAGGGAAATTCCCCATAGGAATTTTCATAGACCCTGGTACTGTCAGCAAAAATATCCGCCTGGCTTTCGGCAAAAAGGCCATTTTCATCTCGCTGCACCGTATCGGCGCTTTGGGAAAGCTCCTGCGCAAAATAGGCAGTAACGTTCTTTAAATCCTCCGCCGCTACAGCTTCGGCATACACGCCGGACTGCTGCTGGAAATCGTCCGTGTAGTAATTGACGCCCCATAAAAGGCAGAAACCCGTATAAATGGTGAGGCCGGCGCAGGCAAGCCCCAGCACATACCGATAGACCATCCGCCACTTTTTCTTTGCCGCTATCACATGGCGCACGGCCCGGGTGATATAAAAAAAAGTGACGGTAATGACCACGGCGTACCAGACCTCCGCCACGGAGACATCGGTAAGATAGCAAACCGCCGCCAGCCCCCGCTTGAAAGGTTCCGTCACGCAGGAGATGAACCAGTTCATCAACGGGCGGCTGTTTCTGGCCAGCAGAAAAGCGATCCACACGCCTGCCGCAATCAGCAGCCATCGGTGCAGACCCCGATTTTCCTTGAAAACGCTCATAGGGGCAGCGTTCCGCCGGTGAAGTACATGGTGGAATGAAAGGTGGTCAGGAGCTTTCCTGCCGCCGTTTCGATCTTCGCCTCGCAATAGCACAGCCGGCCGCCGCAGCGGAGCACCCGCCCGGTAGCCACCAGCGTACCGGAGGAACCCACCGCTTCCATAAAATCAATGGAGGCATTCACCGTGACGCAGGACTCCGGCCGCACCGTCAGCACGGCCACGCCCGCCGCCACATCACCCATCGTAAACAGAATGCCCCCATGGGGCGCCTGCCACCGGTTCAGCACCTCCGGGTGCAGCGTCAGCTCCACCCGGGCATAATTATCGTCCACATCCGTGACATGGACGCCGTTATGTCCGATAAATGCCTCCGCACCGTTGGCATAGGCCAGCAGTTTTTCTTTTTGTTCCTTCTGCATATAAACTTCCTCTGTTACTCGGCTGCCGCCAGCAGCTGCTTGGTATAGCTTTCTTGGGGGTGGTCAAAAAGCTGATCCACCGTTCCCTGCTCCACAATGCGGCCGTCCTTCATCACAAGGGCCCGGTCGCAGATCTCATAGACCACGTTAAGGTCATGGGAGATAAAAAGGCAGGAAATGCCGTACTCATCCCGCACCCGGCGGATCAGCCGCAGGATCTGCGCCTGAATGGTCACATCCAAGGCGGACACCGGCTCGTCGGCAATGATGAGACCCGGCTTTTGGATGAGCGCCGTGCCGATGCTCACCCGCTGTCGCTGGCCGCCGGAGAGCTGGCAGGGCAGTGCCTCCGCATACTCGGGACTGAGGCCCACCTCTTCCAGTATGTCCGCCACCCGGCGTTTCCGTTCAGGGGCATCATATTTTCCATAAATCCGCAGAGGCTCCTCTAAAATCCAGCCCACCGTTTTGGCGGGGTTGAGACTGCTGTAGGGGTCCTGAAACACCATCTGAGGGCGTTTTGTATAATGGGTAACGGTTCCGGTATAGTCCGGTACCATGCCCAGAATGGTTTTGGCCAGTGTGGATTTGCCCGTGCCGGACTCTCCCACCAGACCCAGTATTTCCCCCCGGCGGATGGTGAAGCTGACATCGTGAAGCACCGGCACCGCTTTTTTGCGGAAAACCGTGCCGGAGGGGCGATACCATGTATTGAGTTCACTGACGGCCAGAGCCAGTTCTTCTGTCATTGGATTTTTCTCCTTGTGGGGATGGCGGCAATGAGCCGCCGGGTATAATCCGCCCGGGGATGGTAAAAGACCTGTTCCGTCTCCCCCGTTTCCACGATCTTTCCTTTTTCCATCACCGCCACCCGGGTGCAGAGCTTACGCACCACATTCAGGTTGTGGGAGATGAACAGAATGGACATGCCCTTTTCCCGGTTCAGTTTTTGCAGCAGACGCAGGATCTGCGCCTGGATGGTCACATCCAGCGCCGTGGTAGGCTCGGCGGCAATGAGCAGGTGGGGTTCGGACACGATGGCAGCGGCGATCATGACACGCTGGAGCATACCGCCGGAGAGCTCATGGGGATATTTGCGGTAGATCTCCTCGGGGTGGGACAGCTCCGCATCCCGCAGTGCCTGCATGGCCAGCGCCTTTCGCTCCGCCGCGGGGAGCTTCGTGTGCGCCCGCAGGCTCTCCTCCACCTGAGTGCCAATACGCATCACCGGGTTCATGGCATTCATGGGCTCCTGAAAGACAACGCTCACGTCCTTGCCCTGTATGTCGCGCAGCGTCTCACGGCCGCAGCGAATGAGGTCAAAGTTGTCCAGATGAATGGTGCCCGTCTTTTTCACCCGCTCGCAGGTGAGCAGACCCGCCACCGTCATGGCCGTGACCGTCTTGCCGGAACCGGACTCCCCCACAAGACCCACGATCTCCCCGTTATTCACCGTGAGGTCAATGCCCCGCACCACCTCATGGTCACTGTCCAAAAACTGGACACGCAGATCTTCAATTTGCAGCATCAGCAGCGCCTCCGTTTCTTCCGGCGGCGCAGACCCTCGCTGATGAGGCTGAAGCCCAGAATCAGCACTACAATGGTCAGGCCGGCGGAAAGTGCGTACCAGGGAGCCTTGCCCAGATAGCTCTGGGACTCGGAGAGCATGTAGCCAAGCGAGGCGTCCGGCGGCTGAACGCCGATGCCCAGATAGCTCATGCTGGCCTCGGCCAGCACCGCGTTGTTAAAGCCAATGACCATGGCCGGCAGCAAAACCGGCCCTG
>JAAXZS010000027.1 GCA_012719745.1 Clostridiales bacterium | reverse complement strand
GGGCGTGACCCATGAGGATACGGAGGCTCAGACCGTGAAGCTGGCGGACAAGCTGTGTTCCCTGCGTATTTTTGAAGATGAAAACGGCAAAATGAACCGTGGTCTGGAGGAAGTGGGCGGTGAAATTCTTATTGTCTCCCAGTGCACGCTGTACGGCAACTGCAAAAAGGGCCGCCGGCCCGATTTTCTCGCCGCTGCCCGGCCCGAAGTGGCCATTCCGCTGTACGAAAAATTTGTGCAGCTCTGCCGCGACAAGGGGTTTTCTGTGGCAACGGGAGAATTTGGCGCCGACATGCAGGTGGAATCCTGCAACGACGGGCCCCTGACACTGGTGGTGGACACCGATTTACTTTAAGGAGGATGCACTCATGAAGGTATTATCTCTGACCGTCGGCCCCATCATGACCAACTGCTATGTGCTGTGCGACGAGGCGGAAAAGGTCTGTTTTCTTATTGACCCCGGCGATGAAGCCGACCGGGTGGAGCAGCTGGTAGCCTCCTCCGGCTGCGAGCTGAAGGCCATTTTGCTGACCCACGGTCATTTTGACCACTGCACCGGTGTGGCAGGCATTCTGCTGAACCATCCGGAGCTTCCCGTCTATATCAATTTCAAGGATTCCGCGGAGCATAAATCCGGCTCCTTTTATATGCAGTTTCCCCAACTGCCGGAGAAAAACCAGCGCTACTATGGGGAGGGCGACCAGCTGACGCTGGGCAGCCTCACCGTCACGGTGATGGAGACGCCGGGACACTCCGCCGGCTCCGTGTGTCTGGTGGTGGACGATGTCATTTTTTCCGGGGACACTCTCTTCCGTCTCTCCTGCGGCCGTACAGATCTTGCCGGCGGCAGCTATTCGGACATGCTCCGTTCTCTGGGCCGTCTAGGACGCCTGGAGGGGGACTACCGCGTCTATCCCGGCCATGAAGCGGCCACCACTCTTGCTGATGAGCGCAGCGGCAATCCCTATATGCAGCAGGGGATGCAGCGCGTCTGACCCCTTCCTTATTTACCATAAAAGGACATTTTTATGAAACTGATTTTTCACGGTCACAACGAACAATATGCGGTGGAGCAGAGTCTGCTGGCTCTTTTTCCCCAGGAGCGGCCTGTTTACACGCCCGCCGAACCGGGGGAAAATCAGGCTGACATCACGCTGTTCCCCGGTGAAACCTATGCCTCCGCGGTCACCGAGCTGATTTACAACGGGCAGAGCGCCCGGGGCACTGCCCGTGTGAAGCTCTCCGCCGCCCCCGACGATTATGAGCGGGAGCGGCTGCGTCAGCGGGCCGTCAAGCTCAGCTTTTTCAAGGCAGCCCGTGCCATTACCGGCCAGACCCCCGCCTGGGGCGCCCTCACCGGGATTCGTCCCGGCAAAATGGCGGCACGGATGCTGGAGGAGGGAAAATCCCCCGCTCAAACCAGCCGCATTCTGCGAGACACCTATTTTGTCTCCCCCGCCCGGCGGCAGCTCTGTCTCGAGACGGCTCAGGCCGGTTTGAAGGCTGCCAAAGAGCTGCAGCCTCAGGATATCTCTCTTTACATCGGCATTCCCTTTTGCCCCACACGCTGCGCCTATTGCAGCTTTGTGTCCAACTCCGTAGAGAAATCCTTTCACCTGGTGGAGCCCTATTTGGAATCCCTTTTTCAGGAGATTGCCTCTGCCGGTCAAATGGTCAAAGAGTTGGGTCTGCGCATCAAGTCCTTCTACATGGGCGGCGGCACCCCCACCACGCTGACATCTGACCAGATGAACCGGCTGCTGACAGCGCTGGAGAATCATTTTGATCTTGACCACTGCGCTGAATTTACCATTGAAGCGGGGCGGCCCGACACCATTACCGCCGAAAAGATGGCGGTACTGCGCCGCCACGGCACCACCCGCGTCAGCGTCAATCCCCAGACCATGGAGGATCATGTGCTGCGGGCCATCGGCCGCCAGCACACAGGGGCGGACATTGAGCGCGCTATGGAAATTGTGGGCCGGGCCGGTTTTCCCCATGTAAACATGGATCTCATTGCGGGACTGCCCGAGGATACGCCGGAGGGCTTTCGTCGGTCTCTTGACAAATGCCTGACGCTGGGCGCCGACAACATCACCATTCACACTCTGTCCCTGAAAAAGGGCAGTCGCATTATGCTGGAGGGCAGCCGTATTCCCACCGCAGAGGAGGTGGGGCAGATGCTGGACTACGCCAACCCGACACTGCGGGCAGCACATTTTGTTCCCTACTATCTCTACCGCCAAAAATACATGTCCGGCAGCTTTGAAAACGTGGGCTGGTGCATATCCGGCGGGGAAGGACTGTATAATATTTACATCATGGAAGAACTGCACACCATTCTTTCCCTTGGCGCAGGCGGCTCCACCAAAATGGTGAGCCGGGGCGGTGAGCGGATCGAGCGGGCATTCAACCTGAAATATCCGCTGGAATATATTCAGCGCCCGGAAAAAATTGCCGCTAATCAGGCACTTTTTCGAGCTTTTTATGCAGCAGAAGGAAAGTAGCGGGGGGGCGCCATGCCCTTTGCTGATTCCGCCGTTTTGATCCGGAAAGGGATGGGCATGACAAAAGGAAAAAAGCAGAATTTTTTAAGCGGTGCCGTAATCCTGACCGGCGCCGTGGCTATCGTGAAAGTCATTGGCGCGCTCTACAAGATTCCCCTGGGCAATATACTGGACCGGGAGGGTATGGCTCACTTTTATGTGGCCTATAATATCTATAACCTGCTGCTGATTCTCTCCACAGCGGGGCTTCCGCTGGCCATGTCGCGTCTGGTATCGGAAGCGTCGGCTTTGGGGCGGGAGAATCAAAAGCATCGTATTTTGCAGGTGGGCTTTGGCCTATTTCTGCTGCTGGGGCTGCTTTTTAGCGGCATTATGTTTTTTTTCACCGGTCCTATTTCCCACATGCTCCATGATTCCCTGGCTTACTGGTCTATCAAGGCTCTTTCCCCCGCCGTTTTATGCGTGTGCCTGATGTCCGCCGTCCGGGGCTATACCCAGGGAGAGGGCAACATGCTGCCCACCGCCGCCAGCGAAATTATTGAGGCGTTGTGCAAGCTTCTGGTGGGACTGACGCTGGCCTGGTATCTTTTGTCCCGTGGTGCGCCCTCTCAGATCGGCGCCGCCGGTGCCATTGTGGGCGTCACTGTGGGTACCGCCGCCGGATTTCTGGCTCTTTTATGGTATCTGCTGCGGCGGCGTCATTCGTCGGCCAGCCGGGACACCCCTGATACCCGCCTCTCCATTTTCCGGCGCATTCTGTCCATCGGTGTCCCCATTACCATCGGTGCCGGGGGCTTGAGCCTTATCACACTGTTGGATCAGTCCGTGGTGATGGGGTGTCTGCAAAATACGCTGGGATTGTCCGAACATGCGGCAGCCTCCCTCTATGGGGAATATACTTTCGGCATGACTCTTTTCAGCGTACCGCCCTCCTTCGTCTATCCTGTGGTCATCAGTCTGGTTCCTGCCATTGGCGGGGCGCTGGCCCGGGGCAACGAGCTTTCCGCCGCTCGCAGTGCTACCTCCGCCTTCCGGGTGGTGGCTCTGCTGGCGCTGCCGGCAGGGGCGGGACTGTCCGTGCTGGCAGGCCCCATTTTGAACCTTCTCTATCCCGCCGTACCCGAAACCGCCGCGGCTGCGGCCTATCATCTGCAGATTCTGGGCATTGCCAGTATTTTTGTGTGTATGATGGTGCTGACAAACGGTATTTTGCAGGCTTACGGGAAAGAATATGTCCCCATTTTTACGCTTCTGGCCGGTGGCGTCATGAAGGTGGTCGTCAATTATCTGATGGTGGGCAACCCTCAGATTGGCATTAAGGGGGCACCGGTGGGCACGCTGTACTGCTATGTGCTCATCACCATTCTGAATCTGATTGCCATCCGCCGCTATGTACCCCGGCGACCCGACTATTACCGCATTTTTGGAAAGCCTTTGCTGGCCACCGCCGTCATGAGTCTTTGTGCCTGGGGCGGACACTCCCTGCTTTCGCAGGTCATACCGGAACGTGCAGCCACCGCGCTGGCCGTCCTGCTGGCAGCGGGTATTTATCTGGCCCTGATCCTCCTCCTGCGGGTTATTTCCCGGGAAGATCTGGAGATGCTGCCCAAGGGAGACAAGATTGCGCGATTTTTGCACATTTATTGAAGATTTTAGCCGTGTACAAAGGAAAAGTCCTTGCAATAGGAGGCCAAGTATGGTAAATTTTGAAGAGAAAGAAACGTACTCTTTTGAGGATCTGCGGGAGATTATCCGCTTGCTTCGTTCCCCCGACGGATGTCCCTGGGACAAGGTACAGACCCATGCCTCCTTGCGCAGGGGTATGCTGGAGGAAGCCTATGAAGCCGTGGAGGCCATTGATCTCAATGACCCCGACCTTCTGTGTGAAGAGCTGGGGGATGTGCTGATGCAGGTGGTGTTCCATGCCTCACTGGAAGAGGACGCCGGGCGCTTTACCATGGACGACATTGCCGACCATGTGGTGAAAAAGCTGCTTTTCCGACATCCGCATGTCTTTGGGCAGGCGGTGGCAGATACGCCCCAGGAGGTGCTTGTCTCCTGGGATCAGCTGAAACGCCAGGAAAAGGGGCAGAATTCCACCGCTGACGCTATGGACGCGGTGGCCCGTAGTCTGCCGGGGCTGTGGCGCGCCGAGAAAATTCAGGGGAAGGCCGCCAAGGCCGGATTTGACTGGCCGGATGTCGCAGGCGCCCTTGACAAGCTGGACGAGGAGACCCGGGAACTGCGGGAAGCCGTTGCCGTGGGAGAGTCCGTGGAAGAGGAACTGGGCGATGTGCTGTTTGCCGCCGTGAAGGTAGGGCGCTTTGCCCATATCGATCCGGAAGCGGCTATTGCCGGGACGTGTGAAAAGTTTATCCGCCGTTTCCGCTTTGTGGAAGAAGCCCTTTGCAACAGCGGCCGCTCCATGGAGGACATGCCTATTTCCCAGCTAAACCATTTGTGGGACAAGGCAAAATTGTCTTAATACGATTTTAAATCGTTTTAGGAATAAATTTACCAATGAAAATCAATTTTTAGGAGGGCATTATGAATAAAGCCGAATTGATCGCTGCCGTTGCTGAAAAAGCCGGTATGTCCAAGAAGGATACCGAGGCCGTTATGACCGCTGCACTGGATACCATTACCGAGACCCTGAAGGCCTCTGAAAAGGTTCAGCTGGTTGGCTTTGGCTCCTTTGAGCTGAAGAAGAGAGCCGCCCGCATCGGCCGCAACCCCAAGACCAAGGAGACCATTGAGATCCCTGCTTCCCAGGTAGCCGTGTTTAAGGCCGGTAAGGCTCTGAAGGACGCTGTTGCCAAGTAATTTTTTCTGTGGTAAAATATCGGTGCAGTTATTCTGCGCCGATATTTTTTATGGGAGGATCATACGCCATGCGTCTTGATAAATATCTGAAGGTTTCACGGCTTATTAAACGGCGGACGGTGGCTAACGAGGCCTGCGATGCCCAGCGCGTCACTGTCAACGGCCGACCCCAGCGCGCCTCCTACGATGTAAAGGTAGGCGACCAGATTGCCATTCGCTTTGGACAGCGCACGCTGAGTGTGGAGGTACTGGCTCTGGCCGAGGATATGGGTCGTGCCGACGCCGCCGCTCTATACAGGGAAATTTCCGCCTCACCGGACAAACCGTCATAATTGAGCCACTTCTTTCATACACATAGAACGGAATCTATGGGTACGGAAGGAGTTTTTTTATGGCTTATGAAACCTCTGCCATGAATGCCACTTATCACCATCTGGAGATGGACGGACGGGAGAAGCTGACCGTCGCCGGCGTGGAGGATGTGGAACGTTTTGATGAAAGCTGCATCGTTATGACCACCAGCGCCGGGGAACTGGTGGTGACCGGTGAGCAACTGCATATCGGCAAGCTGTCTTTGGACGGAGGCGAGCTCCATGTGGATGGACGCATTGACTCCATCTCCTATGAGGAGCCCACCAGAGAACGGGGCGGTTCCCTCCTGTCGCGTCTGTTCGGCTGATATGGAGAACTACATCTCCGAACAACTGCTGGCCTTCGGAGAGGCGGTGCTGCTGGGTCTTTTGGGCGGTCTGGTCTACGACCTGCTGCGAGCTGTCCGCATACGCAAAAAAAAAGATCTGGTTTTGACCCATCTGCTGGACGGCCTGTACGCGCTTTTTCTTTTGCTGGGTCTTTTATGGTTTGCCTTAAAGATTGGAAAAGGGGAGCTTCGTCTTTATATGATCGGCGGCATCGCCATTGGCGCCGTTCTTTATTTTTGCGGCCTCAGCCAGTTGCTGCGGCCCCTTTGGGATTTTTGGGTAGATGCGGCGGCCTGCCTGCTTCATATTCTGTGGCTTCCTTTTCATTTTTTTGGAATTCTGTGCAAAAAATTGTGTCTTTTTTGCAAAAAGCTCTTTCTTTTCCTCCAGAAATACGCTACAATATTTACATATAAGTGGGAATTTATCCTGATTCGGAAACACTGTACCGACAGAGGAGGCCACAATGCGTACAAAAAAGGCAAAAAAAAGAGGAAAAAAAAATAATTTGCTGCTCACCCTTGTTCTGGTCGTCCTTTTGGCCGCTGTCGGCATTGAGCTGGTGCAGATTTACGGAAAAATATCCACAGCAAAGGCCCAGGAGTCGCAGATCTCCGCTCAGGTACAACAGCAGCAACAGGCCAATGACGCCCTGCAATCCGATTTGGACAAGGCCGACGACCCCGATTTTATTCAGGAGCTGGCACGCAATCAACTGGGATTGGCCCAGGACGGCGAGCGGATTTTTTACGATGTGAGCAACTGATTTCAAAAGATAATACCGGAAGGAGTACAATAAAAGCTATATGGAACTGGCTGTTGGGACGATCATGGATGGTAAGGTTAGCACCATCACCAAATTTGGCGCTTTTGTAACATTGCCCGGTGGGAAATCCGGCCTGGTGCATATTTCAGAGGTAGCCAACAGCTACGTCAACGACGTACATGACTTTCTGACCGAGGGGCAGGAGGTTCATGTGAAAGTTCTCTCTGTCACACCGGATGGAAAGATCAATCTCTCCATCAAGCAGACCTTGCCCGCGGCGCATCCTCCCAGGGAGTACCGTCCCTATCGCCCGGCACCCCCCCATCCTTCCATCCCTGCGCTGTTGCCCCGTCGCGGAGCTCCCGCCGCACCGGCGGAGCCCCTTACGCCCGACGCCATATTTGAAGATAAACTTAAGCAGTTTATGTCCGCCTCCGACAGCAAAATGTCTGAGCTGAACCGCTATATGGACGGAAAGCGCGGCGGAAAGAGAAGAAAATAACAAAACAGTCAAATCCCGGTCGCTTTAAAAGCGGCCGGGATTTTTTTTATGTGATCTATTCAGAACGTTTTGCCGGAAGATGAATGGCACCGTAAAGATTTTTGGCACTGCAGCCTGCCCGACCGCCGCCGGCGCAGGCACAGGCACAGGCGCAGGCGCAGCTGGAAGCACAGGCGCAATGCCCGCCGCCTCCTCCAAATCCTCCACCGCCGCAGCCGCCGCCCCGGCCACCGCCAAATCCCCCGCTGCGGGGTGGCGGCGCAGGCTTATTAGGCGTCCCCACAGAGCCGGGACGCGGCCGGCCGTTGGGTCCTGCCGGATAGTAAAGGCCGTTCAAAAATACATAGTGAACGCCGAAGCCGCCGTCCCAGGCGTCCCGCCGCTGGGCAGAAATCAGCGGCACAACAATCACAAAAAAGATAACTGCAACAACGGCTATACCAATCATAGCCATGCCACCATCATTCTCCTGATAGCCATAACCGTTGTTTTCATAGTCCTGCGGCAGATTTTCGCTGCTCATATCCCCCTGCAGCGTGGTGGGCCAGGAGGCGTACACGGCCGTCAACTGAATCTTGCCTCCGTGGGAAAGATTGGTGGCCGTTACCGTATGGCTCTGCTCCACAGTGTTTTCATCCCAGTCCGCTGCGCCCTGACAAAACGTAACAAAACTGCCGTCCGTGACACCAGCGGGGCTGATCCATGTAAGCGTCATATGATCCACCACGGCCTCCTCAAACCAGCCGGGGGTATAGTCGTAGGTCACCTGGGCGCCGTCCAGCTTGTACATATAGGTCTGCGTCCACTGGTAGGAGAAATGAATGGTTTCCCCATCGTCATAGCCGCGGTCAAAATAGATGTACATATAGCTGCTGTCGTTTGTCAGGTGGTCAATGCTTTCGGTGAGGGCGGTTATATTTTCCACACTACCGTTGGGAATGCCGACCTTGACCCATTCCACCGGCCCCTGATCCAGCACCTTCCAGTCCAGTGCGGCGGTAATTTGCAGGCTGCCGTTATCGGCAGAGGGCTGCACCGTTATGTCATAGTTGACAATCTCGTCCAGATCGCCGCTGTCGGCATGGGCTGTCTGTGTCAGTACCGGCAGCAGCGCGAAAACTGCCAGAAGGCAGGTCAGCCATATAGAGGCAATACGCTTCATATCAGCAGCTCTCCTTTCCGCGGTTTCCCGTATGCAGCTGGCAGATATGCTCCATTTTGGCGCTCTTGGCGCGAATGGAGCGGCAGGCCTGGCTCTCCCAGATGTGCTGCCAGTCGTCGCTGAGCATCTGTCCCAGCGTGACACCGCCCAGCCAGCTTTGGCAAGGCACCACCGTGCCGTCCGGCGCCACCGCCATATTGGAAAGGCAGGCGCCGCAGCTGGGGATCAGCGTAAGACCAAGGGAGCGCAAAATATCCTCCGACAGCCAGCCGGGGCTGGTAAAGTCCACCTCTGTCTCCAGCTCCCGGGCGGCCGTCATCGCTTCTTTCAGACACGCGGTCAGTGCCTCGGGAGAGAGGCGGGTTGCCTGGCTCTCGGTTCCTTCCGCACCGCCGGCAGGAATGAGGCCGGAGCAGGTGGCATAGCGAACCCCCAGAGACGAGGCAAAGCGCAGCGTGGCGGCATAGTCCCGATTCAATGAGCAAAGAGGCGTGTTAATGGAAACGTTCAGTCCCGCTTCCACCGCATGGCAGATGCCCTGTACCGTCTCTTCAAATCCCGGAACGCCCACCAGCTGATTGTGGACGGCCGCATCGGCGCTGTAGAACGTCACCTGCACGCTGTCCAGACTGGCCTCATACAACTTGTGGCACAGCTCCCTTGTCAGGAGACGTCCGTTGGTATTGAGGCGGGTAACAAACCACGCGGCCGCATCCACCAGCTCTGTAAGATCGGGGCGCATGGTGGGTTCGCCCCCCGTAAAGGTCACCTGGGGAACACCGGCCTGCCGCAGCTTGTGCAAAACCTCTTTCCACTGTACCGTGGTCAGCTCACCGGTCTGCGCCATCTTCTGTCCCGCCGCATAGCAGTGGAGGCATTTCTGATTGCAGTGCCATGCCCCCTCTTTCGTCATGGCGCTGACCATCAGATCCATGCGGTGGGGCGAGGCCATATGATCGGCATAGTCGCCCAGCGCCAGCATTCCCACCTCCGCCGGTGGCTCCTCTCCCCGTGCAATGGCGATTAGGGAAGAAATCATTACGTCTAAGTCCTGGCGGATGCGAGTTTTATCCGTATGGGGATAGGTTTTGGCCGTCTGCTCCACTGTTCGCTCCGCCAGCGCGTTCCAGTCTCCCTCCGGTATCTCCCGTCCTGCAAAGGGGGAGAGCACATCCATAAAATCGGCCAACAGCACCGCCCAGGACAGATTCAGGGGCACCAGCTGCGCCCCGTTTACCAAAAGCAAAAAGGGGTCTTCCTTCCGCTCCGTCTTGGGCGGAATCATATGAATGCGCACAACCCCCGGCCCTTTGGGATCCAGGGTAATATGCCGTACGCAGTTTAATTTTTCCCGGCGATACCGCCGTTCTTTTATGGTCAGCGTTTGCATGGCTTTCCTCCCATTTCATTTTTTTCAGTATACCATATCTCGCCCATTTGGCAAGAATATAAAAAAGAGCCGCTCTTTTACAAGAGCGGCCCAAGCGGGTGGGATATTGGAAAGCTTCCGATTCTTATAATATACGGTTGTCTTTCTTTTGTAAATAGGAGCTTTTGTCGCATTTTTACTACTTTTCGCAAAAGCTGTCGTATGGTCTGTTTTTGTAAAGCTTTTGTGAATAATGACCATTTTGCGCGTTCCCCCTTTGCAAATCGTTGTGCATGTGTTATACTTCATGCAAGGAAAAGAGACTTCTCTTTTTCATCTCCCACGACCGGGTAAAAGAAAGGAGCCACAAAATGAAGTTCACATTTACTTGTAAGAAGATTCCTCTGAACGAGTCCGTCAAGGAATACGCCGAAAAAAAGATTTCTAAGCTGGATCGCTATTTTCGGGAGGAAGCGGACGCATTTGTGACCTTCTCCGTGGAGAAAAAGAACCGCTGTGTAGTGGAGCTGACCATCCGCGGGGCCAACGGGACGCTGTTTCGTGCGCAGGAGGAGGATGCCGAGGGCGATATGCGGAGCGCCATTGATGAGGCTGTGACTTTTATTGACCGCCGTATTCGCAAAAACAAGACCCGCCTATCCAAAAACCTGCTGGCCGATGCATTGTAGTCCAGCCTGCCGGCTGAATTTGATGTCAATGAGGAAACAGATTTTAACGTGGTACGCACCAAGCATTTCCATGTGAAGCCCATTAGCACCGAGGAGGCTATTTTGCAAATGAATTTGCTGGATCACTCCTTCTATGTGTTTCGTGACATGGACACCGAAGCCGTCTCCGTTGTTTATGCCCGGAAGGACGGCGGCTATGGCCTGATTGAAACGGCCGAAGCCAAATAATATAAATCATTGAGGACGCCGGATTATTGATCCGGCGTCCTTTTTTGAGGTAATAGAGAAAACCACCCGCCAAGCGGGTGGTTTTTTCTATTAGAGAGAGAATATGGGAAGGTGGTATAAGCAACATCATGGCTGCGCAGCCCTTTTGTCCGCAGCAGCTATCTTTGAATTGCCCTT
>JAAXZS010000128.1 GCA_012719745.1 Clostridiales bacterium | reverse complement strand
TACAAAGGGGGCGTATCCGTCACGGACAAGACACGGCTGCTCTGCATCTCCCCTTATGAGGGAATGTTTAATCTGCTGACCAATATTGCCGCCCAGCGAAGCGATGTGGAACTCATTATTCACATGGGCAATTTGGAGGGCGGTCTGCAGGCCATACTGGACAACCAGGACAATAATATTGATGCCATTATTTCTCGCGGCGGTACCACAGAGCTAATCCGTCGTGCCTGTGATATTCCCGTCTGCGACATTACGCCTTCGGTTTATGACATTCTGCGTACCATCCGACTGGCCCAGGGAATGAGCGAGCGTTTTGCTGTGGTGGGTTTTCCTTCCATGGCGGAGCCGGCGGCTATGCTCTGCGAGATTATGCAGTTTGACTGCAAGGTCGTCACCATCCACAGCGAGGCGGAGTGCAAAACCTGTCTTAAGGCCCTGCGGGAGGAGGAGATTCGTGTCATTGTGGGCGATACCATTTCCGTGGATTGCTGCAAAGATTACGGTATGCACGGCCTTCTGATCGTTTCGGGTATTGAAAGTGTGGAGAGCGCCATTGACAATGCCGTTGAAATGCATCATTATTACGCCTCCGTTTTTAGGCGAGCCACTCTTCTTTCGGATGTAATGTCCGAAGGGGAGGCGAAGATGCTGATTTGCGATTCCACCGGACATGAGGTGTTTTCCAACCTTCTCAAAATTTCTCCTTCACTGCGCAGCTTTCTGCAGGAGCAGGTATCCAATGTGATTACCCAAAAATCGGTGAAGGTTACCCAGCGGATTGGGGGTGAATATTATGCTGTGCGCGGCCGTAAGGTCACCTCTATGGGTGAGGAATACTGCGTTTATACGATCCAGCTCCAGCCGGTAACCGCCGCGGCCGATAAATATAAGATCCGCTATCTGGCACCCGGCACCGACCTGCCCAGTCACCCGCTGGAATACTATCTGGGCAGCAGTCCTTATGCCCTGGAGGTACGCAATATCTGCGACCGCTACGCAGCTATCAACGATCCTTTTCTGCTTATCGGGCCGCACGGTACGGGAAAAGACCGGTATGCCCATTATATCTATTCCCGCAGCAAATGGAAACACAGCTCTTTTGTCCTGATCGACGCCGGCTTGCTGACGGAGAAAGGCTGGGATTTTCTCTTCAGCAGTGAAAGATCCCCACTGATTGACTCCGGCATGACCATCTATTTTAAAAATCTCAATGAGATGCAGCCGGAACAGAGCCAGCAGCTGCTGCAATATCTGCGCAGTTCCAACACGGTACGCTCCAACCGGTTGATTTTTTCTTATAATGTGAGCGACAGCTCCGCACTGCACAGCGAATTATATTACTACCTGACGGAGGATCTGCACTGCATGCAGCTGCATACCGTTCCCATCTCCACACGCCCCCAGGACATCCCCTCCCTGACGGGACTTTATATCAATGCTCTCAATGTGCAGTTCGGGACGCGGGTAATCGGCCTGACCAAGGATGCCATGCTGACGCTGCAAAATCAGCCCTGGCCCCGCAACGTGGATCAACTGGTGCAGTTTGTGCAGAATCTGGTGATCGGTTCCGACTCCTCTTATATTTCCGATGGGGAGGTCCGCAAGCTTCTGGCACAGGAAAAGACGGCCAAAACCTCTCTGGAGAGCAGCGTGATTGACCTGAACCACGGGCTGGATCAGATTACCCGCGACATCGTGCGGAAGGTCTATATTATGGAAGAAATGAACCAGACCCGCACCGCCCACCATCTTGGCATCAGCCGCAGCACCGTCTGGCGTCTCCTTAAGGAATAATTGTTCCAGATCACAGGCAGATAGATTTTTGAAATCTATCTGCCTGTTTTTGATCGCAGGGCAATACACTGTTTGTGAAACAGGTTTGGCGGCGGTCCGGCGAAAGGAATTGTGTCTATTTTGAAAAGGATGGGCCTTGTCAATTGCGGTTTAAGGACAAATCATGTAAAATAAATAGAAATTATGTCGAAATACATGCTTGTATTGCGGAGAAATAGAGGAACACCATGTCTGCATCGAAAAGGAAAGAAAAAAACTATGTAGTGTTATTTTTGACCGGGGCTGTGCTGGCGATTGCACTGGCGCTCTGGCTGGGACTGCGCGGCGGAGGGAAATCCACAACGGCTAACGCCCAAAATATACAGCCGGACTGGTCCCTTCTTACCCAAAATGATAAGGGGAACCCATATTATGAGGATGGGAAAAATGGCGTTGTTTCCCGGTGGGGCGTCGATCTGTCCGTCTATCAGGGGAATGTGGACTTTCGGAAAATGAAGGAGGCCGGTGTGGAATTTGCCATGTTGCGTCTGGGTTACCGGGGCCATGGCTCGGGGGAAATGCTGACGGACAAATGCTTTACCCAAAATGCTGCTGCCGCCGCAGAAGCGGGAATGCCCATCGGCGTCTATTTTTACTCCCAGGCCCTCAGTGAGGCGGAGGCCGAGGAAGAGGCGGATTTTGTGAAGGAAAATCTCAAAGGCATTGAGCTGAATTACCCGGTGGATTATGATTTAGAGGAATATACTCAGGATGACGCCCGGACAGACAGCCTGACGGCCGAGCAGGCCACGGCCAACGCCAGCACTTTCTGCAAGCGGGTCGCGGAGGCGGGCTATACACCCATGATCTACACAAATGCCGACTGGGCGTCCCGCATGTATGATATGGATGCACTGGGC
>JAAXZS010000078.1 GCA_012719745.1 Clostridiales bacterium | reverse complement strand
TCCAAGTTAAATCGCTCTGGTTACTTTGCCAGAACGCAGACACCGGGTACAAACATATACATGGCGGGGCGTACCATTAATAATTGCCTTAACGCGCTTCACATTGGGCTTCCAGGGACGATTGGCACGTCTGTGGGAGTGAGAAACCTTAATACCAAAGGTAACACCCTTGTCGCAAAACTCGCACTTAGCCATCCGTTGCACCTCCTTGCTGTGACTTACTTAAATGCTTACTACCGCAAGCATTTGATATAATAACAGATATACGAGGAAAATGCAAGTGGATTCCGACAAAAAAATGAAAAAATTTATGAAGGGTTAAAATCATTGCGAAACAATGGGGATTATTATATAATAAGAAGACGATAAAATCTGCGGTGCGTATGCAATTGCCACAAGGGGGGCTTTTACCATGGAGAAAGTGCGAATCAATGCAGTAAAGCTGAGCAGACTGGTGGAAGATTTTAATCTGGAGGTTTTATTGCGGGGACGCGACTATGAAAATACGGAAATTACAATTTCGGATGTGAATCGCCCCGCCTTACAGCTGGTAGGCTTTTATGATTACTTTGAACCAAAACGGCTTCAGATACTTGGAAAAGCGGAAATGACCTATCTGAACACCATGCCCAACGAGGAACGGCGGAAGGTATTTGACGATTTTCTTCGCTGTGAGATTCCGGCGCTGATTATTGCACGCAATATGGATGCCTTTCCGGATATGCTGGAGCTGGCGGAAAAGCATGGCCGTACGTTGCTGCGAACGCATTTGACCACGGTCGAGCTGACCAGTAAGGTCATAGATTATCTGAACCGCGGCCTGGCTCCCCAGATTACCCGCCATGGTGTATTGATGAATATTTACGGCCAGGGCGTTTTGATGATGGGTGAATCCGGCATCGGTAAAAGCGAAACGGCCATTGAGCTGCTAAAGCGCGGCCATCGGCTGGTTTCTGACGACGCGGTGGAGATACGCCGTATTTCAGACTCACTTTTTGGAACGGCGCCAGAGCTGATCCGTCATTATATTGAGATCCGCGGTATTGGCGTTATTGATGTGCAGCAGCTCTTCGGTATGGGTGCCGTCCAGTTTGACACCGAGATCGACCTGGTGATCCAGATGGAGCAGTGGCAGGAATTCAAATTCTACGACAGGCTTGGCGTGGATGAGCAGATGTATGAGATCCTGGGTGTACCGCTGCCCTATGTGACGGTGCCGGTGCGGCCGGGCCGGAACCTGGCCGGTATTGTGGAGATCGCCACCATGAATAATCGACAGAAAGCCTATGGCTATAATGCTGCGCGGCAGTTTGCTGATCGTCTGGATCGGCAGATTGACGAAATGGGGAAGAAAAGCGGAGACGACAAATGAAAAGAGTCGGTATCGACGTTGGCGGAACCAATCTCAAAGCGGGGCTGATCGACGAGAGCGGTCATATTCTGGTAGAGCGTAAAATAAAAATTGCAGCGGTAGAGGATCAGGAATCTCTGGCATGGACACTGGCACAGATGACACAGGATCTTGCGGTTGACGGGCACATTCCCATCAGCGAGATCGCCTCGGTGGGCGTGGGCGTTCCCGGCGCGGTGGAGATCCACACGGGAATGGTTCTTTATACCTGCAATCTGCCCATGCGAAATGTACCGCTGCGGCGCCTGTTCCATCACTACCTGAATCTGCCACTCTATGTGGAGAATGACGCCAACTGCGCGGCACTGGCGGAATATTATGCCGGCGCCGGACGGGGCAGCAAACGCTTTGTTACAGTGACGCTGGGAACCGGCGTGGGCGGCGGTATTATACACAACGGCAAGATCTATCACGGCTCCAACGGCATGGCCGGTGAGGTAGGGCATATGACCATTGTGTACGACGGTGAGCAGTGCCCCTGCGGACGAAGAGGCTGTTGGGAACAGTATGCTTCCGCTACGGCCCTTAAGCGCATGACACGGCGGGCCATGGAAGCTTATCCAAACGGCATACTTAAGCAGGTGATTGCCGAAAATGACGGGCAGATCAGCGGACAGTCGGCCTTTATCGCCGCCCGCCGTGGCGACGCCGTGGGGCAGGCCGTCTGCGATCAATACATCCGGTACTTGTGTACCGGAATCGTCAATCTAATCAATATTTTTCAGCCTGACACCCTGGCTATCGGCGGTGGCGTCAGCAATGAATCGGATGAACAGCTGCTGATACCGCTGCGGAATATGGCGGCGGAGGAAAGCATTCCCTGCAACCGTGACCGGATGACGCGCATTGTCAAGGCGCAGCTGGGCACGCAGGCGGGCATTATCGGCGCGGCATTTCTGGGTCGCAAGCGCTGAATCAAGGAGGACATTATGACCTGGTATGAGACTTTGGACGAAAAGATACAGCAATATCTGCCGGATCTTCCGGTGGAAAGAGAGGCGCCGCTCAGCCGTCACACCTCCTTCAGGATCGGGGGACCGGCCCGTCGGATGGCATTTCCCCAAAGCAGGGAACAACTGGTTTTGCTGATGGGCTTTGCGGAGGAATGTGGCATCGAGCCGCTGATTATGGGAAACGGAACCAACCTTCTGATTGACGATGAGGGGCTGGACACACTGGTGATCCAGACCTCCGACCGCATGAATGAGGTGCGGCAGATTTCAGATCTGGAGCTGGAGGCAGACGCCGGCGTTTCACTGGCGCGGTTGGCGCTGTTTGCCATGCAGCAGGGACTTAGCGGTCTGGAATTTGCTCACGGCATTCCGGGAAGTCTGGGCGGCGGTGTGTGCATGAACGCGGGAGCATACGGTGGCGAAATGAAGCAGGTAGTTTCCGAGGTGGAGGTTCTATGCCCGGATGGTATTCACCGCTTCAGCGGAGAAGAAATGGCGTTTTCCTATCGCCACAGTCTTGCTTCCGATCAGAAAATGGTGATTCTATCCGCCAGGCTAACTTTGCAGGAGGGGGAAGCGGCGTCCATCCGTGCCAAAATGGAGGAGCTGATGGCGCTTCGCAAAAAGAGCCAGCCATTAGAATATCCCAGTGCCGGCAGTACTTTTAAGCGTCCTGAGGGAAATTTTGCGGGAACGCTGATCGAACAGACCGGCCTGAAAGGGCGAACAGAGGGCGGTGCCCAGGTTTCGGAAAAGCACGCTGGTTTCATCATCAATCGGGGCGGGGCCACCTGCCATGATGTGGAAACGCTGATCCATGAGGTGCAGGACGCCGTTTATCAATCCAACGGCATTCATCTGGAGCCGGAAGTTAAAATCGTGCATTAAAGAGGAATGGCCATGGAAATATTGATTATCACCGGCCTTTCCGGCAGCGGAAAGAGCCGAGCCGCTTCTTATCTAGAGGACGCGGGATACTATACGGTAGACAATTTGCCCTCCGAAATGATGATGAAGTTTGCGGAGTTCTGCGCCGCGTCCAGCGGCCGGTACAACCGTGTGGCACTGGTCTATGATGTGCGGGCGGGGGAACCCTTTGAAAAGCTGATTGACGTACTGGAGCGGATGAAGTCCGACGGAAAGAACTGTCGGATGCTCTTTTTGGAGGCGTCCACTGAGACTATCATCCACCGTTACAAGGAAACACGCCGGATGCACCCGCTGATGACCGGCGGTATTTCCGTGGCGGAGGCGGTGGAAAAAGAGCGGGTGCTGATGCAGCCCGTGCGGGATCATGCGGATTTTGTGTTGGACAGTACTAACTTTTCAACAGCCAAACTGCGCAGTGAACTGCTGAATTTGTTCGACAGCCACGGCAGCAAGGGAGGATTGAACATCAACATCCTCTCCTTTGGGTTTAAATACGGCATTCCCATGGAGGCGGATCTGGTTTTTGATGTGCGTTTTCTGCCAAATCCTTATTACATTGATATACTCAAGCCGAAAACCGGTCTGGACCAGGAAGTTCACGATTTCATATTTAGTTTTCCCCAGGCCAAAGAGTTTGTAAGGCTGCTGGAGAAAATGATGGATTTCCTGCTGCCGAACTACAGCGAAGAAGGAAAAACGGTTTTGGTGATCGCTATCGGCTGTACCGGCGGCCATCACCGCTCGGTTGCCATTGCCCATGATCTGGCGGACTATGTGGCAAAGGCTGGGTATCAGGTGACGGAAAATCACCGTGACATGTCAAGAGGGTAATTGTATGAAACAGCCGATGTATCAGATTTCGCCGGAGCAGGGCCCACGCGTGGTGGCCATCGGCGGAGGAAACGGACTTTCTACACTTCTGCGCGGTTTAAAGCTGTATACCAAAAATATTACCGCGGTGGTGACGGTGGCAGACGATGGCGGTGGCTCCGGTATGCTGCGTCGGGATTTGGGCATGCTGCCCCCCGGTGACATACGAAACTGCTTGGAGGCGCTGGCAAACGCCGAGCCTATGATCTCGCAGCTGATGCACTATCGTTTTCGGGACGGTTCACTGGCGGGACAAAGCTTCGGTAATCTGTTTCTGGCGGCACTGGACGGAATTTCTCCCAGCTTTGACCAGGCGGTGGCCAGTATGAGCAAGGTGCTGGCCATTACCGGGCGAGTACTGCCGGTCACAAATGAGAATGTTCAGCTGGAGGCTTTTTTTGAAAATGGCTCCAGCATTATCGGTGAATCCAATATTTCCTTTTGCAAAAAAGAACAAAACTGCCGCATTCAGCGCGTCAGACTGATCCCGGAGCATCCGAAGGCGCTGCCGGCCGTATTGGAGGCCATTGCCGCTGCCGATGCTATTGTTTTGGCACCGGGCAGCCTATACACCAGCATCATTCCCAATCTGCTGGTGGACGGTGTTGTGGACGCCATATGTAAGTCATCGGCACTGAAAATATATGTCTGCAATGTGATGACCCAGGAGGGGGAGACAGAAGGGTATACCGTCTCCGACCATCTAAAGGCGCTCTTTAAGCATGGAAGAGAGGGAATCGTCTCCGTGTGTCTGACCAATTCCGAATCCATTCCCACAGCTGTGGCGCGGCGATATGCGGGGGAGGGAGCGGCTCCAATCATTTGCGATTGGGAGAATTGTGAGAAATTAGGCGTCCGTGTGGTTCATCGTCCTATTTCCACTGTGGAAAATAATCTGGTGCGTCACAATCCCGGGCATCTGGCCCGTGAACTGATTTTGCTCCACGCAGAGCACTGCCTGCACAAGGCTGTGAAGGAGCTGGAGTAAAAAGGAGGGAGCAAATGTCCTTTTCTTACAAGGTAAAATGCGAGCTGTGTAAAGCGCCCGTGCAGCGCCTTTGCTGCGCGCGGGCGGAGGCGTATGGCGTTTTGCTCTACTGCAACATATTTACCCCTCATGAGATACGCATTATAACGGAAAACCCTGAATTTGCCGCGCGTCTGCCCCGAATCTTTCAACGGGCCTTTGGCATCCGCTTTGATCGGCAGCCGGAGAATCTGGAACAGAAGGGAAAGCTGATTTTTCAAATCCTATCCCCTGATAAGCTGACCCATATTATCAATGCTTTTGGCTACGACCCTCGGCAGTCGCTGGTGGTTCACATCAATTTTGGGCTGCTGGAGGACGAGTGCTGCCGCATTTCCTTCCTGCGGGGCGCTTTTTTATCCGGCGGCAGCGTGACAGACCCGGAAAAACGCTATCATCTGGAAATGGGTACTTCTCATTTTCAGGCCAGCCGGGAGCTGGCGGCGCTTTTGACGGATATGGGCTTTACCCCCAAGGATGTGATGCGGAAAGGATATTCCGTTACATATTTTAAGCAAAGCGAGCATATTGAGGACTTTTTGACAAAAATCGGCGCGCCGGTGGCCGCCATGGATGTGATGACAGCCAAGGTGGACAAGGAGATCCGCAACGGTGCCAATCGGGCGCTGAACTGCGATATGGCCAATGTGAACAAGACACTCAGCGCCTCTCAGGAGCAGACGGAGGCCATAGCTGCTATCAAAAAACACGGATTGTGGGACAAACTCCCCGAAAAGCTGGCGGAAACGGCAAAGCTGCGGATGGATAACCCGGAGCTATCCCTTGCTCAGCTGGCGGAAATGACGGCTGTTTCAAAATCCTGTATGAATCATCGTATGAGAAAACTGATGGAAATGGCGAGGAATTTATCGTGACAAAAGAAGAACGGTGTCTGTTAACAAAAAAATATCAGGAAATGGGACTAAACTGCGCCCAGTGCGTCCTTTTGTCCTTTCGGGATTTGGTGGGTCTGACGGAAGAACAGTGTTTCGGTATTGGCTCCGCCTTTGGCGGCGGTATCCGCTGCGGCGGCCTCTGCGGCTCTGTCAGCGGCTCTGCGATGGTGCTGGGCCTGCTCTATCCCCAGACGTCTGAAAACGGCAAGGAGGGCAAGGCACGGATCACACGTCTGACCGTGGAGTTTCAGCGCCGCTTTAAGGAGCAGTTCCGGTATCTCAACTGCCGTGAGCTGCTCTCAGATCCGCTGGCAAAGGGAACACCTATGGCGCAGAAGCTGGGGATCACAGAGCACTGCCGTATCATGGAGGTCTCCGCTGTGGAGCTTCTGTGTGACTATCTGGCGGAATTACAGTAAGGAGCAAGACCATGTCCTTTGTTCATCTGCATGTCCATACGGAATACAGCCTCCTGGACGGCGCCTGCCGCATCCGGGATCTGCCAAAGCGTGTAAAAGAGCTGGGGCAGACGTCGGTGGCCATTACGGATCACGGCGTTATGTACGGCGTGATCGATTTTTATCGTGCCTGTCAGGCGGAGGGAATTCATCCCATTATCGGTTGTGAGGTCTATGTGGCGCCCCGGACACGCTTTGACAAGGTGCACGAGTTTGACGCCGAGGCGCGCCACCTGGTGCTGTTATGCCGAGATGAAACCGGCTACCGTAATCTATCCTATCTCGTCAGCATGGCCTATACCGAGGGCTTTTATATCAAACCCCGCATCGACCTTGATTTGCTGCGGGAGCATGCCGAGGGACTCATTGGCCTATCCGCCTGTCTGGCAGGGGAGATTCCCCGCCGGCTGCGCAATGGGGATTTTAACGGCGCTAAGGAATATGCCCTGACTATGCAGGAGATCCTGGGAGTGGACAATTTCTATCTGGAATTACAGAATCACGGTATCCGGGAACAGGCCATTGTCAATCAGGGGATTTTGCGCCTGCACAAGGAAACGGGCATCCCCATGGTGGCCACCAACGACGCTCATTATTTGAAAAAAGAGGACGCGGTCAGTCACGATGTACTGCTCTGCATCCAGACGGGCAAAATGGTGGACGATGAAAACCGGATGCGCTATGAGCCGCAGAACTTCTATATCCGTTCTACAGAGGAGATGGAATCCCTCTTTTCAGAGTATGAGGGCGCCATTGAAAATACGGAAAAGATTGCTCAACGCTGCCAGCTGACATTTACTTTCGGCAAATATCATCTGCCGGAATTCAAGCTGCCGGCGGGGTATGATTCCTACTCCTATTTGAAAAAGCTCTGTGATGAGGGCTTTACCCATCGCTATGGCGAAGAAAAACCGGAATACCGGAAACAGCTGGATTATGAGCTGGACATGATCGAGAAAATGGGCTTTACCGACTATTTTCTCATTGTCAGCGATTTTGTACGCTTTGCCAAGGGGGCGGGTATCCCTGTGGGCCCCGGCCGCGGCAGCGCCGCCGGCAGTATGGTGTCCTATTGTTTGGAGATCACGGACGTGGATCCCATGCAGTACAGCCTCTATTTTGAGCGATTCCTGAACCCTGAGCGTGTCAGTATGCCCGATATTGATATGGACTTCGGTGATACCCGCCGGGGGGAAGTGGTGGAGTATGTGCGCCGGAAATACGGCGACGACCATGTGGCGCAGATCGTTACCTTCGGCACCATGGCCGCCCGTGGCGTTATAAGGGATGTAGGCCGGGTGCTGGGTGTGCCCTATGCCGAGGTAGATCAGATCGCCAAGCAGGTGCCCAACACCCCCCATATCACGCTGGAGGACGCGCTGCGGCTGTCAAAACCGCTGTCGGATCTTTACGAGGCCGATGAGAATGTCCACAAGATTATTGACACGGCCCGGGCGCTGGAGGGGATGCCTCGCAACGCCTCCACACATGCCGCCGGCGTAGTGATCACCAAACGGCCGGTGTACGAATACGTACCTCTGGCACGGAACGACGACGCTGTGGTCTGTCAGTATATCATGACCACGCTGGAAGAACTGGGCCTTTTGAAAATGGACTTTCTGGGCCTGCGAAATCTGACAGTGCTGGATGACGCGGTAAAAATCGTACAACGGGAGGATCCATCCTTCCAACTGAAGAATATTCCCATGGATGACGCGCCCACCTTTGAGATGCTGAGTCAGGGACGTACCTCCGGCGTTTTCCAAATGGAGTCCACCGGTATGACGGGTGTGTGTCTGGGCCTGAAGCCCCAGAATATTGAGGACATTACCGCTATTATAGCGCTCTACCGCCCCGGCCCCATGGAATCCATTCCCCGGTTCATTGCCTGCAAACAGGACCCCAAAAAAATCACCTACAAGCATCCGTCTCTTGTGCCCATTCTCTCCATTACCTATGGCTGCATCGTCTATCAGGAGCAGGTAATCGAGATTTTTCGCCGGCTGGCCGGTTACTCTCTGGGGCAGGCGGATATGGTGCGTCGTGCCATCTCCAAAAAGAAGGCATCCCAGATCCAGAAGGAAAGGGACACCTTTATCCACGGCGATGCGGAGCGCCAGATCCCCGGCTGTGTGAAAAACGGGATCCCTCAGGATGTGGCCGAGGGAATTTATCAGGAGATATACGATTTTGCCAACTATGCCTTCAACAAAGCTCACGCGGTATCTTACGCCATTGTGGCCTATCAGACGGCTTATTTCAAGTGCCATTACTGCAAGGAATATATGGCGGCACTGTTGACCAGTGTGCTGGATAACTCAGATAAGATTGCGGGCTATATCAGCGAATGCCGGGACTGTGGCATTGCACTGCTGCCGCCGGACATCAACCACTCCTTTGACTATTTTACAGTGGAGGAGGGCGGTATCCGATTCGGCCTTGTGGCCATCAAGAATATCGGACGCGGCTTTATCCAGTCTGTTGTCAGGAGCCGGGAGCAAGATGGCCCGTTCACGTCCTTTCAGGACTTTTGCGAACGCTTGTTTGACTGCGGCGACCTCAATAAGCGGGCGGTAGAAAACCTGATCCGCAGCGGTGCCTTTGATTCACTGGGGGACAGGCGTTCTCAACTCGTCGCCGTGTATGAAAGAGTCCTTGACAGTATTGGCAGCAGCCGCCGGCAGAATGTGGAGGGGCAACTGGACTTTTTTGCTCTGCCGACAGGCGGCGGCGCGGAAAAGAAACCGGCCGCGCTCACACTGCCGGATATACCGGAGTATACGGCGGCCGAACGCATGTCCATGGAAAAGGAGACCACCGGCCTGTATCTGTCCGGCCATCCCATGAGTGCCTACCGTGCCTACGCCAGAAGCTGCGGAGCTGTGCCCATCGGAGCCATTTTGTCCGATTTCGGTTCCGACGACGGGCCTACGCAGTTTGCCGACGGGCAGGCCATTACTGTGGCCGGTGTCGTGGTATCCAGCAAGACGAGAACCACCAAGAACAACAGCCTGATGGCCTATGTAATGGTGGAGGATGAGAGCGGCGCTATGGAGTTGCTGTGTTTTAGCAGAACCATTGATACCTGCGGCAGCTATATGAAGGTCAACACACCAGTGCTGGTGAAGGGCCGCCTTTCTGTCCGGGATGAAAAGGCACCGCAGATCATGTGTGATACGCTGGTGCCCCTCAATACCGAGCAGCAAAGTGAAATGCCTGTCGCACCGAAGGAACCGGAGAAGCGCCAGACCATCTATCTGCGTGTGCCCGGGGCGGACAGCGCTCCTTTCCGCCATATCAAGTTGGTGATGACCATGTTTGAGGGCGATACGCCGGTAAAGATCCGCCTGTCCGATACGGGCAAGCTGCTGGGTGCCCACTGTCTTAACCATCCGGCTCTTTTGCAGGAAATGCGGGAGACCTTTGGAAATGACAACGTGATTGTAAAATAATTAAAATTATAAAAGGAAGTCCCCTGCACGATGTGC
>JAAXZS010000160.1 GCA_012719745.1 Clostridiales bacterium | reverse complement strand
CTCGTGTGCTGGCAATGCTGGCGCAGAAAAACAGCAGTATTCGAATCGGAAAGGCCTGAAACGGGGAAGATGCTCTGCGCTGTCTTGCAAAACGGCGCGGAGTATGGTATAAAAAAGAAAAAACGAGCGGAGGATAGATTCATGGCAAAGAAAATATATACACCTGAAGGAGCAGAGCTGCGGGATGCACACCTGGCGGCGGATATGGATGGCGGTGAAAAAATCGGTATCGTCCGCTTGGGTCAGAACGGCTATTTTTTCCGCCGGAATCTTAAAACCTACTGCATCCCCTATGACCGGATTGACCGCGCCTTTGAGCGGGTACGGCAGGTGAAGACCAATGTCTGCTGCGGCCCTATGAATCTGGCAATGGTGTCCGTTGTGGTCTGCGAGGATGATCGGGAACTGGTGGAGATCCAGTTTCAGGAGGAGAGTCAAGTGGAGCGTGTGTTGGCGGTCCTCAAAGAGCGCTGTCCATCCGTACAGATCGGCGTCAAAAAGAAACCATAAAAAAACCGCCTGTCATGGGCGGTTTTTTATGACTTCAAAATTATAATAAAAGCCCGCCACGACGGCGGGCGAAGAGGCGCTTATAAGGTGTACTGCTTGCTGTATTCTTCAAAATAGCGGTTAAAGCTGCCATCCCGCATGTCCTTGACGCTGTTGAGATATTCGTGAGTATCAAAGGTGTCGGACTGCAGCTCGATAATGGCCACGGCAATGTTGGAGCAATGATCCGCCACGCGCTCAAAATTTGTCAGAAGGTCGTTGAATACGAATCCCTGATTGAGTGTGCAGACACCCTGCTGCAGACGCTCCACATGATGCAGCTTCATTTCGTCGCAAAGACCGTCAACGACTTCCTCCAGCGGCTCGACATGGCTGGCCAGCGGCAGATCATTTTCCGCGAAAGCGTTGATGGCGGTGGTCAATATCTCTGTCACTGCCTCGGAAATTACGTGCAGCTCCTGTACGGCTTCGGAGGAAAATTCAATTTTCTTCTCATGGATTTCTTTGGCGGCATCGGCGATGTTCAGGGCATGGTCGCTGATGCGCTCAAAATCGTTGAGGGTGTGGAGGTACTTGCTTACATCGTCGTTCTGCGACTGGGTCAGCTCTTTTTGGGTAATACGGATCAGATAGGTGCCCAGCTTGTCCTCATACCGGTCAATGATGCTCTCCAGTTCCTCCACATCATGATAGCCTGCTTCCGTGTAGCGGGAGCAAAGGGCAAAAGCGGCCAGCAGGTTTTCCCGCGCTTTGGCTGCCATGGAATTGATGACGATCCGGCTTTGCTCAATGGCCAGAGCCGGGTGCTGTATAAAGCGGTCTTCCAGTTTATCAAATTCCGCCGTCTGCTGTCCCTCTGTCCGGTCGGGGAAAAAGACGCAGACAATACGTTCCAGAAGAGGGATGGCGGGCGCCAGCACAATTACGGTGGCCAGACGGAAGAGCGTGTTCATCAGCGCCACAGACACGGTGGTCATAACCGTGGACATAAAGGAGAAGGAAAAAATAGCATTGGCTATGTAGAAAAGAGAACCCCAGATCACAACGCCCAGCACATCAATAAGGAGATAGGCAAAAGCGGTGCGCCGGCCATTGGTGTTGGCACCAAGCGCCGATAAAAGCACAGGCACAGCCGCGCCGATGGCAATACCCAGCGTAATGGGGTAGGCAACGGAAAAATCAATGGTGCCGGTGATAGCCAATGCCTGCAAAATACCAACGGCTGCCGAGGCGCTTTGCAAAATGCTGGTGAACACCAGTCCCACCAGAATGCCCAGCAGCGGATTGGAGAATTTTGTCATCAGGTTTAAAAACACTTCACTCTCCCGCAGGGGGGACACGGCGCCGCTCATGGCCTGCATGCCGAACATCAGAACGGCGAAGCCCAGCATGATGTCGCCGATATGAATTTTCACCTGCTTTTTGGAGAACATACGCAGTACGATGCCGGCTACGGCGATCACGCCGGAAAGCGTGGCAGTGGACAAAAGTTCCGCCAGCCCTTCGCCGCCGCCAAGATCCGACAGGCAGAGGATCCAGCCGGTAATACTGGTACCCAGGATGGCGCCCATTACGATGCCGATGGCCTGCCGTACCTTCATCATGCCGGAGTTGACAAACCCAACCACCATCACAGAGGTGGCGGACGAGGACTGAATAACCGCGGTGACGCCGGTACCCAGTAAAACACCCTTGAGGGGGGTGCTGCTCAGCCGATAG
>JAAXZS010000121.1 GCA_012719745.1 Clostridiales bacterium | reverse complement strand
GTGACACTTAGAGCAGACTTCTACCTTAATATCCTTCTTGGTAGAACCTGTCTCAATTACATTACCGCAGGCGCATTTAATAGTAGTCTGCTGATAATTGGGATGGATTCCTTCCTTCATTGCTCTTGTTCACCTCTTTCTGGTGCAATAGTCCTTTTTACAAAGGCACTTGTGATAATACCATATCACGTTCCATAATGCAAGTACTTTTTACAGGTCTATCGTGGTATTTGTGGCAAAAAAATACAATACCTTGCGTTTTACCTCTTTTTGCAGCACTCTGGCCAGAGCCTGCCCATAGGCCGCCAGCTGTCCCCGGTAGACCTCCGCCCGTTTTTCTTCCTCGCCGGGCGTCATTCGGTCCGTCTTGAAGTCCACCACCGTCAGCCCTTCTTCTGTTTCAAAGCAGCAGTCTGCCACGCCCTGCAGCATCATGGTATCGTCCGTTGTAAGGCTTTGATCGTAGCTTTTTGCCGGGATCAGCAGGGCAAAGCGGTACTCCCGCCATACCTTCCGGGCCTCCCGAATCTCTTTGGCAAGAGGTGATTGCAAAAAGGCGGCAATCTGCTCACTGTCCACCGCGGCGCCCTGCTCCGGTGTCAAAAGGCGGCGGGCCACAAGGCTCTGCAGCACCTGCCCGATGGCCTCTTTGGTGGGCGGCGTGGCAAAATCAAGATACTGCATCACCAAATGGGTGGCGGTGCCTCGCTCCGCCGCGGAGAGTTTGCGTGCGGTACGCAGAAAAAGGGGGCGCTCAAAAACAGGCGGTCGGACTTCCTTGATGGAGCCGTCTGCCACCTCCTCATCCAGTTCCCGCCCCTTGAGCTGTGTGGCCGTCACCTTGCTGGGAATGGTGCAGGCGCGGAGAGCATCGTAGGTCCATTCCAGATCGGCAGGTACAAAAGGCTCCGCTGCCGCCAGTTCCTTCTTCTCCTCCGTCTCCTCCCCCACCGAAAGCGCGGGATTTTCATGGCAGTACACCTGCCAGGTCGGCCCGTCGTCCACCGTGAGGGCAATATCCCCCACATCGGCCAGGCGCCGCAGAGGCTCCGCCTCCGGGCGGCACAAAAGGGGCAGCAAAATCCAGTCCCCCAGCGATTTCCCGGCCGCCACCGCCTCCGGCGAGGCAGGGCAGGCGGCCACGCTCATCAAATCTCCCAAATGCTTCCGACCCTTTTTCATGCAGTCCACCAAAATCAACTTTTCCTTGGCGCGGGTCATGGCCACATAGAGGATCCGCAGTTCCTCGGCCTTGGACTCCCGCTCTAACCGCAGCTTCAGCGCCGTTTTGGAAACGGTGTCGTAGCGGATCTTCCGCCGCAAATCCACGCATTCCGTCCCCAGTCCCAGCGTGGGATGTACCAGTACAGGACGGTTCAGATCTTCCCGGTTGAATTTTTTATTGAGGTCGGCCAATATCACGATGGGAAATTCCAGTCCCTTGGACTGGTGGATGCTCATGATCTGCACGCCTCCTGCCGATTGACGGGTGCTGATGTAAGGTGCCTCGTCATTTTCCAGCAGGCGGCGCAGATAGGTCACAAAATCAAAAAGCCGCAGGCGGCCCGCCCCCACCATCTGCCGGGCATAGTCATAAAAGGCCGTCAGACGTCCCCGCCGGTCGGTGCCGCCGGGCATAGCGCCGAATATCCCCAGCACGTTGCAGCGGTTGTAAACGGCAAAGAGCAGCTTGTCCACCGTCAGATCCCGGGCCTGTTCCCGCAGGCTCTCCAGAAGCGTCAGAAAATCCGCCGTGTCCTCATGGCTGTCGGCACAAAGGGCGTCATAAAAATCACTGCTGGGGGCGGCGGTACGGATCTCCGCCAGACGGTCGGCAGAAAAGCCGAAGAGGGGTGAGCGCAGTACCGCAATCAGGGGCACATCCTGTCGGGGGTTGTCGATGATCTGCAAGAAGGAAAACAGCACCGCGATCTCCATGGAGGAGAAGAAATCCGCCGTTTCCTGCGAGGCGCAGGGAATGGCCTGTTCTTCCAGCGCCCGGGTAAAGGCCGGCAGGCGGCTGCGGGGGGAACGCATGAGGATCACAATATCCTCCGGTCGAGCCGGATGCAGCGCGCCGTCCTTCCCCTGTACCGGGTACCCCTCCTTCAACATTTTTCGGATGAGGTCCGCCACAAATCGGGCCTCCACCTCCGGCCGGTCAAAGGTCTCCTCCTCGGTATCCTCCAGATGCACCAGATGAAATTCCGTCTGTACATCGTCCCGAGGTACATAGTAATCCGCCCCCAGGTTGAGATACTGGTCGGGTGTGTAGTCCAGCTCTCCCATTTGGCGGGAGAGAATATTTCGAAACACAAAGTTGGTGCTCTCCAGCACCGTAAGGCGGGAGCGGAAGTTCTGGCTCAGCACCAGCTTGCGGGGCTGCCCCTCCTCCGCTTCCTCCGCCGGACGGAAGGAGCGGTATTTTTCCAGAAAGATCGTGGGGTCGGCCAGACGGAAACGGTAGATGCTCTGCTTCACGTCGCCCACGGTAAAAAGGTTCTTCTCCTCTTTTGAAATGGCGCGGAAGATGGAGTTCTGCACCTCGTTGGTATCCTGATATTCGTCCACCATGATCTCCCGATAACGGTCGGCCACCTGCTCCGCCAGCTCCGTGGGACCACCGTCGGGCTTCACCAGAATTGCAATGGCGTTGTGCTCCTGATCGGAAAAATCCACCATGTTCCGCCGTGTTTTTTCCTTTTGATAGTGCTCCGCAAAGGAGGCCGTCAGGGAAAGCAGCGCCAGCATGGCCGGTGCCATGGCAGACAGATCCTGCAAATAAGCCTCTTCCGATATAGAGAAAACAGCGTCCATTTCCTTGATGTCCGCCTTGCACTGCTTTAAAAGGGCCTGCATGCGGGGCTTCAGGCCGCCGTCCTCCCCCTCTTTTACGCTGCCCATGCGCCGAAACTCCACCCGGCAGGCGCCAAGAGCTGACCAGCCCCGCTCTGCCGCGGGGGCATACTGGCGCAGCTGAGCAGCCGTCTCCGCAAAGCGGTCACTGTAGCTTTTTTCCATGGCGGGCACACCCGCCATCTCCAAAACGGCCTTTTCCAGCGTATCGGCCCAGAAGGAGGCTTTGGCGGAAACGCCCATCATCACCTCCCGGCCATAAACCGAGTCCTCCAGTTTTTGTGGCAGCCGCTCCCAGAAAAGGCGCTGCGCCTGCAGCCATTTTATCGGGTAGACATGGCTTTGCACCTTGCGGTACAGCTCCAGCACCAGACTCTCCAGCGCCCGGTCGTCCCGGCCGGCCCCCAGTGTAGCGGCCAGCATTTGGGCATTTATATCTCCCTCGATACCATTATAAAAGGTCTCCAGCACCCGTTCCAGCACCCGCTGCTGCAAAGAGCCGGCTTCCTGCTCGTCAATGACCCGGAAATCCGGTGTCAGACCGCCGGGCAGCAGATGGACATTTTCCCGCAGAAGGCCGGCACAAAAGGCGTCCACCGTCTTGATGTCCGCCTGATAAACCCGGAAAAGCTGACGGCGGAGATGGGCATCCTCGGGGTGCGCGGCCACCTGCTCGGAAAGCTCCCGGGCGATCTTGCCCCGCAGCTCCGCCGCCGCGGCCTTGGTGTAGGTGATAATGAGGAAGTCGTCCACCTGGGCGTGTTCCTCCCGAATGTAGGAAAAGAGGCGCTCCACCAGCACCTTGGTCTTGCCGGAGCCGGCAGCGGCGGACACCAGGAGACTGCCGCCCCGGTTTTCAACCGCCGCCTTCTGAGCGGGGGTCAACAAAATTTCTGCCATTTATTTGTCCTCCTCTCCCCGGTCTTTCTCTATATCCTGCCAGAATTCATCGTCGGTGGTCTTTTTGAGATACCGCCGCCGATCCCGGCCATGTCCTTCCTCAAACCCGCAGGCCGAGGCAAATTCACAGTAGGCGCAGGCGCTGTCCTCCGGCGTGCGGCAGAAGGGGTCGGCGTCAATATTGCCCTGACGCATTTCCCGGGCGATCTGATGAAGCAGAGACTCCACATATTTACCCAACTTGCCCAGCTGCTCCGCCGAAGCAAGGCCGCCGGAAAGGTTTCCCCCTTTTCCCACCCGGAGGGGCAGGTAGCATGGGTTTTCCAAGGCGCTGTGCTCCATGGCCTGCAGCACCTCCGGTTCGGAGAGCACCATGCCGCTGCGCCGAAGCTCCCGGGAAAATTCCTGTTGCAGCTTTTCTTCGCTGACGGTACGGCTCTCCCGTAAGATCACATCCCGGGCAGGCAGATATAAAACGCCTGCCGGCACGATGGGATTTCCGAAAAAGGCCGCGCCCTCATTTTGCAGGGTAAAAAGATACAACAGCATCTGGATACCCAGGCCGTAGCGTACCTCCGAAAGATCAAATGCCTTTTTGCCGGTCTTGTAATCCACCACCCGCAGATAGAGCTTCCCCTCATGGAGCCAGCCGTCCACCCGGTCTACCTTGCCCACCACGGACAAAGCGGTACCGGCTTCTTCGATGGTAATGGCGGGCAGCGGCCCTTTGTCGCTGAACTCCAGTTCAAAGGCCATGGGTACAAAGTCCGACTCTGCCAGCTCCGCCGCCACATTTTCGATCATAGCCTCCGCCGAACGCTGTAAACGGCCAAAGAGGTAGCGGAACCGGGCACTCTTTTCCTGATAGTGGTCGATCTCCGTCTCGGTGTATTTTTTCACATAGCTGTCGATGAGGCGCTTTAACTCCTTTGGCTCCACGGCACCGTAACCGCCCCGTGCCATCACATCCCGTGTCACATTTTCCAGCAGATAGTGGAGGAAGGTACCGATCTCGGGAGCCTCGAAACCCGCAGCCTTGCGCTCTTTTGCCTTGAGGCCGTACTGCATGAAGTAACTGAAATGGCAGGACTTCACCCGATCCATGCGAGAGGCCGACATGCGGATGGATTTTCCGTACAGGGACTGCACCGCCGCTGGGGACAGCCGCCCCCGTTCCATGGCCGCCGCCCGTTCCATGGCGGTCAGCTGCGAGGCATAGCTCTCCTTATCCGCAAAATACTGCCAAAGAGCGCCCCCCGGATGCTCCCCGGCCGCCTCCAGCGCCGGGATGCGGGCAGCATAGCGGTAGACGTTGTCCTCCTGCTGCTCTGTAAGAGCGGGGAATAGCCGTTTCAGTCGCTCCACCACAAAGGCGGGGCGCAGCTCGCCGCCGTTCAAGTCGGTGACGGGATAGCTCACCACCAGCTTCTCCGTGGGCTGAGCCAGGCTTGCATAGATGTTCTGCAATTCCTGATCCAGCTGGTCGAAGGTGGCGTCGGAAAGGCAGACGTCCTGTTTTTGCAGCGTCTCCCGCTCCGACGGGTTTAAAATACCGGTGCCCCCCGTGACGCTGGGCAGCACATGGTCGTTGGCGCCCAGGAGAAACAGGCATTTGACTCGGTGGCGGTCATTGCGGGTGATCTCGCTGACCTTCACCTGATCCAGTGTGGCAGGAATGGTGCCCACGCTGTACTGAGAAAGCACCAGACGCAAAAGGCGTGCAAAGGTCTCGCCGTCCGTTTCGGCGTCCCCTAAAATTTCCGCAAACTGATCCAACACCCCGCAGAAAATGTCCCAGAGCTGGCCGTATTCCGCCGACAGCTGCGCTTCGCCCTTTTCAAGAAGGTCCGCCGTCTTTTCCGAAAGCGCCTGGGGAACCCCTGCCTTTTCCGAAAAGAGATAGAGTGCCTCCGCCTTTTCCCGGGCAGTGCCGCCATCCTTCATCTTTTCATAGAGAAAGGAGAGCGGCTCCCGGATCTTCTCCCGGATGCGGTTGATCTCCTTCAGCCGGGCCACCCGCTCCTCCGTCATCTCCCCGCCGTAGCCATCGGGATTGGCTGTCCAGGGCACATCCCGCAGCCACATATTGCCCCGGATCTGCCAGAGGATCACATAGTTTTCAATAAGGTCGCACTCCGCCGCCGTGACGCCGGAGAGGCCGGTTTTCAGATAGCCAAACACATCCTCGTATTCAAAGCCGCCGGTCACCGCGTCAAGCGCCCCCAGCAGCAGTGCCAGCGCCGGCTTTTGGAGAATGTCGCTGCGGCGACTCTGATAGGCCGGAATCTCATAACGGGCCAGTACGTTTTCCAAAATTGGGCCGTACACCGTCATGTCCCGAGCCACCACGGTGATGTCACGGAAACGGTATTTCCCGGAGCGCACCAACGATAAAATCCGACCGGCCACAAAGGCGCACTCGCTGTAAGCCGTGCCGCAGCGGTACACCTCCACTGCGTCGGTGGGCTTCTCCCAGGGAATATCGCTGCCGAAAAAGTGGGTTTCCAGATGGGCAAGGGGCGTATCCGCCTTTTGGGACGGCAGATAGTGCAGCTCCGTCCGCACCCCCGCACTCTGACCCAGCCGAATGCGCCGCTCCCCCTGCCCCAGGGCGTTTTGGAACAGGGTACTGTTTCCCTTCTCCCCCAGCAGCGTCACCGTTACGGAGTGAGCCTGCCGAAGCATCATGCCCAGAATATCCTCCTCCAGTGCGGTGAAGTAGGAAAAGCCGTCCACATAGACGTCCTTTCCCTCTATGTAACGGGAGGCCGCCAGATTGTCCCGCAGCTTCTGCATAAAGCCCCGGGCATCCTGCACCTCCGTATGAAGCTTTCCGTCATAGACGGCATAGATCAGCGCCAAATCCCGGAGCTTGTCCCCGGTGGCTCCTTCTACACCTTCCACATGGGTATAAAGTGTTTCCGGCAGCACCTCATAGGAGGCGAATTCCTCCATCAGGTCCACCATCTGCTGCAAAAACGCCGCCTTCTGGGAGGGGCGGCCAAACACCTTCAGCTTACTGCGCACCTCCTGCAAAGCCAGCTGCATGGTGAGGATCTTTCCACCGCCGTCCAGCGTGAAATCCGCCAGTCCGCCGGTGACGGCGAGGACGCGGGTGGCCAGATTTCGAAAGCTCAGCACCTCCGCGTCCGCCGAGGCCGTGTCACCGCAGGCAAGGCACAGATCCACCTCCGCCCCATGGGAGGTATGCTCGGGCACCAGTAAAATCTGCGGACGACTGGCCCGGTTCTTTTCAATCTCCTTGAGCACCTGATCCGATTTGCCGCTGCCGGCCCGACCCACACAGATGGAAAGCATGTGCCTCGCCCCTTTCTACAGGGACAGTTTGCCACAGCTTCTGTCCCAAAATCCTCCCTCATTATAGCTTTTGGGCGGGTCTTTTGTAAAGAGCGGTGAAATCCGTTTCACTTTTTTTCAAAATAGAAAACATTTTTATGAAAAAGCAGGGGCTGCTTTTTTTGATGCAGTCCCTGTTTTCTTCTTTTCAGATTTTACTCTCCACCCACTGGCGCAGTTGCTCCCATAGCTCCACGGAGCGAAATTTCAATACGTAGTTGTCGTCCTCCTCCGTCATCAGGTTCAGGTCCTCCTCCCCGAGACCGTCGGCGATGGCCGTTTTCTCCAGATCGGTGGCGGCGGTGGTGCAAAGGGGCGGATAGACCACACACCACCAGTTATGACCCTGCCCCGCGCCGATGACCACCCGGAGGGCTGTATACTCTCCCGCCGGCAGAGAAAAGGCGTCGTAGTCCTTGGTAGGAAATTCGGTCTGCTCCAGCAAGGCTGTTACCGGATAATCATACCCCTCCGCTGCGATGGCATTGGTCGCATCCGCTTCAATGGCGGGCAGCGCCTCATAGAGCATTGTCTGCGCTTCCTGCCTATCGGCAGCCTGCTCCAATATATCGGTGGCGGCGGAGAGCACCTTGTCCCGTACTTTCAGCTTTAAGGATTGATCCTCCTCCGTATCCGAATTGGCGATCACATGGAGTCGGATCATCTTTCGCTCCAGCATGTCCTGGGTATGCAGGGATGCGGCGCCCCATAAAAGGGCAGCAGCCAGTCCTAAAAGCAATGATATTTCAATTATTTTCCATTTTTTAAGCATAAAAACACCGTCCACTATGTAGAATTATCTGCATTGTGGACGGTGTTTTCTTCACCAAAAGCCTTGGGGCTTTTGGTGAGACCTCACGGGCCGCGCCGCAAAGCGGCACAGCCCTTCCGGTTTCGCCGCACGGTCTGCGGCGGGTCGGGGTATTTTTCTGACGCGCATGTCGTCAGAAAAATGATTTTGTCAGCCGTTCACACTGTAGAATTATCTGCATTGTGGACGGTATTTGCACTTTTTATACGCTTTGGGTTAAAAATGTCTGGGAATACGTCTTTTTCAGTGCTTCATAGGCCGTTTTGGCGGCAGTCTCCTCTGTATAAAGTCCGTATACCGCGGAACCGGAGCCAGTCATAGCCGCTCCACGGGCCTGCAGTGACAGCAGCTTTTCCTTAATCCGAAAAATCTCGCTCTCCGGCGGGAGGATCTGCTCAAAACCGTTGAAAAGCCGCTCGCTGATCTCCCGCATGTCCTGATACTCCAGCGCTTTCATCAGCCCCGGAGCATCCGACAGCCGCCCGGCCTTGTTTTCATCTATCTTTTGATACATCTCGGCGGTTGAAAGAGAAAAGTCCGGCTTGCAAATAACGAAAAAACAGAGGGGCAGCCTGGGCAGGCGGATCATTTCCTCCCCCTTGCCCCGCACCAGCGCCGTATCCCCCCGGACGCAGAAAGGCACATCGCTGCCGATGGCGATAGCCATGCGCTGGAGCCGGGAAATGGGCATTTCCGGGTCATACAACTTTCGCAGACCCCGCAGCACCGCCGCGGCGTCGCTGCTGCCGCCGCCAAGCCCCGCCCCCATGGGAATATTTTTCTGAAGCCGGATGGAGAGACCGTCGCAGGTAATCCCCGTCTTTTGAAAAAATACCTGGGCGGCCTTATGAGCCAGATTGGTCTCGTCCCCCGGCAGATCGCTCCGGTTTGTTTCCACCGTGATACCCGCCCCTGTGCCCGAGGTAAGCATCACCACATCGTACAGAGTGACGCTCTGCATCACGGAGGATAGGTTGTGGTAGCCGTCGGGCCGCCGATTCAGTATGTCCAGCGTCAGATTGATCTTGGCCGGTGCCTGTTCCGTTATGGTTCCCATTGCTGTTTCCCCCTCAATCCTTCTTGCGGCGGACGCCGCAATCATCAAAATTTTCTTTCAGTGCCCGTTCGATGGGCACCATTAAAAGGATAAGCCCCGCTACCTCCACCATTTCAAAAGCGAAAGCAATCCAACTTTGGGTACCGCCCGGCAGCAGTCGCAGGCTGCGCATCAGCAAAAAGGCCAGCGCGCCAAAGGCAAGACCCGTCTGCCACAGCAGCTTTGCCAGCAGTTGATTGGCAAAACCCCAAGCCTCCTGCGTGCCCATGGAGCGGGTGGTGCGGTAGCCTACAAGACCGTTCATCTTTTTGGGCGGAAACCAGGTAAAAATCAGACCCAGAATCACCATCAGGCCCGGTATGAGAAAGCAGGTCCACCAGTTGTGAAGCATTGTCTTTTCTCCTTTTATAAAGAAATAGAGCCGCTTGTAAAAGCGGCTCTATTATATACCTTATCAGGCGTAAATACCAGCGTTATCGAATCTTCCGGGCCTCCACATAGTAGCGCTTATCCTGGGCGTGACCCATGGAGAAAGTCTTACGGGGCAGGACACCATCGGCCATGACGGTTTTGAACAGCTGATCCTTGCCCATGGCAGGAAGCTTAATGCCGATGTTGCCGGGCTTGCTGCCCAGTTCCGACACCACTTCGTCGCCATGGATATAGTCCACCTCGCCGCCAAACTTCTTGAGATAATCATCCAAAAACGACTGCACGGAGCCCACGCAAAGCTGCATGGCAGGATCGGGGATGGTGATATAACCGGAAGCGCCGGCATAGTTGTAGGCAAAGCAGTGGCCGCTGCCCTCGCCCTCGTAGGCGCTAGGATACATCTTTTTCAGTTCAGTGAGCAGGTGTTCCGGCTTCACGCCGAAGACTACCCGGTGGATGGGCTCAAACTGCAGGGCATCATCATGGTTATTCACCAGCTCCACCAGCGCATAGCGGGCGGGCAGTTTCTTCCACTCCGCCTCGGTGAGCCCCTTCTTCTGCTCTTCATAGCAGGCCTTGGCCGTAGCCAGAGAGTGGTTGCCGTCACCCACGGCAAACAGCAGCGGCGCCACGCCGGACACGCCGTATTTTTCCAGCATGGCCTTGTCGGAGCAAAGTCCTTCCAAGGCGTCGGCCACGTTATCCATCTGCTTTTCGGAGAGCTTAAAGCCTTTGATATGGCCGCCGTTTTGCATCAGATCAAAGTCATAGAACTTTTCCATTTTATCCGCTGCGGCGGTCAGCGGCTCGATCACGGTTTTTTCAGGGTTGTCGATGAGGATCATCACATGAGGCAGCTCAACAGGCGCGTTGCGGCGCACACGGGCCCGGGGCGGAATGCGGTCAAGAACGGTGCCCTCGGTGGCACGGATCAACGCACCGGAGCCAGGGGTAAAATCATACTGATCCAGATCCACCATACCCACAAGGCCGTGGCGGATCTTTCCGTCGGACTGCTGGCGCTCCACATAAATGAGGGAGTCCGGCAGGGTCTTAAAAATATTCTCCTTGACGTACTGCTCCATGGAGGCGTTGATCTTGGCAATGTGGTCGTCCACATGGGGATCCTTGAGCATGGCCTCCGGCAAGATCAAACGCAGTGTAGAAGGTGCATCACCCACCTGTTTTTCCACAGCCTCCCAGTAAGCCGGTTCGGACGTGAACTGATCGCAGGCCACCACCGCCCACTTGGTCATATCGCAGTTTCGGGGCAGCAAAATATCCGCGGGATAAAAACCCAGTTTTTCAAACTTCTTGTTCATACTTCGTCCTCCTCAAATGATAATCGTCTTTGTCTCCTCTTGGCATGATGACTCTTTTTGTATTATACAATATGTTATAGTGTCTTTTCAATCCATCAGGCGGAATATTCCAAAAATATTTTTTACTACCAAAAAATATTTTTGTGTGTATAAGATTTTATTTTGCCGGAGACAATAGGATTGATCCCATGTAAATAAGTGGAGGTACATATGAAAATTCTTGATAAAATTGCTTTGATCCTGGTCATCAGCGGCGCTCTGAACTGGGGGAGCGTGGGCCTTTTCGGCTTCGACTGCGTAGCCTTTTTGTGCGGCGGCCAAATGGCCGTTCTCAGTCGCATCATCTATTCCCTAGTGGGTATTGCCGGACTGTGGTGCATCACACTGTTGTTCCGGGAGGATCCGTCCGAAGCCCCTAAATCCTGACGAGCTCCCCATTCGTTCCGGGCTGTATCAGAATGAAAATTTTGATACAGCCCATTCTATTATGAGGAAAATAATTGCGTCCGGGGCTCAGGTAACCGGGGTGTCCACTCCTTTTCTTTCGGAACCACCGTTCAAACCGCAATCCCTGTATTTCTCTCAAAGTGGCCTGTTTTTTTATTATTTTAAATTTTTTGTTGCGTATTGCGCCAAAATATGTCATAATTCAATCAGTAAATAATTTGATATTATCCAATTATTTACATTGACGCAACGCCGCGGCACCTGTTTTGAGCAGGAGCTGCGACGCTGTTTTGATTCATCCCCACCCGAAGGTCCGCCTTTGGGTAATCCGGCCCGGCACAAGCGCCTTACATGTTTTCATAAAAACAGAAAGTGAGAAATTTCATGCAAAACGGTACTTCCAAAAAAGCGCTGCGGATTTTTCTGCTGCTGGCTTTCTCTTCTGCGGCTCTTATGTCCATTGCCTTTGCCACAGACGGTTCCGGCACGACAAGCAGATTTTTCAGTACGCCTCTATCCCTGCTGCCGCCTGTGGTGGCCATCGTCCTGGCCCTTATTACCAAGGAGGTATATACCTCTTTGTTCATCGGCATCCTTGCCGGTGGCTTTTTAAGCGCCAACTTTAACCCTGTAGTTGCCATTACCAACACCTTCGATACCATGGCAGGCAGTGTGACGGACAATATGGGTATTCTGATCTTTTTGGTGATTCTCGGCATCATTGTGGTGCTGATGAATCGCTCCGGCGGCTCCAGAGCTTATGGCAACTGGGCTAAATCCATTATCAAAAGCAAACGGGGCGCCCTTTTTTC
>JAAXZS010000106.1 GCA_012719745.1 Clostridiales bacterium | reverse complement strand
CAACACTGGATACTTAACGGATTTTCGCCATTCTCCTAAATCAGGTGGGCGCATGTTGCGGCCGCCTTTTTGTCGTGCTATTTTTTCGTTGCCTGATTTTTTCACTTTACCTATTGACTTTTGTTAGCAGGACTCCTTTTGGGGTGAAAAAGTTTACAAAAACGCAAGATTTGGGAGCATACGGGCGGTTGACGCGGCAGGTACTTTACGGTATAATTGATTGATTATGATGGCGGAGGTATTTCCCTTATGTGGATGGCGGATAAATGGCAGGATTATGAGCTTCTGGACTGCGGCGGTGGTGAAAAACTGGAACGCTGGGGCAGGGAGATCCTTATACGTCCTGACCCCCAGGCAATCTGGGAAACGGAGCACAAAGACCGTCTTTGGCAGGGGGCCAACGCCCGCTACAGCCGCTCCGCCACCGGCGGCGGCCACTGGGACAAGAAAAAGCTGCCCGATCAGTGGCCCATCCACTACGAAGAGCTGACCTTTCAGGTGAAGCCCATGAACTTCAAGCACACCGGCCTTTTTCCCGAACAGGCGGCCAACTGGGAATTTGCCATGGAAAAGATCCGGCAGGCTGACCGGCCCATCCGGGTGCTGAACCTCTTTGCCTACACCGGCGGCGCCACGGTGGCCTGCGCGGCGGCGGGAGCTTCCGTGTGCCATGTGGACGCGGCCAAGGGTATGGTGGCCTGGGCCAAGGAAAATGCCCGGGTATCCGGATTGCAGGACGCCCCCATCCGCTATATTGTGGACGACTGCGCCAAATTTGTGGAGCGGGAGATTCGCCGGGGCAAGCGCTATGACGCCATTATCATGGACCCCCCCTCCTACGGACGGGGCCCCTCGGGCGAAGTGTGGAAGCTGGAGGAGAATCTCTATCCCTTTGTGAAGCTCTGCGCGGGGGTCTTGTCAGACGAGCCCCTTTTTGTGATTTTGAATTCCTACACCACGGGCCTTGCGCCCTCGGTGCTGGGGTATATTTTGCAGCTGCTCATCGGAAAAAGCCGGGGCGGCAGGGTCACCTGGGACGAACTGGGACTGCCCTGCCGGGATTCCGGTATGGCGCTGCCCTGCGGCGCCACCGGCCGGTGGATGAGCGAGTAAGGAGAAAAACAGCTTGAGTACAATGATTGAAACAAAGGATCTGTGCTTTGCCTATCCTGCGGGGGAGAATGAAAAACCCCAGACGGCACTGAGCAGCGTGGATCTGACCATAGAAAAAGGCACCTTTGTGGCCGTGCTGGGGCACAACGGCTCCGGCAAGTCCACTCTTGCCAAGCATTTCAACGCGGTGCTGCTGCCTGCCGGCGGCAAGGTGTACGTGGAGGGCAGGGATACCCAGGACGAGGAGCTGCTGCTGGAGATCCGCCGCCGGGTGGGCATGGTCTTTCAAAACCCGGACAACCAGATCGTGGCCAACGTGGTGGAAGAGGATGTGGCCTTTGCCCCTGAAAATCTGGGCGTGCCCCCGGCGGAGATCCGCCGGAGGGTGGACGACGCGCTTGCCGCGGTGGGCATGTCGGAATTTACACGCCACGCCCCTCATCTTCTATCCGGCGGACAAAAACAACGGGTGGCCATCGCCGGCGTCATTGCCATGGAGCCGGCGTGCATCGTACTGGACGAGGCCACGGCCATGCTGGACCCCATGGGTCGGCGGGAAGTGCTGGAAACCATTGAAAAGCTGAACCGTGACGAGGGTATTACCGTGATCCTCATCACCCACCATATGGACGAAGCCGCCCGGGCTGACCGGGTGGTGGTGATGAACAACGGCCGCGTGGCCATGGACGGCGCGCCCCGGGCAATTTTTGCCCGGGTGGAGGAGCTGCGGGCCATGGGCCTTACCGTGCCGGACACGGTGGCGCTGCTCTACGACCTCAAGCAGGCGGGGTGGACGGTGCCGCTGGACGCCCTGACCCCTGACGAATGCGCACGCGCGGTATGCGCCTGTCTTTCATAAGGCATACACGCGGGAAGGAAGAACGAATTGGAACCAATATTGCAAGTGGAAAACCTGACCCACACCTACAGCGCCGGCACCCCTTTCGAGCGCAACGCGGTGGAGAATATGCACCTCACCGCCTATCCCGGGGAACTGCTGGGCATTATCGGACACACCGGCTCCGGCAAGTCCACACTGATCCAACACCTCAACGGCCTTTTAAAGCCTACCGCCGGCACCGTCCGTCTGGACGGAAAGGACATCTGGGCGGAGCCGAAAAAGATACGGGACGTCCGCTTTCAGGTGGGACTGGTGTTTCAATACCCCGAATATCAGCTGTTTGAAGAGACGGTTTACAAAGACATCTCCTTTGGCCCCCTGAACATGGGCATTCCCACCGATCAGGTGGACAAGCTGGTGAGGGAGGCCGCCGCTTTTGTGGGCATCGACGAAAAGCTGCTGGATAAATCCCCTTTTGAACTCTCCGGCGGACAAAAACGCCGGGTGGCCATCGCGGGCGTGCTGGCCATGGACCCCAAGGTGCTGGTGCTGGACGAGCCCACGGCGGGTCTTGACCCCCGGGGGCGTGAGAGCATCCTCTCCCAGATCAGGGAGTATCACAAGGCCAAGGGCAACACTGTGATCCTGGTGAGCCACAGCATGGAGGAGATTGCCCGCAACGCCGACCGCATCCTTGTTTTAAAGGACGCCCACAACTTTATGGAGGGAACGCCCAAAGAGATCTTTTCCCGCGCCGAGGAACTGGAGAGTGCGGGGCTGGATGTGCCCCAGATCACCAAGGTGGCCATGGCCCTTGCCAGGCGCGGCGTGGCCGTGGACCCCGCCGTCTACACGGTGGAGGGTCTGGAGGCGGAGCTGCTTCGACTGAAGGGGGGCGCCGCCCATGCTTAAGGATATTACGCTGGGACAGTACTTCCCCGGGGATACGCCGGCTCACCGGCTGGACCCCCGGACAAAGATACTGATTACCATTTTATATATCGTGGCGCTGTTCAATGCCAAATGGCTGGTATCCTACGCGGTGATGGCGGCGGTGCTGATGACCTGCATTGCCATTTCCAAGGTGAAGCCCCGGGCACTGACCAAGGGACTAAAGCCCATTTTTATCATTGTGGCCTTTACCGCCGTGATGAACCTCTTTTTTACCAGCGGTACGCCTCTGGGGGCGGGTTGGCTTTTGAGCCATATCACCGTGGAGGGATGTTGGGCAGCCTTCTTCATGATATTGCGGATTGTGATGCTGATTATGGGCACCTTCCTTTTGACCTATACCACCAGCCCCATCACCCTCACCGACGGGCTGGAGCATCTGATGAACCCTCTGAAAAAGATCAGGGTGCCCGTCCACGAGCTGTCTATGATGATGAGCATTGCCCTGCGGTTTATCCCCACGCTCATTGAGGAGACGGACAAAATCATGTCCGCCCAGAAGGCCCGGGGAGCCGACTTTGAATCCGGCAACTTTTTGAGAAGAGCCAAGGCGCTGGTGCCCATTCTGGTACCCCTTTTCATCAGCGCCTTTCGCCGGGCCGACGAGCTGGCCACGGCCATGGAATGCCGCTGCTATCACGGCGGCGAGGGACGCACCGCACTGCATGTGCTGCGCTATCGGGCGGCGGACTACCTGACACTGGTGGCCTTTGCGGCGTTGGTGGCGGGGATTATCCTTCTGAAAAAAGCGGGACTTTAAGCAAAGGAACTATTTTATGCGAAATATTGCCCTGAAATTGATGTATAATGGAAGTGCCTACCACGGCTGGCAGGTGCAGAAAACGGAGATTACCGTCTGCGAGACATTGGAAAAGGGCCTCTCCGCCGTTTGCGGGGAGCGCATCCATCCGGTGGGCTGCGGCCGCACCGACGCCGGCGTCCATGCCGAGCGGTATGTGGCCTCCTTCCGCACGGAATCCCGTATTCCCGTTGACCGGCTGCCCTTTGCCGTCAACACCCACACGCCCGAGGATATTGTGGTCACCGCCGCCTATGAGGTGGGGGAGGACTTCAACGCCATCGGGTCGTGCCTCAAGAAGGAATACACCTATCGCATTTTCAATTCCCGCATCAAAAATCCCTTCTATGTCAACCGGGCATACTTCTATCCCAAGCATCTGGACGAGGATGTGATGAACCGCGCGGCCCGCATGTTTGAGGGCACCCACGACTTCGCTGCGGTGCGCTCTGTTGGGACGGATGTGAAAAGCACCGTTCGTACCATCTACTACTGCTATGTGACACGCTCGGGCGATTTGCTGGAACTGAAGGTATGCGCCAACGGCTTTTTGTACAACATGGTAAGGGCTATCACCGGCACCGTGCTCTACGCGGCGGAGGGGAAGCTCCGGCCGGAGGAAATCCCCGCCATCCTGGAGGCGGGCAACCGGACACTGGCGGGCCCTACCGCGCCTCCCGGCGGTCTGTATCTGACAAAACTTTGGTACGAGGATGAACGGCTCAATGGATAATCTACTATTTACACCGGGCGATCCTCAGGAAGAGGCACCGGCCCGGCGCGTACAAAAGAAAAAAAGAAAACTGCCGGTCATTGTGCTTTCGATTGTATTGGGAGCGGCGGTGATCCTGGCGGCCGTATTCTGGAATTCCCCTACCTTCGACGCCATACGCCGCGCCATTACCTACCGTACCACAAAGACGGACAAGGGCAATCTCACGGAAATTTACCGTTACAACAGCGACAAAAGCAACTGCTTTGCCGATATGGGTGATGGGCTGCTGGTGGCATCGAACACCGCTGTCAATCTCTACGCCCGCGGCGGAGAGACCATCTATACCCAGAGTGTGAAATTTACGCAGGCCGCCGTGACACAGAGCGACAAGCTGGCAGTGGCCTATGACATTGGCGGAATGGAGCTGTATGTCTTTGACACCAAGGGTCTGCTGGGTACCATCACCACCGAGGGGAAGCAGGCCATCCTCTCCGCCACTGTCAATGACGCCGGGTATCTGGCGGTGACCGCCAACAAGAGCGGTTATAAGGCGGCGGTCTATGTGTATAATCCGGAACGGAAGCTGGTCTTTGAGTTTGACTCCGCCGACCGATTTGTTATGACCGCCTGCGTCTCCGCCGACGGAAAGTATGTGGCCGCCGCCACCATGGGGCAGACAGAGGGCAGCTTTCTCACCAATACCGTGATCTACCGCATTACCAGTACGGAACCCGACGCCCAGTACGGCGCTACCGGCGGCCTTGTGTATCAGATGGGCCTTTTGGACGGAACCTTCTGCGAGGTGGCCGAGGACAGACTGGACACCATAGACGACGCCGGAAAGCTTATCGCCAGCTATTCCTTTGACGGCGGCTATCTGCGGGGTTGCTCCCTCCAAGGCAATGGCTTTGCGGCACTGCTGCTGGATCGGTACAAATCCGGCAGTCAGGGACGGCTTGTCACCGTGGATAAGCGGGGAGAGGAGATCGGCTCACTGGATATCAACGAGGAGGTGCTTCACATCTCCGCCGCCGGCAGCTATGTGTCCGTGCTGTTTGCCGACCATCTGGTGATCTATGATAAGAATCTGAAGCAGTGCGCTAATCTGGAGGACATCAGCTCCGCCAAGTACGCACTGGTGCGCAGCGACGGCTCCGCCCTGCTGACGGGCTCCGCAGCCGCCAATCTCTATTTGCCGTAAGCGAAACGCGAAGGAGACCATTTGATGAAAACTGCTGTGATCGCGGATGCAATCGTTGTATTATTGCTGCTGCTCTCGGTGCTCTCGGGCATGAAACGGGGCATGGTGAAGAGTCTGGCCGGCGTAGTCATCGTGCTGGTGGCACTGATTGGTGCCTCTTTCGCCGCCAACCATTTGACCGATACCGTGGCGGAGAAGCTGCAGCCTGTTTTGCAGCAGAAAATTGAACAAAGGATTCAGTCATCCCTCAACGAAAAGGCCGCCCAGGCAGCCGTGAAAACCGGCGACACCGGCACAATCAGTGAGATTTTGCAGTCGGTGGGTGTCTGGGGACAGGATATGCTGGAAAAGGCTACCAAAGAGGTGCAAAATACCACTGATTCCCTTAAAGCGGCTGCCGTGGAGGGAATCATCCACTCCATCGCCTATGCCATCGTCTATCTGGTGAGCTTTCTGCTGTTGCTGCTGGTCTTGTCCCTTTTGATGATACCCCTGCATCTGGCTACCCGGCTGCCGGGACTTCACGCCCTCAACGCCATCGGCGGCGGGCTTTTGGGCTTCGTCATAGGCGGACTGCTGGTATTTTTGCTGGTGTGGCTCCTGCGGGAGACGGGACTGGTGCTGACAGAGGATATGATTGAGCAATCGGTGCTGCTGCAATTTTTTGCGGAGAACAGCCCCATCAGCGTCATCGCGGCGCTGTAAAATAAATGAGATGATACCGGCCCGCCGGATAGAGGGCCGTTACTGAGAAATACGGAGGTATAGCATGCAACCTACACTTTGCTCCAAATGCAAAAAAAATGTGGCGGTGGTTTTTATTTCCCGCCAGAATGAAAAGGGAGAAACCGTCAATGAGGGCCTCTGCCTGAAATGCGCGTCCGAGCTGGGACTGCCCCAGGTGGAGGAAATGATGAAGCGGATGGGCATTACGCCGGAGGATCTGGACAACCTCAACAGCGAAATGACACAGGCCTTCGGCGGCGCCGAGGATCTGGAAAATCTGCCTGAGGGGAGCGACGAGGACGACGAGGACGAGGAGAGCGGCAAAACCGCCACCTTCCCCTTCCTGAACCGCCTTTTCTCCGGCAGCAATATGCCGGAAAAGCAGGAGAGCGCGCCTAAGGAAGGGGCACCCGCAGGCGAAGGAAAAGAGCGGCGGGATAAAAAACGCAAATTCCTAGATAATTACTGCATCAATCTGTCGCAGCAGGCCAAAGAAGGCAAGCTGGACGCCGTGGTGGGCCGTGAGGAGGAGATCGAGCGGGTCATTCAGATCCTCAATCGCCGGCAGAAGAACAATCCCTGTCTCATCGGCGAGCCGGGCGTGGGCAAAACCGCCATTGCCGAGGGGCTGGCCCAGCGCATCGTGGGGGGCAGCGTTCCCTTTAAGCTGCGGGACAAGGAGGTCTACCTGCTGGATCTGACGGCTCTGGTGGCCGGCACCCAGTTCCGTGGGCAGTTTGAAAGCCGCATGAAGGGGCTCATTGAGGAGATCCGCAAACTGGGCAACATTATCCTTGTCATTGACGAGGTGCACAACATCGTGGGCGCCGGCGATGCCGAGGGCAGCATGAATGCCGCCAATATCCTCAAGCCCGCCCTCTCCCGGGGGGAGATCCAGGTTATCGGTGCCACCACCTTCAACGAATACCGCAAGCACATCGAAAAGGACACCGCGCTGGAGCGGCGCTTTCAGCCGGTGGTGGTCAACGAGCCCAACATTGAGGATACGCTGAAGATCCTGCGGGGCATCGCCCACTACTATGAGTCCTACCACGGAGTGAAAATCCCTGACGGTATCCTCCGGCAGGCGGTGGTACTTTCCGAGCGGTACATTACTGACCGGTATCTGCCGGACAAAGCCATCGACCTCATCGACGAGGCCTGCTCCGACCTCAATTTGCGGGATCCCTCCATCACCCGGCGCATGGAAATTCGCCGGGAGATCGCCGACATCGGCAAGGAGAAGGAACTGCTGGAGGCCAACACGGAGAGCCCGGATTTTGAGCGTCTGGCCTATCTCCGCAGCCGGGAAATTCAGCTCCAGTCCGAGCTGGATACCCTGAACGCCAACGGCGATCCCCAGTTGACCATGGACAACATTGCCCGTGTCATCGAGCTGTGGACCAAGATCCCGGCCAGTAAGATTCGGGAGGAGGAGTTCAAACGTTTGGCAGAGCTGGAGGAGCGGCTTAAATCCCACGTGATCGGACAGGACGAGGCCATTGCCGCTGTGGCGGCGGCCATTCGCCGCAGCCGTGTGGGCATTTCCCCCAAGCATAAGCCCGTGAGCTTCGTCTTTGTGGGCTCCACTGGCGTGGGCAAGACGGAACTGGTGAAGCAGTTGGCCCAGGACCTTTTTAACGCGCCAGAGTCCCTGATCCGTCTGGACATGTCCGAGTTTATGGAAAAGCACTCCGTTTCCCGGATCGTGGGCTCGCCTCCCGGCTATGTGGGCTATGACGAGGCGGGGCAGCTGACGGAAAAGATCCGCCGCAAGCCCTACTCCGTGATCCTCTTCGACGAGATTGAAAAGGCTCATCCGGATGTGCTGAATATTCTTTTGCAGATTTTGGACGACGGACAGATCACCGATTCTCACGGCCGGAAGGTGAACTTTGAAAACACCGTCATCGTCATGACCTCCAACGCCGGCAGCGACCGCAAGGACGGCTCCGTGGGCTTCAACCGCACCGCCAATGAACAGGGACGGGAGCGGGCCATGAAGGCTTTGCAGGAATTCCTGCGGCCGGAGTTTATCAACCGGGTGGACGAGATCATTTATTTCAATAAGCTGACGGAGGAGAATTTCCAGGCCATCGCCCGCATCATGCTGGATGAACTCAAGACATCCCTCCAGGACAAGGGATTGGGCTTTACCTATGACGACACACTGGTCTCCTATCTGACCCACAAGTCCTACTCTGCCACCTACGGCGCCCGCAATCTGCGCCGCACGATCCAAAAGGAACTGGAGGACGCCATTGCCGCCCGGATGATCGACAGTTACGAGCATCCCATTACCCAGATCAAGGCCACAGTGGAGGACGAGAAGATCAAGCTATACACACTCTAAGGAGGGCGCTATGCTGTTTAGAAAAAATATGGAGCCCCGCTGCGCCTACTGCAAACGGGGCAGCCTCATCGGCGAGGAACAGGTGGCCTGCGTCAAGCGGGGCATTGTGGCCCCCTGGGATGCCTGTCCCAGCTTTAAATATGACCCATTGAAGCGGGTGCCGCCCCGTCCGGCAAAGCTGGACACCGCGGCGCTGAAAAAAGAGGATTTTTCCTTATAGAGGAGAGGGTGAAATCATGGAGATTGACCATGTATACGCCGCCTATTTCAGCGCCACCGGCACCACGGAAAAGGTGGTGCGGGCGCTGGCAGAGGAACTGGCGGCCCATCTTTCGGTACCGGCGGAGGTATTTGACTACTCCCTGCCTGCCGTGCGGCAGCAGGAGAAGACCTTCACCGACCACGACCTTGTGGTATGGGGCGCTCCCACCTATGCAGGCCGCGTGCCCAATGTGCTTTTGCCCTATCTCACGGAAAAGGTACATGGCGGCGGTGCGCTGGCTGTACCGGTGGTGCTTTTTGGTAACCGGAATTTTGACGACGCGCTGATTGAACTGCGAAACATTCTGGAAAAGGATGGATTTCACACTGTGGCGGCTGCCGGCTTTGCAGGGGAGCACTCTTTCTCCCGGATACTGGGGAAAGGACGGCCCGACGCACAGGATATGGCGGCGGTGCGTGATTTTGCCGGAAGAATAGCAGGGAAAGTAAAAACCCTTGCAAAGGCTCCGCGGGAGCCGGTTCCTGTGAGGGGAGAGGAGCCGCTGCGCCCCTACTATATGCCCCGGGATCGGGCGGGAATCCCCATTAACATACTGAAGGTGAAGCCAAAGACAGATCCGGAAAAATGTACCCGCTGCGGCCTCTGCGCCGCCATCTGCCCCATGGGATCTATCTCCCAAGAGGACCCGGCGGTGGTGACGGGGATCTGCATCAAGTGCTGTGCCTGCGTGAAAAAATGCCCCGCGGGCGCTAAATACTACGACGACCCCGGTTACTTATATCACCAGCATGAGCTGGAGGAGGGCTATGCCCGCCGGGCAGAAGCGGAAACATTTCTGTAAAGCACATAAAAACGAAAAATAGAAGGACGGCCGCATCATGCGGCCGTCCTTCTTTATGCTGTTTTTAATGCTGCTTTACCGAGGGATGGCGTCTACCCACTGGGAATATTTCTGCACATTGGCATCCCGGTCGGCGGCGTCGTTGCCCATGGTGAGGATATAGATCTTGATCTTGGGCTCCGTACCGGAGGGACGCACCAAAATGTGGGTGCCGTCAGCCAGCTCATAGCGCAGTACGTTGGAGCCCTTGAGCTCCATGGTGCTGACCTGACCGCTTCGGCAGTCTGTAACCGTGCCGTCGGCGTAATCCTTGCGGCAGACAACGGGGGTGCCGGCAATCTCCAACGGGGGATTTTTGCGGAAGTTTTCCATGAGAGCGGCCATTTTGGCAAGGCCATCCAGACCCGGCATCACCAGATTGTGGGTCTTTTCACCGTACCAACCGTACTTTTCGTAAAGAGCTTCCAGGGCGTCAAAGAGGGTCATGCCCTGGCTGGCGTACCAGGCAGCCATCTCGGTGAGCAGCAGAGAGGCGGTGACGGCGTCCTTGTCCCGGACATAATCCCCCAGCATATAGCCGTAGGATTCCTCATAGGACATAATGACCTCACCTGCGCCGGCGTCCTCCAACTGGCCCTTTTTCTCGGCCATGAATTTAAATCCGGTAAAGGTGTCATAGCAGGCCACGCCGTTGGACTCGGCCACCTTGCGAGCCATCTCGGTGGTGACGATGGTTTTAAGCAGAACAGGCTTCGAGGGCAGCTTGCCGGAGCGCTTCATGGCACCAATGAGGTAATCCGCCAACAGAACGCCGGTCTGGTTGCCGGTGACGGGAATGAAGTCCCCCTTGGGACTGCGTACCATCAGACCCACCCGGTCAGAGTCCGGGTCGGTGCCCACAATGAAGTCAGCGCCGTGTTGATTGGCAAGGTCGATAGCCAGATAAAAGCCCTCGGGATTTTCCGGGTTGGGGGAGACTACCGTGGGGAAGTCGCCGTCCAGCTCCATCTGCTCCGGCACGCACCACAGATGTTTGATGCCAAGGGCACGCAGCGCCTGGGGTACCAGCTTGTAGCCGCAGCCGTGGAAGGGGGTGTAGACCACCTGAAAGGTGTCCGCCACCTTGGCCACGGTTTCCTTATCGTTGATCATGGAGAGCACATGACCCATGAAACGCGCATCGGTTTCCTCACCCATGGTTTCCACAAGGCCGGCCTTTACCGCTGCGTCAAAGTCCATGCGCCTGACACCGTGGAAGATGTCAATGCCCTCCAGCTCTTTGGCAATAGCGGCGGCGTGCTGGGGCGGCAGCTGGGCACCATCCGCCCAGTAGACCTTGTAGCCGTTGTATTCCTTGGGGTTGTGGGAGGCGGTGACATTGATGCCCGCCTGACAGCCGTATTCCCGGACGGCAAAGCTCAGCTCCGGCGTGGGACGGAGGCTTTCAAAGATGCGAACATGGATACCGTTGGCGGCGCAGACCTCCGCCGCCGCCCGGGCAAACTCCATACTGTGATGGCGGCAGTCCATGCAGATGGCAACGCCCTTTTGCTTGGCGTCCTCCCCCTGGGAGGCAATGACATTGGCAAAACCCTGAGTGGCCCAGCGGATCACATACACATTCATGTTGTGCAGCCCCACATGCATGGTGCCCCGCAGACCGGCGGTGCCGAATTCCAGGGGGCCGTAAAAACGGTTTTCTTTTTCCTTTTCGTCAAGACCGCGCAACTCCGTCAGCTCCTCCTGGGTAAGCGCGCCGCTGCGGAGCCATTTTTCATATTCCTGCTGATAAGACATGACTGATTACTCCTTTCCAGACTCTTCTTCATCTTCAATGGGCTGGGCATCCAACAGTGCCTGCGCGTCCTCCAACTGGGACTGGGGCACATAGAGACTGGCACCGTAGCCGGAAAAGCCGTTGATGACCTTGCCGGCACCGCCGTCAACATCGTAATACTTAAAACAGGGAACACCATAGGCCGCCAAATACGAAATGGTCATGTCGGCGTCGGCCGTGGAATCAAAAGCAAATTTCAGGCGCACAGCACGCACCTTTTCCCCCGCTGCGTCCGTGGGCCATGCCGGGCCGTCGTTTGAGAGGGAGGAACCCCAGGTGGTAATATCGTCTTTCATGGATGTATCTCCTTTTATTTGTGATACCGGGTACCGCCGGCGATCTGATAGGCGCGGTAGATCTGTTCCAATAGCATGATGCGGGCCAGATGATGGGGAAAGGTCATGGGAGACATGGACATGCGCAGGTCGGCCAGGGCCTTGACCTCCGGCAAAAGACCCACGCTGCCGCCGATCAAAAAGGTGAGCTGGGTTTTGCCGGCTACACCGAAGTCGCTGATCTTCTCTGCCAGAGCGGGACTTGACAAAAGTGTTCCCTCAATGCAAAGGGCAATGACGGCGCCGGAACGGGGCAGTTTTTCCCGAATGGATGCCCCTTCAGCCGAAAGAGCTTTTTCAATCTCAGCGGGGGAGGGATCCTCCGGCAGACGGCTCTCCGGCAACTCAATAACCTCTATTTTGCAGAAGCGACCCAGTCGCTTGACATATTCCGCCGCTGCGTCCCGGTAAAAGGGCTCCTTTAGCTTGCCCACACAGATTACGGTTATTTTCTGCACGGTACGCCCTCCACACAGTAACACTCGCTGATCTCGCCTCGGGGCGCCACACTGAGTCGGGGCGCGTAACCGGCGGCGGAGAGACGGCTGTGGACCGTTTCATAGGCCCGGACGGGAGTGTTGTTTTCCCGGCTCAGATGGGCCAGGACGATCTCCTGTGTGCCGGCGGCGGCCATCTCCACCGCAAAATCGGCGGCGGCATCATTGGACAGGTGGCCGCGCTCGCTTAAAATCCGCTTTTTGAGATAATAAGGATAAGGGCCGGCGGAGAGCCACTCCACATCGTGATTGCTTTCCAGTATCAACAGCGCAACACCCCGCAGCGTCAGGGAGGCCTCCTCCGTCACATAGCCGGTATCCGTCAGGACGCCCACGCTGCCATCGGGCGTGTCGATGCGGTAATCCACGCTCTGCCGGGTGTCGTGGGAGGTGGAAAAAGGTGTGACATGGCATGTGCCCAGAGAAAAAGGCGTGTCCGCTGTCGACAAAACGTGGGCAACACCGGGAATGCGCTCGCAGAGTGCCCGGGCAGTACCGGAGCTGGCGTAGACGGGGAGGGGGTGGTTCTTAATAAGTGTGGTGAGACCGCAGACATGGTCGCTGTGCTCGTGGGTAATGCACACGGCGCTTAAGTCGTCGGCCGTCAGATGAAGAGTGGAAAGGGCTGTCTTGATGCGGCGGCAGGAAATGCCCGCGTCGATCAGCAGATGTGTGTCGCCGCAGGAGAGCAGAAGGCTGTTGCCCTCCGACCCGCTGGAGAGTGTATGTAGTGTGGTCAAAACGAAAGTACCTCGCTTAAAATAATTGCCGGAAAAAAGACAGCGCCCGCGGCAGCGGCCGAGATCGTCAGCCTCTGCAGCGAACGCTGACAGAATACAGGGGGAATCAGCCGATATGGGACTCCAGTTCGGCATCGTCTCCGGGAATTTCCTCCACCCGGATATCCGCACCCACAGAGCGGAGCTTACCCACCAGATCTTCATAGCCGCGCTCGATATACTGTACACAGGAGACCTCGGTGATGCCCTGGGCAGCCAGCGCCGCGATTACCAACGCCGCACCGGCCCGGAGGTCACAGGCCTGAATGGGGGCAGCCACAAAATGGTCAATGCCTTCAATGACGGCCACCTTGCCGTCCACCTGAATTTGGGCGCCCATGCGCTTGAGCTCATCCACATAGCGGAAACGGTTGCTCCACACGCTTTCCGTCACCATGCTGGTGCCCTGTGCCAAAGCCAGCACCGTGGAGATTTGGGGCTGCATATCGGTGGGAAAACCGGGGTAAGGCATCGTCTTTACATTGGCACGCACCAAAGGTGTGCTGCGGCTGACGATCAGGGAGTCATCCAGCTCGTCTACCGTGACGCCCATTTCCACTAATTTGGCAGAAATACAATCCATGTGTTTGGGAATAATATTCTTGATCAGGACACGACCGCCTGTTGCGGCCACCGCCGCCATGTAGGTGCCGGCCTCAATCTGGTCGGGAATAATGGTATAGCTGCCGCCGCCCAGCCGCTCGACTCCGTAGACCTTGATGGTGTCGGTGCCGGCACCCTTGATGTTGGCGCCCATGGAGTTGAGGAAGTTGGCCAGATCCACGATGTGGGGCTCCTTGGCTGCGTTTTCAATGGTGGTGGTGCCGTCGGCCAGTACCGCGGCCATCATAATATTAATGGTGGCGCCCACGGAAACAACGTCCAGATAGATGTTGGCGCCCTTGAGGCGCTTATTTTTGGCGGAGGCATGAATAAAGCCGCCCTCCACGCTGACCTCGGCACCCATGGCCGTGAAGCCCTTGATGTGCTGGTCAATGGGGCGAACGCCAAAATTGCAGCCGCCGGGCATGGCCACCGTGGCCTCACCAAAGCGGCCCAGCAATGCGCCGATGAGATAATAGGAGGCGCGAATGCGGCGAGCCATTTCATAGGAGGGATGGGTGCTGCGGATGCTGTGGCAGTTCAGCTCAACCGCATGGAGATTGCGGGAACGGATATGAGCGCCCAGCTCGTCCAAAATGTTGAAAAACAGGGAAACATCGCTGATCTGGGGAATATTTTCGATGCGGCAGACACCGTCTACCAGCAGCGCGGCAGGAAGAATCGCAACGGCAGCGTTTTTGGCCCCGCTGATGTTAATTTCACCAAACAGGGGTTTGCCGCCGTGAATCACATATTTGTTCAAATCGGCACCTTCTAATTGTCGTATTTATCATCGGGTTTATGGGTTTATCTTGCCCGTGTATGAGGAACTTCATACGGCTTGGTACGAAGAGTTTCATCCCAAAAGATACAAAAACAGTATAGCATATATTTTCATAAAAGCAATCATAAACTGAAATCGGATACAAAAAAAGCGAAATACTGACAATATTCACCAAAAAACTGCCTGATACGGCGGCCAGGTTGTCATAATGCGGAATTGACGGCAACCGGAAGCCCAACCCGCCTATGCCCGGGCGCCACTGCTGAAGAGACTGTGCGATCTCCACAAAAACGTCTGCCTAAAAAGCAAAAATATTTATACGACAAATTGTAAAATATACTTGACAAAATGTCGGAAAAAGAATAGACTGACCGGGAAATCGAGAGAAGGAGGACCGGAGAAGTGGACGCCAGAATGTGGGGGTTCCTGACAGGCATTTTCTTGACCGCTGTTGTTGTGGCTGTCAGCAGTTATGTGCGCCGGCGCAAGCGGGCAAAATCGGGGGAGATATGGGACGATTCTTTTGACGAGCGACAGCAGGCAGCCCGTGGAAAGGCCTTTGAAGCGGCATTTTTCACGCTGCTGTTCTACCTGCTTGTTAACGCGGCGGTGATAAAAATAGCCGGGATCTGGGCCCAGCCTGGTGTGGACGGTGTGATGGGTATTTTTATTTCCATTGGCGTTTTCGGTATCATCTGCATCCGCAGCGATGCGTTTATGACGCTGCGAGAAAAACCAAAAACCTATCTGCTGCTCTTCGGACTGGTGGTACTGATCCAGACAATGGCCAGTGTGGATTCACTCCATACGTTTACAACGGACGGCCTTTTGAACTGGAATCTGCTCTCCCCGGTCTGCGGTGTGCTGTTTTTGATACTGATGGCAAGTCTGCTGCTGAAAATGCGGCGGGACCGTCTGACAGACGGAGATGACATATGAAAAATCTGAAGCTGAAGGCTGCCCGGGCGGCAATGGATCTGTCGCAGCAGGAGCTGGCGGATGCCGTCCATGTATCCCGGCAGACTGTCAACGCCATGGAAAAGGGCGACTACAATCCCTCCATACGACTGTGCCTGTCCATTTGTAAGGTGCTGGGGAAAACGCTGGACGAACTCTTCTGGGAGGAGTAAGCGGCAAAACAAATAAAGGAGAAAGAAAATGAGCCTGATCGTAAAAGACCTGTGCAAAAGCTACGGCGACAAGGTGGTGGTGGATCACCTGTCCTTTGCCATGGAAGAGCCGGGGGTGTATGCCCTTCTGGGGACCAACGGTGCCGGCAAGACCACCAGCATCCGCATGATGCTGGGGATGCTCTCCCGGGACAGCGGAGAGGTGCTGTGGGACGGAAGACCGCTGGATACAAATACCTGCAACGTGGGGTATCTGGCGGAGGAACGGGGCCTATATCCCAAATATGAGCTGATGGATCAGCTGATTTATTTCGCGGCACTGCGGGGCGTATCCCGGGCGGAGGCCCGCAAGCGCATCAAATACTGGGCAGAACGGTTGGAGGTGGAGGAGTATCTCTATCCTCAGATGCCCAAGGTACAGCCGGAGGAGGCGCTGCTGGGGAAGAAAAAGAGCCTTGGCCTGCGAGGCCGGGGAAAGGTGCAAAAGCCCAAAAAGGCCGATCAGCTCTCCAAGGGCAACCAGCAGAAGATCCAGCTGATGACGGCTCTTTTGTCGGAGCCTCAGCTGCTGATTCTGGATGAACCTCTCTCAGGCCTTGACCCGGTGAATACCGACCTTTTCAACTCCATTATCCGTGAGGAGATCGACAAGGGAAAGTACCTCATCATGTCCAGCCACCAAATGGCTACCGTGGAGGAATTCTGCACCGACATCACCATTCTCAATCGCTCGAAGACAGTGCTGCAAGGCCACCTCAACGACATCAAGAAGAGCTATGGCCGGGTGAATCTTTCCCTGAAAACGGAGCAGGACATTAGCACCTATCTGGAGACGGAGGGGGTGCACCTTGTGACACGGAAGGAAAACGAATACCGCCTGAAGGTGACCGGCGAGGAACAGGCCAACCGACTTTTGTCCCTGCTGATAGAAAACCATGTGACGGTGATTACCTTCGATCTGCGGGAGCCGTCGCTGCATGAGATCTTTGTGGAGAAGGTGGGGCAGGCCAATGAAGCTGAGTAAACGTGATTTTACGGGTACCGGCGAGGTGTTTGACTTTACACTGCGGCAGTATGCCAAGAGTAAGGCCAACATCATTTCCGGCTGTGTGATGCTGATACTGGTGCTGATCAGTATGCCGGTGGTGGCACTGCTGGCCAAAAACGGCACCATTTCGCTGGGTGGAGACCTTTTTACCAGCACCAGCAATGCAGAGACTGTCTACATACAAAATGAAACATTCCTGTCCTTTGACGCACCGAAGGGCAGCTACTGGAGTAAAACCGATTTCCGCCCGGCGTCCTCGGATGCGATGGAACTGGGGGAAAAAGATGCGCTGGCGGTGATTACAGAGGACCCGGATGGCAGCTATGCGCTGCAGGTGGGCGGCGGTACGGAGAGCGAATTGTCGGCGGGCGATTTGCAGGATCTCTCCGACCGGTTGCAAAAGACGGTGACGGAAAGCGCCGCGCTGGCTGCCGGAGTGACCCGGGAACAGCTGGCCATGGCTGACGCCGATTACAGCGTCAAAAGCGGAGAGGCCGCCTCCTACGCGGCACCGGGAGAGCCCCTGGTGGATGAAGAGGGCCCCGGCGGGCGCTTTGCGCTGCAATATGGTTACGCCATCGTGGTGATGATGCTGTGCATGATCTCCACCGCCTATATCATACGGGCTGTCATTGAGGAAAAATCCTCCAAGCTGGTGGAGCTTTTGATGATCAGTGTGAAGCCCATGGCGCTGCTGACCGGTAAAATTCTGGCGGTAATGACTTACATTTTTGGCTTGATGATTGCCATGCTGGGCGCTTTTGTCCTGTCCGGCTTTGCCGCATCACTGCTCTTTGATTTTTCCGCCGCGTCTCTTTTACAGGGACAATTGCAGGCGGTGGCGCCGCAGATGCACTTCGATGTGCTGGAGATCATCGGCGTGCTGGCCATTGCCCTTGTTTCTCTGGCGCTGGGCTACCTGACCTTTTCCATCATCGGCGGCATTTCCGGCGCCTGCTGCTCCGGGACGGAGGATATGGAGTCGGCCAACGGCTCCGTGGTCATGCTGGTGATGCTGGGCTATATTGCCTCCTGCTTCGGCGGCATCTTTAACAGCACAGCCCTGGCTACGGTGCTGTCTTTGTTCCCGGTGGTCTCCGTGTTCTGCGCACCGGTGGAATATGTGACGGGACGGATCGGACTGCCGGTGCTGGCGCTGTCCTGGGTGATCCAGGTGGCGGTAATCTGCCTTTTGATGGTATTTGCCTCCCGGGTCTATGCCGATATCGTGATTCACCGGGGCAGCCGCATCAAGCTGCGCCAGCTTTTAGGCATGGCAGGAACAAAAAGGAGGGCGGCCTAAATGAAAAATAATCTCAAGGGCTTTTCCCAGGTGTTTTCCTTCACCTTCCGCCAGCAGGTGAGACAAAGGGGCTATCGTCTGTCGCTGATCCTCATAACACTTCTGTGCTTTTTGCTGCCCGCCGGTATTATGGCGGCGGTGGAATCCGGGCGGGAGGAAACGCCCACTGTGGCAAAGTCCTTTCAGGCGGAGACCATCTGCGTGGTGGACAATACCGGAGGGAACGGGACGGACTGGAGCATTCTCAACAGCACCGGACTGCCGGGCTTTACCGCGCTGCGCTATGTAAACGAATCTTCGCTTGAGGCGGCCAAGGCTGCCGCCGACGGGACAACACTTATCGCGGTGCTGGATCAGGATGGGGAGGCGTATGCCGCACAGATTCTGCTGCCGGAGGAAACGGAGCTGACGGCCTCAGACGCCGACAGCTACGCTGTCTTTTTGCAATCCACGCTCCGCATTATTCTGACGGCCAAGGCGGGACTGACCCAATTGCCCCAGGTAATGGCTCAGGTGGCCGTGCCCGACACGGAGGAGAACGGGAACGGCGTCATGGATCTGCTGGGAATGCTGCTGCCGTATCTCAACATTATGGTGCTGTATTTCCTGATCCTGCTGTACGGACAGGGAGTGGCCAACAGTGTAATTCTGGAAAAGACCTCCAAGCTGATGGACTTTTTCCTGGTGACGGTGAAGCCGGCGGCCATGGTGCTGGGCAAGGTGCTGGCCATGGCGCTGGCAGGGCTTTTACAGCTGTTCTGCTATCTGGTGGGACTGACTGCGGGCTTCGGGGCGGGGACGCTGATCGCCAAAGCCATCCATCCTGACACCACCATGCCTTTGATCCAGTTCTTTGCCTCCTTCCGCCTTTTCAGCGGTATGTTCAGCCTGCCGGCGGTGCTTTTGTCGGTGCTGCTGATTCTGGCAGGGTTTTTGCTTTACTGCGCGCTGGCCGCCATTGGCGGCTCGCTTGCGGGCAAGCCGGAGGATCTGTCCTCCACCAATATCCTTTTTGTGATGGCGCTGATCGTCAGCTTCTTCTGCTGCCTCTATTCCGGCGGCATGAGCGGCATGTCCTCCTCCGCCGACTGGCTTAACTACTTCCCCCTGACGGCCATTTTGGTGACGCCCAGCCGGGTGCTTATCGGGCAGGCGTCGCTGTGGACGGGTGTTGTCTCCCTTGTCATCGTGCTGGCCTTTGCACTTTTGCTGGTACTTTTGGCGGGAAAAGTCTATGAGATGATGTCCCTCTACAAGGGCAATCCCCCCAGCGTGCAGCGTATGTTTCGTATGCTGCGGGAGAGGAAAAAAGTCAACGCATAACCTGAAAAAAGTACGCACCGCCATTTGAAAATGACGGTGCGTACTTAAGACCGGCAAATGCCCGCAGGGGCATTGGCCGGTCTTGCGCTTTTTATTGATGGCAGCCGCTGCACCGGCTGCAATTGCCGCAGCAGCCTGCCCCGCTGCTTCTGCGCTTGCGGATGTGGCGCAGAGAGAAAATGAGCCAAATCAGCAGGGGCAGCAAAATGAGAAGATCCAAAGGATTCATTAAAATACCTCCTGTATCAGATGAGCACTACCAAACGGTAGGCAATAAAGGCAATGAGCCAGGCCAGCGTGCATTGCACCAGCGCTACGCCCGCAGCCTTCCAACCGGAGTGCAGCTCCCGGCGGATGGCCGTGACTGCCGCCACGCAGGGCGTGTAGAGCAGGGTGAAAACGAGAAAGCTCACGGCACTTTGCACAGTGAACAGTCCGGAGAGCTCCGCACCGCCCATCAAAATACCCAGCGTGGAAATGACGGATTCCTTGGCCACAAATCCGGAGATAAGTGCCGTGACCGCCCGCCAGTCCCCAAAGCCCAGAGGCGCGAAGAGGGGCGCGAGCCACTGACCTATCATGGCCAGAAGACTGCCAGCGCTGTCGGAGACTACATTGAGGCGAGTATCAAAGGTTTGCAAAAACCAGATAATCAGTGTGGCCACAAAGATGACGGTAAAGGCACGCTGCAAAAAGTCCTTGGCCTTATCCCACATCAGAAGCATCACGGATTTGAAGGAGGGGAAGCGGTAGTTGGGCAGTTCCATCACAAAGGGAACGGGGTTGCCCCGGAATGCGGTTTTTTTCATCAGCAGGGCAAACACGATGCCCACCAGAATGCCCAGGAGATAAAGCCCCATCATCACCAGCGCCTGATACCGGGGGAAGAAGGCGGCGGTAAACACCGCGTAAATGGGGATCTTGGCGCTGCAGCTCATAAAAGGAGTGAGAAAAATGGTCATTTTCCGATCCCGCTCGCTGGCCAGTGTCCGGGTGGCCATGACGGCGGGGACGCTGCACCCAAAGCCGATGAGGAGCGGCACAATGCTGCGGCCGGAGAGACCAATTTTTCGCAGCAGCTTATCCATCACAAAGGCCACCCGTGCCATGTAGCCGGTATCCTCCAAAATGGAGAGGAAAAAGAACAGCACCACAATAATGGGAAGGAAGGACAGTACGCTGCCCACCCCGGCAAAAATGCCGTCGATCACCAGACTATGTACCACCGAATTGATGCCGTAAGCGGTAAGCGCCGTGTCCATCACGCCGGAAAGGGCGTCAATGCCCTGGGCCAGCAGATCACTGAGAAAGGAACCGATTACGTTAAAGGTGAGATAAAAAACACCCAGCATGATCAGCAGAAACACGGGAATTGCCGTGTAGCGCCCGGTGAGCACATTGTCAATTTTGACGCTGCGCTGCCGCTCCGGGCTTTCCCGGCACTTTACCACCGTCTTGGCACAGATCTCTTCAATAAAGTGATAGCGGGTGTCGGCCAGAGCCGCGTTGCGATCAAGACCCTGCTCCTGCTCCATCTGCTCCACGGCGTGGCCGATGGCGTCCCGCTCTCCCTGATGGATGCCCAGACGCTCGTTGATGACCGGGTCGCCTTCGATCAGCTTCACGGCGGCAAAGCGGACGGGAATGCCGTTTTGCTGGGCGTGATCCTCGATCATGTGGCAGACGGAGTGGATGCACCGGTGCACCGGCCCCGCTTCGCAGAAGTCTGTGACGGTGGGACAGCGCTTTTCCCGAGCTGTCTGCACCGCCGCGCGCACCAGCTCTTCAATGCCCTCGTTTTTGGCCGCGGAGATGGGAATAACGGGGATGCCCAATGCTGCTGACATGGCTTTTACGTCGATAGTACCGCCGCCGGTGCGCACCTCGTCCATCATGTTCAGCGCCAGCACCATGGGAATGTGCATCTCCATCAGCTGCAAGGTCAGATAGAGATTACGCTCAATATTGGTGGCGTCCACGATGTTGATGAGGCCGTCCGGCTTTTCATTGAGAATGAAGTCCCGGGTGACGATCTCTTCATCCGTATAGGGCCGCATGGAGTAGATGCCGGGCAGATCCACCACGGTGCAATTTTTCTGCCCCCGGATGAGGCCGGACTTCTGTTCCACCGTGACGCCGGGGAAGTTACCCACATGCTGGTTGGAGCCGGTGAGCTGGTTGAAAAGGGTGGTCTTGCCGCAGTTCTGATTGCCTGCCAGTGCAAAAATCATTGTTCGTTTACCTCCATCTGCCGTGCCTCTTCCCGCCGCAGCGTCAAGGCGTAGCCGCGAAGGTACAGTTCCATGGGATCACCCATGGGCGCTCCCTTTCGCACCTCCACCGCCGTGCCCGGGATCAGACCCATGTCCAGCAGTCGGCCGCGCAGCACGCCACTGCCGCCCCCCTTGGTGATAACGGCTTTGTGTCCCACTTCCAGTTTGTCAAGTGGCATTGTTCAACCTCCCGTTAGATACCGCTAACCTATAATGTTAGTATAATCTAACTATCGGAAATGCACAAGTGAAAAAAATGACAAATGTGGAAAGGCACAATGAGAAAAAGTTATCTATAACAAACAAATGCCACTTGTGGGAGGCGTCGGACTGTGGTATGATACAGAAAAAATGGAGGGTTGCATGATGTTTGAACCGGTTGTTATAAAGCCCTGCGGGGATTATGAGGCAGCCCATGTCCGGCAGGCGCTGGAGGAGGCGCTGCAGGCACTGAATTTTTTAAAGGAGATACGGCCGGGCATCCGCGTGGCGGTGAAAACCAATCTGGTCACGGCCTGCCGCCCGGAAACGGCGGCCACCACTCATCCGGTTTTTCTCACGGAGTTGTGCCGCCTGCTGACAGAGCGGGGGGCACAGGTGACGGTGGGGGACAGCCCCGGCGGTCCCTTTACGGCGGCCTATGTTCATCGGATTTACACCGTCACGGGTGTCCGGGCGGTGGAAACGGCGGGCGGACGGCTTAACGAGGACTTTTCCCAGCGGGAGGCGGATTTCCCATCCGGCGTCAGCGCTCGGAAATTTCTTTACACCGCCTGGTTGGATGAGGCGGATCTGATCATCAACTTTTCCAAGCTGAAGACCCATGGTATGATGGGCTTGTCGGCGGCGGTGAAAAACCTCTTCGGCACCATTCCGGGTACAGTGAAGCCGGAGTATCATTTCCGCTATCCCCAGGGACGGGACTTTGCCAACATGCTCATTGATCTGAATGAATATTTTCATCCGGCGGTGAATCTCATCGACGCCGTCACGGGTATGGAGGGCAACGGCCCTACCGCCGGGACGCCCCGCCACATCGGCTGTCTCATTGCCGGCCGCTCCCCCTACTGCACCGATTTGCTGGCGGCCCGGCTTATCGGACTTGACAGGGAGGGCGTACCCACCCTGGCGGCGGCCATGGAACGGGGGCTCTGCCCTCGGACAGTGGAGGAGCTGACGGTTGAAGGATCGTGGCAGGATTTTGTGGTAGGGGATTATCAGGTGCTGGAAAAGCTGAACAGCATCGAATTTCGCAATGAGATAAAGGGGTTTGCGGGGAAACTGTTCGGTCGGGCGGCAGCCTGGGCTATGTGCGCCCGGCCTCAGGTGACGAGCGCGGCGTGTATTGGCTGTGGCGAGTGCTATCGGGTATGTCCCGCCCGGGCCATCACCATGCGGGGGAAGAAACCGCATATCGACACAAGCAAGTGCATCCACTGCTTCTGCTGTCAGGAGTTCTGCCCGGAGGGGGCCATGCGTCACCACCGGCCTTTTGTGGCGCGGTTGCTGAACAAACGGTAAAATACGAAAAATGTGGAAACGATGATAAAAGGGGGACTAACCCGTGAAGCAAAATGCGGTCAAGGTAATTTGCTCCTTCATTTTCGGAGCAATTTTGGGTTACCTGTTGTACTACTATGTGATGATGGATGTCCTCTCTGTCTTCTTTGGCGGCGGCGCTTTTTATGTAATCGTCAGCCTGCTGTGCCTGCTGCTGTGTGTGGGAGGCTGCAGTGCCGTTTTCTATTTGCTTCTTACCGGACGGATTAAAAAATGGATGCTGTGGCTGCTTTTTGCAGCCTATTTCTGCGCGGCGGTCATCGCTCTGTTCGGAAGACGCTCCATGGGCAGGGTGTTTATCTGGAATCCGCTGACAGGGATCAGGGATTTGCACAACTTAGAAATGCAGTTGCAAAGCCTGCTGAATCTTCTCTTATTTATTCCCGTCGGTTATTTCTTCCGGAACAGCGGCATAAAGCAATCTTTGCTCGCGGGATTCTTACTGGCGGTATCCGTGGAGCTGCTGCAGGTGGCCGTCATGCGGGGGATGTTTGATACATTTGATATTATCTTATATGTCATCGGTTTTTTTCTGGGAGTGCTGCTCTTTAAAAAGTGGAAAATAAAAGTGGTGGACTGAACCAGCATAGATAATTGATAAAAAAGGGACACAATGCAGACGCATTGTGTCCCTTATATTTTATTAAGAGAAGCTCACTTGGTGCCGAAGATGCGGTCACCGGCATCGCCCAGACCCGGGACGATGTAGCCATGCTCATTGAGGTGATCATCCACCGCGCCGCAGTAGATGTCCACGTCGGGATGCTCCTTAACAAGCTTTTCAATGCCTTCGGGAGCGGCCAGCAGAACCATCAGCTTGATGTTCTTGCAGCCACGGCTCTTCATCTCGCTAATGGCGGCAGCGGCGGAACCGCCGGTGGCCAGCATGGGATCCACGATGATGATGTCACGGTCCGCAATATCCTTGGGCATCTTGCAGAAGTAAACATGGGGCTGGAGAGTTTCCTCGTCGCGGTACATGCCGATATGACCCACGCGGGCGGAGGGAACCATGCGCAGTACACCGTCCACAAGACCAAGACCTGCCCGGAGGATGGGGACAACGGCGAACTTTTTGCCGGCCAGAGTGGGAACTGTAGCCTTGCAGATGGGGGTTTCTACCTCCATGGTGGTCAGCGGCAGATCACGGGTGGCTTCGTAGGTGATGAGCATACCGATTTCGGATACCAGCTCCCGGAAATCCTTTACGCTGGTGTTTTTGTCACGGATGATGCTCAACTTGTGCGCAACCAGGGGGTGATCCATCACATGCACTCTTTCGCTATACATCGTTCTTCTCCTCCAAATAATTTAATTTTTTAATCAACAGTTATTTTCTCGCCTCTTGCCAGTTTTTCCCGCTCCGCCTGTGACATTCTCAAGTAGACGGGGAGAAGTTGCTGCGCGCTGACCAGCTGCCCGGCCCGGGCCATGGTGTCAGCGGCCTGTCCCACGCCCACGGCATTCTGCATCCGGGCGGCGGGCGGTGCCATCCGGCAGGAGATTCCCTGTTCCAACAGAAAAGTATAACACAGTTCTGCACCGTCTCCAACTATTATTTTCGGTTTTTCTTCATTTTTTAATTCCGCCGCCAGTTCCGCAAGGCCAATGGCCCGGTCGGGAGTCAGACGCTGCAGCTCGCCGCTTTGCTGGGAGAAAAGGGCGTTGTATACCTGATGGCGGCGAGCATCCATGGCACCGATGATGACGCCGTCAAAAAAGGGAACGTTCTGAGCCATGGCCAGCAGGGTGGAAACGCCGCAGCAGGGCTTCTCCAGTCCCCAGGCAAGACCCTTGGCGGCGGCAATGCCGATGCGGATGCCCGTGAAGGAGCCAGGGCCAGCGGCCACGGCGATTACGTCCATCTCCGCAGGGGAGAGGCCGCTGTTTTGCAGCATGGCGTCCACCAGCGGCATCAACGTGCGGCTGTGGGTCATACCCGTATTCTGATAGGCGCAGGCCAAAGGAGCGCCATCCTCCGTCACGGCGGCGGAGACGCTTTTGGCCGAGGTTTCTAAGGACAATATTTTCAAGGGTTTGAACCTCCTGTAATGGAAATGATGCGCCAGTCGTCCCCCTGGGGGTGCCGGCGGATCTCCACCCATACCGTGTCCGGCGGCAGGGCATCGCTGACCCGCTCGCTCCACTCCACGGCGCAGACGCCGCCCCGGGCGAGATAATCCTCCCACCCGATGTCAAAAAGCTCGTCCGAGCTGCCAAGCCGGTACATATCGAAGTGAAACAGGGGAATTACCCCCGGGTATTCATTGACAATGGTAAAGGTGGGACTGGTGACCCGGCCTCGGACGCCAAGACCACGGGCAAGGCCACGGGTGAAGGCAGTCTTTCCCATGCCCAGATCGCCCCGGTAGGCCAGAACCGTGCCCGGCCGCAGTGTTTCGCCCAGCTGTGCGCCGATGGATTCTGTTTCCGTTACGCTGTGGGACACATATTCCACACAATTCGCCCCCTTTTTTCAAGTCAATTGATTATAGCACAGGGAAAAACAAAAGAAAAGAAAGTTTATCAGGTTTACAGGGAAAACTTCTTGTGGTAAACTAAACTATTATTACACTGAGGAAGTATGCCATGTTTGGTAAAGCAAAAGATTTAATTGAGGATATGATCCATCAGGCCGACCTGGTCTTGCTGGCGCTTTGCTGCGCGGCATCCGCCTTCGGACTTCTGATGATTGCCAGCGCCACTCATTATACCGGTGCCAGCAAATATGTGTTGGTGCAGGGGGCGGCACTGGTGATCGGCGTCCTTTTATATTTTGTGATCTCCATGATCGACCTGCAGCCGATTTTGAAAAGATGGAAATGGATCTTTGGCTTCAATGTCGCGTTCATTCTGCTGCTGCTGACCCCTCTGGGACTGGAGGTGGGCGGTAACCGGGCTTGGCTTTCCGCCTCTTGGCTGCCGATGAACATTCAGCCTGCGGAGATCGTCAAGCTGACTTTTATCATGCTCCTGGCCAGACAGCTGGTATGGCTGAAGGATAACCGGGATCTGAAATCCTTTTCCAATGTGGCCATGCTGGCGGCCCATCTGCTGTTTATGGTGGGCCTTATTTATGTGGTGTCCTCCGATATGGGCAGTGCCCTTGTGTATGTCTTTGCCTTTATCGGTATGGCTTTTGCTGCCGGCATGGCGCTGCGTTGGTTTTTTATCGGCGGCGCCGCGGCGGGAATTGCCTTTTATCTGCTATGGGAGACGGATAAAATTCAGGAGTACATGAAAATGCGGTTTATGGTGCTGTTCGACCACAACCTGGATCCGCAGGGCGTGGGTTGGCACCAGACCCGCAGCCTGCTGGCGCTTGGCTCCGGCCGCCTGACGGGACAAGGCCTTTTTAAGGGTACCCAGACCCAGAGTGAATACAGCGGCAGCCTGCCCGCCCGGCACACCGACTTCATTTTCTCTGTGGTGGGCGAGGAGCTGGGCATGATTGGGTGCCTGCTGGTAATTGCGCTTTTGACGGCGATCATTCTGCGGTGTCTGGTGGTGGCGAAGAATGCCAATAACCGGGCGGACGCCTATATGTGCGTGGGCATTGCCTCCGTGATGATCTTTCAGGTGGTGGAAAATATCGGTATGTGCCTTTTCGTCATGCCGGTCATTGGCCTGACGCTGCCCTTTTTCAGCTATGGTGGCTCCTCTCT
>JAAXZS010000077.1 GCA_012719745.1 Clostridiales bacterium | reverse complement strand
TTATCTTACAATGTTTCGATATAGGAATCAAGAATAAAATGTAACAAAAAAATAAATTACATTTCGTATATTTATATATTGACTTTAACAGTTAAAAGTAATAAACTATTTTTATACAACGCCGTGGAAAGAGTTCCTACCACTCTTTTGACGGCAGCGGTTTATTTTGGAGGAACTCCTCTTCTTTATCGTCTTCTCATAATACGAGCTGTATGGCATCCTCGCCGAAATAACACCCATAGCCCGCAGGCTTCTCTCTCCTTTCCAAGAGAACGCCTGCGGGTTTCTTTTTTAAAAAGAGATAAATTGACAAGCCGGATGCTATGGTGTAGAATAATATTCTAATTAAAAATATTATAGTGGAATTAAATTCAGATTAAAGGAGGAGGAGCATATGCGATATTCCTCTCTGGTTCGTCTGAAAAATCAGTATGATTCTTTACCGGACGGAGAAAAAAGAGTGGCTGACTATATACTGGGGCATCCTGCGGACATTCCGCTATTGTCGGTGGGGCGGTTGGCCCAAGCCTCCCATTGTGCGGCTTCCTGCATTGTGCGGCTGTGCCAGCGTATAGGTTTTACCGGTTACGCCGAATTGAAGCGGAATCTGCTGACATATCCTGCCGACGAATCAGTGCAGCAGATAGGGGTGGTGCCCCATGTGACACCGACTGATGATGTGGAAACCATTTTTAATAAGGTGTTTCGATCCGGGCAGGATGCACTGCGTGACACACTGAGCGCGTTGGACTGGCCAAACGCAAGAAAATTGACAGAGGTATTGGCAGGAGCAAAGCGCATCTTCTTTTTCGGTGTGGGAACATCAGCCACACTGGCCCAGGACGCCTACTACCGTTTCATGCGCATTGGCTTGCCGGCCTCAGCTGCCGTGGACGACCACATTATGCTGATGGAGGTCTCGCAGATGGGGGTAGGAGATGTGGCGGTAGGAATTTCCCATTGCGGCGCCACTGTTGACACAGTGGAAACGCTGCGGCTTGCCAAGGAAAAAGGCGCCGTTACGGTGGCCATTACCAGTTTTGCCGACAGCCCTATCAACCGTTATGCCGATTATTCCTTGGTGGCATTTAGCGATGAAATTCGCTATCCCATTGAGGCGGTCTCTGCCAGAATGGCGCATATTGCCATTTTGGACGCGCTGTGTGTGGCGGTATCCCTGCAATCCTATCCGGAAACGGCCACACATGTGGCGGAAATGCACCGGCTGTTTTCCACAAAAAGATGTAAATAGACAAAAAAGAAAGGAACCCGATCCCATGTATCAAAATCCCTACGCGTCCTGCGATTTTAAACAGCACTTTCTGCGTACCAGCTTTCACACACATGCTGGTACCGGCCCCAATACCTGCGGTTCACTGCCCATTGAGGAAGTCTTGGGCGAATACCAGCGCCTGGACTACGACGCTATTTGCCTGTCCAATCACAACCTTTATACGAACCCTGCACCTTACCAAAACCGGTTTGGCCTCTGTCTACCCCGGGGGTATGAATACACGGTGGATCTGACCCACATGGTCTGCGTGGGAACGGAAAAAGTGGTGCTGGATTCCCAGCAGCACGCCATTGACAGCGCTGTGGTGGATGGCGGATTTGCCATTTTGTGTCACCCCCACTGGAAACGGGACTGGGGTCTTCCGAAGGAAACCATTGACGGTCTCCGCGGCTTCGTGGGAATGGAAATTTATAACGGCAGCATTGACTGTGGAAAAATTTTGGACGAGGCGCACTGCAACGGCCGGTGCCACGCTCCTGATGTGTATGACTATCTGCTCTCCGGCGGCCGGCTTTGCTGGTGCTTCGGCAACGACGATTTTCACCGCTGGTGGTACCTGGCTATTGCGTGGAATATGATTTTTGCGGATAAAACGGAAACTTCTATCATTGACGCCGTTAAAAAGGGCCGGTTTTATGTCTCAACCGGACTTTTGCTGGAGTATCTGACGCTGCAAGACAATGTGATCTCTCTGAGCGTCCGGAATAACGAGGGCTATCGGTATACCTACCGCTATCGTTTTATAGGTCAGGGAGGGGAAGTGCTGCAAGAGACTGTAAGTCCGGCGGCCTCCTACCACATGCACGGTAATGAACTTTACGTGCGCGTGGAGGTATCTTCTCCCTCCGGGAAAATGCTGTACACACAGCCTGTCTATGACGATACCCGCCTGCGCCCCACCTTTACCCTGTGAGAAAAAATGTAAAATGGGAGCGCAGACAGCTGCGAGTCATCCTGCTCTGCTTTGCCGCCTATATGCTGGTTTACACGGGGCGACTGAATTTTTCTATTGCTTCACCCCTTTTTCAGCAGGCGGGCATTCTTACAAAGGCTGAAATCGGCGTGCTGGGCAGCACCTTTTTTTTCGTGTACGGTGGTGGGCGCCTGCTCAACGGCTGTATTGGCGACTATGTGGCCCCTAAGCCGTTTTTAACGGGAGGTTTGGCACTGTCGGCTCTGTGCAATTTGGGCATGGCACTGCTGCCGGAGACGGGATTCATGTATGGGCTGTGGGCGCTCAACGGTCTCTTTCAGTCAATGCTGTGGAGCGCCGCGCTGCGCAACGTGTCCATGGCGTGCCCGGAAGAGAAAACGGCTAAGCGAGCCGCCATGATCCTGTCCGGTTCTGTGGGGGTTGGCAGCGTGGTGGCCATTGTCCTTGCCACTATAATGGCAGGGCGGGGACTGCGGCAAATATTTGCTGTGCCCGGCGCGCTGATGCTGATCATGAGCTTGCTGCTCCTGCTCTTTTTGCCCAGCCAGACAATGCCGGCCGCGACACCGAAAAGACATCGGCTCTCCTGCCTGCGGGATCCTCTGCTGCTGCGGGCGATTTTACCGGCTGCCTTCCACGGGGCCATCAAGGAAAATGTGACGCTGTGGGCGCCGCTGCTGTTTATGGACCGGTACGAACTGGATCTGTCCAAGGCGGCCTTCTATGTGTTTTTAATGCCGCTGGCTACACTGGCAGGCCGGATGCTTTTCCCGGTCTGGTATGGGAAAATCTGTGGGCATAATGAAAGAAAGACTCTGATCTGGGCCTTTTTGCTATGCGCGGTAACGACGGTGCCGCTTTTGCTTGGAGGGGCTCCTGCCTGGCTGGCGGCATTAGCGCTGGCGCTGATCTCTGTTTGCACCTCGATGATAAACGGAGAGCTGGTATCTGTATTCCCTATAAATTTTCGGGAGAGCAATCAGGTATCCGCCGTATCCGGCATTATGGACTGCGCCACCTATGGCGGTTCCGCTCTCAGCAGTGCCGCTTTTGGCTTTGCCATTTCCGCTTTCGGCTACGGTGGTATGTTTGTGGTGTGGTTGGGACTGTGTCTTGTGTCCGTCGGCCTGCTGCTGTGTGAGCGTCCTGCCGGGGAAAAATAATAAAACCCCCGGGGCCTTTGGCCCCGGGGGTTCGGCAATTATCAGCCGGCGTGCCAGACGATTTCGGTGTGCACCGGATTGATCTGAACGCCCTGATGATTATACAAGGTGGAGATGCCCTCGCCGAAGGCTTTGAGTGCCGGGCCGGTGCCGGAGACATACAGCCCGTAAATCTTAGCGCCGTTTTTCTGAATATCGGCCAGCATAGCCTGATAGCCCATATAGGGCTGCTGAGCGTATTCGTTGAGCCAGGAAGCCAGCTTCGGATGATCGGCTACAAACTGAAGCTCGCTTTCAAGATGCTGTTCCATGGCGTCTGCGCCGGTATCCGTCTGCCAGAGTTGGGGATACCGGTCATTATAAACATCACCAAACCCGATGCTGCTTTCACCAAGGTTCAGATACAGCGGCTGTGTACCGTTTCCGCATTCCACCGCGGCAGAAATAAAAGTGATATCGGGGTAGACCTCCATCATAGCGGCCACCTCCGCAATGGACAGCGTCTGAGCGGGTGTCATGGCGGCGGTGATACCCAGATAATCCGGCATGTTGCCCAGCTTTTCATAGATCTCCCGTATCATTCGATCATCCACACCCAGAGAATCTCCCACCGCAAAATTGCCGGTGTATTTATAGCCCAGCTTATGAAAGGCGTAGCTGTCGCCGGTGAGGCCCTCTAAAAATCCGGCGGTCAGACGGGTTTCCATCACAACGGGGCCATCAAGACCGAAAAACTGGAGGGAGATACTCTGGGTGCCAAAACCTGCCGATTTGGCAAAACCTCCTGCATAATTGGCGAAGGGCATGTGGAGCTGGGAAAACACGCACATAAAGGTTTCAAATTCTGACGGCTTCCCCTCGTCATAGTTTGCCGTGTCAAAGACCCGGCGGTTCAATGCGGGGAAGAGCACATATTGCAGCAGCAGCAAAACGGCCAGGATGCCCGCCGCTGTGGTCAGAACAATGCGCCGGGTGCGGGCATTGATGCGGCGCTTCACCGCTTGCAGCTCTTTTTGCGCCGTCGGCGCGCCGCTTTGGAGGTCGGGCAGCGGCGGCAGAATTTCCCCCGCCAGATACGTTTCAATGAGCCGTGCTTTGGAAAGCTCCCGCTCCACCTGTGCGGTTTCTTCCGGCGTGGCGGAACCGTCCTTGTATTTTTGAAACAGTTCTTCAAAATTCATAGTGATCCTCCTTCATCCGCTGTGCCAGACGCTGCCGCGCCCGGTAGAGCCGTGTCTTGGCGGCTGCGGCGCTTACATTCAGCAGTCGGGCAATTTCACCAAGCGGCAGTTGGGCAAAATAAAACAGGGATAAAAGCTCCCGGTCGCCCACCTCCAGCGCGTTAATGCCGCGGTACAATGCCCGAATATCCTCCCGCCGCAAGAGGCTGTCCTCCGGCGTTTCGGTGTCCCACTGCTCCGGGACTTCGCCGTCAGATTGAAATTTCTGCCGCCTGTGGTGGTCAATGAGCAGGTTGCGAAGCACCCGCATCAGCCAGTAGGGGAAGGAGGGGATGTCATCCGGCAGATCCAGATAGGCCCGGATAAAGGCTTCCTGTACCAGATCCTCCGCCAGAGGCCGATTGCGGCAAAGAGAGAGGGCATAGAGCAGCGCGCCGGGATAATGGCGCTGATAAAGCCGGGCCAGTATATCACTGTGCACTGCCATCACTCCCCTCTGTTATGGAAACGGATGAAAGAGAAAAAGGTTACACGATTTTTTGTGCTGCTATGGTAAATGGTAGCAGAGGCGGTACTTACTTGCAAGAAAAGAATAAAAAAGCAGGCCGAAGTTAAAAAACTTCGGCCTGTTCCTCTGGTGCGCGGTACAGGACTCGAACCTGTGACCCCATGCACGTCAAGCATGTGCTCTACCAGCTGAGCTAACCGCGCGGACAGCGGTATTATCTTATCGCAAAGAGCCTCTTTTGTCAACAGTTTTATTGCCACCGAACAAAAAATTTGCTATACTGGCCGTAACAACCATACTGGCCCTATATAAATTAAAGGAGAGATCCTATGGATAAAATTGCATTGGTGACAGGTGCCTCCCGGGGGATCGGGCGGGCCACCGCCGCGGAGCTGGCACGGCAGGGCTATGCCGTGTGTATCAATTACCGGGCAAACCGGGAAGGGGCGGAAGAACTGGCAGCGGCCATTCGGGGAAAGGGTGGGCGTGCCATGACCGCCTGCGCCGATGTGGCCCACCGAGAAACGGTGGAGGTCATGGTACGGCAGATTGAGAATACCTTCGGCCCGGTCTCCCTTTTGGTAAACAACGCCGGTATCGCGGGGCAGTCCCTTTTTCAGGATGTGACCGAGGAAAGGTGGCACCGCTTTTTTGCCGTCAATGTGGACGGGCCTTATCATACCATACAGGCGGTGCTGCCCGCCATGCTCCATGCACACGCGGGCTGCATCGTAAATCTCTCCTCCATATGGGGCCTGCGGGGCGCCTCCTGCGAGGTGGCCTATGCCGCCACTAAGGCGGCCGTCATCGGTTTGAGCCGATCCCTCGCCATGGAGCTGGCACCCAGCGGCATCCGGGTGAATTGCGTGGCCCCCGGCGTCATCCATACGGAAATGCTGGATGAGCTGCCGGCAGAGACGCTGCCTCAGCTGGCGGAGGAAACCCCTCTGGGACGGCTGGGTACGCCGGCGGATATTGCACGGGCGGTGGCCTTTCTGGCCTCCGATCAGGCCAGCTTTATTACAGGACAAGTGCTGACGGTGGACGGCGGTTTCTGCGTGTAAAAATGGAGAAATACCAAGGAAACGGCTCTAAAAATAAAAAAACACCGCAAGCCATAAGCTCGCGGTGTTTTTAAGCTTCCTATGTATTAGTCGGCGGGGCTGATTGCACCGTTGGGGCAGGTATCAGCGCAAGTGCCGCAATCCAGGCAGGCATTGGCGTCGATCACATAAGAAGAATCACCCTGGGAAATAGCACCAACAGGGCAGGCATCTGCGCAAGCGCCGCAGCTGACACAGGCAGAACTAATCTTATAAGCCATAAGAGCACCTCCATAAATATTTGTAGTACATATTGTACCATGAAAATGAAAAATTGCAAGGCTTTCCTATTTAAAATTATACCAGTCATAAAAATTTACAATTCGGGCGAAAGAGTGGTGAAAATTGACACTCTTTTGGTGATATGCTACAATAAACAAAATAAAAAAATGGAGGCAAACCATGGAATATACAGCCGCTTATTTTCAGGCAAGCGCCGACTATGTGAAGGAAAAACTGAACTTTGCGCCTGAAATCGCCATCATACTGGGCTCCTCTCTGGGGCCCTTTGCCGCCCGGATCGAAAACCCGGTGACCATTGACTATAAGGACATTCCGAATTTCCTGGTATCCACCGTGGCCACCCACGCCGGCAAGCTGATTGCCGGCACTGTGGCGGGGAAAAAAGTGGTGTGTATGTCCGGCCGTTTCCACTCCTATGAGGGCTACGATTTTGAGCAGCTGGTGATCCCCATCCGTCTGTTTAAGCTCCTGGGCTGCCGGGCGGTGATTCTCACCAACGCAGCGGGTGGCGTCAACCTCTCCTATAAGCCCGGTGACGTCATGATTATCAATGACCAGATCAAGCTGACCGGTGCCTCCCCTCTGCGGGGACACAATGTACCGGAATTTGGCCCCCGGTTTTTTGATGTGCAGACCATGTATACACCGGCGCTGCGGCAGCTGGCCAAGGACTGCGCTGCGGGCAGCGGCCTCACTATCCACGAGGGTTGCTACTTCTTCATGCCCGGCCCCCAGTTTGAAACACCGGCGGAAATTCGGGCCATCCGTATTTTAGGCGGCGACGCTGTGGGCATGTCCACGGTCACCGAGGCACTGACCGCCGCCCACTGCTCCATGCCGGTGCTGGCCTTTTCCGTCATCACCAACATGGCGGCGGGTATTCTGGATCAACCCCTCACCGACGAGGAGGTCAACATCACAGGGCAGAAGATCGCCCATGATTTCAGCAACTATCTGGAAAAAATCGTGGCGAGGATGTGATTCCATGCGGCAGCTCTATAAAAACTGTAAAATATTGACCGAGGGCCGGACGGTGACGGACGGCTTTCTGGCCATCTGCGAGGATACCATTGAATCGGTGGGGGAAACGCGGCCGGCCGGCGATTTTGACAGGGAACGGGATTTTTCCGGCAAGCTGCTCCTGCCCGGCTTTGTGAACGGCCACACCCACACGGCCATGACCCTTTTGCGGGGCGTGGGCACCGATTTGCCGCTGCAAAAATGGCTCTTTGATAAAATATTTCCCGTGGAAGCGAAGCTCACGGGGGCGGAGATTGCCGTGGGCAGCAGGTTGGCGCTGCTGGAGATGATTGCCTGCGGTACCACCAGCTTTTCGGATATGTACTTTTTCCCTTGGGAGATGGCCCGGGCGGCGGAGGAGAGTGGCATTAAGGCCAATCTCAACTATCCGGTGCAGTCCTTTACGCCAGGAGAGACCTATGCCCAAAACGAGAGCGCCCGGAAGATGGAGCGCTTTTACCAGGAGTGGAACGGTAGGGGGAACGGCCGCATCCGGGTGGACTGCTGTCTCCACGCAGAATATACCTGCCAACCGGATGTGGCGGCGGGCACGGCGGATTTTTGCCGCCGGAAGGGCGGACGGATGCACATCCACCTGTCGGAGACAAAGAGTGAGCACGAGGCCTGCCTTGCAAAGTACGGCATGACCCCTGCCCGGTGGTTTGCCGCTATGGGCGTCTTTGATAATCCCACCTCGGCCGCCCATTGTGTCTGGGTGACGGCGGAGGATCGGGCGCTGCTGAAAGAGAAAGGCGTCAGCGTCATCCACAATCCCACCAGCAACATGAAGCTGGGCAGTGGGTTTGCTCCCATCCCCGCCATGCTGGCGGAGGGGATCAACGTGGCGCTGGGCACCGACGGAGCGGCCAGCAACAACAATCTGAACATGCCGGAGGAGATGCATCTGGCTGCGGTCATTCACAACGGCTATCATCTGGACGCGGTGCCGGTTTCAGCCCGACAGGTGCTGGATATGGCCACCCGGAACGGCGCTGCGGCCCAGGGCCGAGGCGATACCGGTATGCTGGCGGCGGGGAAAAAGGCGGATATAACGGCCATTGATCTGGATCGGCCCCACCTGATTCCCAATCTGGACACGCTGGGCCTTTTGGCCTATTCCGTGCAGGCCTCCGATGTGTATATGACCATGGTGGACGGGAAGATCCTCTATGAAAACGGGGAATTTCTGACGCTGGACAAGGAAAAAATCTGCGCCGAGGCACGGGAGACCGCTCGGCAGCTATATCAATAAGGAGCGAGAAAATGGAAGAAAGAGCGGACAAGGGTCTTGCGTTCATGCTGCAATACGAGAACGTGGCCTGGTATGAAAACGGAGAAGTGCGAATTCTGGATCGGCGGGTCTATCCCCGACGAGTGGAGTTTGTTACCTGCCGCACCCACGGTGAGGTGGCACAGGCTCTCACCGATATGGTGACCCAGAGCACCGGCCCTTTTACGGCGGCGGCCATGGGTATGGCTCTGGCGGCCTACGAGTGCCGGGATAAAACAGCAGCGGAGCAGCTTTCCTATCTGGAGGGAGCCATGTACACCATTTCCCACGCCCGTCCCACCACGGTGGGGCGGATGCAGCTGATTACCGGCGGCTGTCTGGAGGCAGCCAAGGCGGCGCTGGCGGCGGGGGAGAGTGCGGTGGACGCCATTATGGCTCACACCATCCGCTCCAACAATCGTCGCTATAATAAGGTGGGAGAGATTGCCAAATATTTGGTGAATATGTTCCCGGACAACGGCACCGTCATGACCCAGTGCTTTTCCGAGACTATTCTGGGACAGATGCTCAAGGAGTGCCGCAACCGGAACAAGACCATCCGGCTTTTTTGCCCGGAGACGCGCCCCTATTTTCAGGGAGCCCGGCTTACCGCTACGGTGTGTCATGATATGGGCTTTGATGTGACGGTGATCACGGACAATATGCCCGCCTTTGTCATGGAGAAAGAGCATGTGGATGTGTTCACCTGCGCCGCCGATGCCATCTGCTGCGACGGGTATGTGGTCAACAAGGTGGGCACCTTCCAGATTGCTATTGTGGCCAAGAATATGGGTATCCCCATGTTTGTCTCCGGCGTGCCGGACAAGGGGCATCCCACTCACGACGACGTCCGCATTGAGATGCGCGACCCCTCCTTTACGCTGCAGGCCATGGGTGTCAAGACGGCGGCGGACGGAGTGAAGGGATACTATCCCGCCTTTGATATGACGCCCCCCAGTCTGGTGTCCGGCATTGTGACGGATCTGGGAATCTATTCCCCCTATGACCTGCACCGGTATCTGGAAAACAGCCAATTGGGGCCTTATGAAATGGTGGTTTGAGAGGTATAAAAAATGAAAGATTTACAGAAATTTCGTTAGAAAATGGTGGCGCTGTGCCTGGAATCATTCCACGAGGGACTTTTTACCGGTACCAGCGGCAATCTCAGCGTTTATTTGAAGGATGAGGGCTTGATGCTCATCACCCCCACCAGCGTCCGTTACGACATCATGCGCCCGGAGGACATTGTCCTCTGCGACCTGGCAGGCAATATCAAGGAGGGACACCTGAATCCTTCCTCCGAGTGGCGGATGCACGCCATCGTCTATCAGAACTACCCCGATACCGGCTCTGTGTTCCACACCCACTCCCCTTATGCCACTGCTTTTGCCGTGGTGCATAAAGCCATCCCCGCCACGCTTATCGAGACGCACTTCTTCCTGGGCGGCACGGTGGAATGCGCTGCCTATGCCACCCCCGGTACCGACGGCGTGGGACTTAACGCCGTTCCCGTACTCAAGGGGAAGGGCGGGTGCCTCCTGGCCAACCACGGTGTGCTGGCCGTGGGCGAGGACATGGCACAGGCCAAGCTGCGCGCCGAGTATATTGAGGACTCCGCTAAGATCTATCAGTACGCCTGCGCTCTGGGAGAGCCGGTGGTACTGCCCCAGCTATAAAAGGACAAAACGAACACACCTTGGCAGACGCACCTGCCAAGGTGTGCTTTTTTGCGTGCACAAATTGTTTACGGAATTGGTCAAGGAAAGGCAAATCTATTTGTT
>JAAXZS010000083.1 GCA_012719745.1 Clostridiales bacterium | reverse complement strand
CGGCAGACACAAAAATACCGCGTCTGCCGCGTTGAGCATTTCCTGCCGGGCCTTTAGGTCCTTTCTTTTTTCCTCCGGCAGCGTCAAAAGTTTTACATTGCTGCATTCCTTCAGCCGTTCCACAATACGCAGTCCGGTAGTGCCCGCGCCGCCGTCTACAAATACATATTTCATAATCATTCATCCTATTTTTAATTATCATACAGGGTCAGCCACTGCCTGTCTGTATATTCATGGCCAGTTTCGTATGCATTCTGTATTTACATATGAATAATAATTTAATTTAATCCAATATTCAAGTATAATTTTTCAATTATAGCCATATTTATGCAATATAGTGCAGGGCGCAGGGTCGCATGTCTTTTAAATTTAGTGAAAATGTCCAGTTGAATTTTCATTCACTGTATGCTACTATTAGTGCATAAAAATTCATACGCTTTTAAGGCGCATTTATCAGGAGGAACACATTATGGAAAAAAAAGATATTAAAAAAATTGTACTGGCCTACTCCGGCGGCCTTGACACCTCGGTCATCATTCCCTGGCTGAAAGAAAACTACAACAATCCGGAAATCATTGCCGTGGCCGGCAATGTGGGCCAGGCCGACGAGCTGGAGGGTCTGGAGGAAAAAGCCTATAAGACCGGTGCCTCCAAATTCTATGCCGTGGATCTATGCGACGAGATGGTCAACGACGTCATCATCCCCTCCATGCAGGCGGGTGCTATCTATGAGGAGTATCTGATGGGTACAGCCTTTGCTCGTCCCATCATCGCCAAGTCCCTTGTAGAAATTGCGTTGAAGGAAAAGGCGGACGCCATTGCACACGGCTGCACCGGTAAGGGCAACGATCAGGTACGTTTTGAGCTGGCTATCAAGCACTTCGCCCCCAATATGAAGATTATTGCCCCCTGGCGTGAGTGGGCCATTAAATCCCGTGAAGAAGAGATTGACTACGCCGAGGCCCATCATGTACCCTTGAAAATCAACCGAGAAACCAATTACTCCAAGGATAAGAACATGTGGCACTTAAGCCACGAGGGGCTGGATCTGGAGGACCCGGCCAACGAGCCGCAGTACGAAAAACCCGGTTTCCTGGAGATGGGCGTATCTCCCCTGCAGGCGCCCGACAAGCCCGCCTATGTGGAGCTGGCTTTTGAAAAGGGCGTGCCCGTGGCGCTGGACGGCCAGAAGCTGTCCGCCACCGACATCATCTGGAAGCTCAACAAGATCGGCGGTGAAAACGGCATCGGCCTTTTGGATATCGTGGAAAACCGTCTGGTGGGCATGAAGTGCCGCGGCGTGTACGAGACCCCCGGCGGCACCATTCTCTACAAGGCGCATGAGGCGCTGGAAACACTGTGTCTGGACAAAATGACCGTCCACAAGAAGCAGGAGCTGTCCGTCTGCTTTGCGGAGCTTCTCTACAATGGCCAGTGGTTCTCCCCCCTGCGCGAGGCACTGTCCGCCTTTGTCACCGCCACCCAGAAAAATGTTACCGGTACTGTGAAGCTGAAGCTCTACAAGGGCAACATCATCAAGGCCGGCATCACCTCCCCCTGCTCCTTGTACTCCGAAAACATCTGCACCTTCGGTGAAAGCGACTACGACCAGTCTCAGGCCACCGGCTTCATCAATCTGTGGGGTCTGCCCACCCAGGTGCAGGCGCTGATGGAGCAGGGCAAGCTGGAACAATGAGCGATAAACTGTGGGCTGGGCGGTCTGCCGGGCAGACCGCCCGGCTGGCGGATGACTTTAACACCTCCCTCCCCTTTGACAAGCGTCTCTGGCAGGAGGATATAGAGGGAAGTCTTGCCCATGCGGCCATGCTGGGGCAGTGCGGCATTCTTTCAAATGAGGATGTGGCCCAGATCTCCCAGGGGTTGCAGGGCATTCTGGAAGATCTCGCCAGCGGCGTCATAGCACCCGATGGCGACGCCGAGGACATTCACATGTGGGTGGAGGCGCTGCTGACAAAGCGCATCGGATCGGCAGGAAAGCGACTGCACACCGCCCGCAGCCGCAACGATCAGGTGGCCCTCGACCTGCGCCTTTATTTAAAGAAAGAGATAACCGTCATCCGCTCTCAGATTCTATCTCTTCTATCCGTTCTGGCGCAGAAAGCGGAGCAGTATCAGGACACGGTGATGCCCGGCTATACCCACATGCAGCGGGCGCAGCCCGTTACGCTGGGTCATCACCTGCTGGCCTATGCGGCCATGCTGGAGCGGGATGTCACACGTTTGGAGGACTGTCAGGTGCGGATGGATGAGTGCCCGCTGGGGTGCTGTGCTCTGGCCGGGACCACCTATCCCATCGACCGCTTCAACACCGCCGCCGCTCTGGGCTTTATCCGCCCCACCGCCAACAGTCTGGACGGCGTGTCCGACCGCGACTATGCCGTTGAATTTTTAAGCGATATGTCCATTCTGATGATGCATCTCTCACGCTTTTCCGAGGAGATTATTCTCTGGTGCAGCTGGGAATTCAAATTTGTGGAGCTGTCCGACGCCTATTCCACCGGCTCTTCCATCATGCCCCAGAAGAAAAATCCGGATATGGCGGAGCTGGTGCGAGGAAAAACCGGCCGGGTTTACGGTTCTCTTGTGACGCTTCTGACGGTAATGAAATCCCTACCGCTGGCCTATAACAAGTACATGCAGGAGGATAAGGAGCCGGTGTTTGACACGGTGGACACGGTAAAAATGTGTTTGCCGGTATTTACCGCCATGGTGGACACCATGACTGCGCTTCCCCAGAAGATGGAGAGCGCCGCCAAGGGCGGCTTTCTCAACGCCACGGACTGCGCCGACTATCTCACACGGAAAGGGATGCCCTTCCGGGACGCCTATAAGATTTCCGGACAGCTGGTGCATCTGTACGCCGCTCAGGGAAAAACGCTGGAGGAACTGTCGCTGACCGAATTCCAGGCCTTTTCGCCGCTTTTTGGTGAGGACATCTATGAGGCGCTGTCCCTCCCCGTCTGCGTGGGAAAGCGGCAGAGCTACGGTGGCCCCGCCACGGTGGGCGCACAACTTGAATTGCTGCATACGTTTCTGGAATCCCATCAATAAGGAGGAAAAAGACATGAAAAACCATATGCACTTTTTAAAACTACTGGACTACACACCTTCTGAGATCCAGCAGTTCCTGAATACCGCCGCCAAGCTGAAAGAGCAAAAAAAGGCCGGCATTCCTCACCAAATGCTTGCCGGTAAAAATCTGGCTCTGATCTTTGAAAAGACCTCTACCCGTACCCGCTGCTCTTTTGAGGTGGCAGCCTATGATCTGGGAATGCATGTCACCTACCTCTCCTCCGGCTCTCAGATTGGCAAGAAAGAGTCCATTGCCGATACCGCCCGGGTGCTGGGCCGTCTCTATGACGGCATCGAGTACCGCGGCTACGGGCAGGCGGTGGTGGAGGAGCTGGCAGAAAAGGCCGGTGTCCCCGTGTTCAACGGCCTCACCAACGAGTTTCATCCCACCCAGATTCTGGCGGACTTTCTGACCATTCAGGAGCATTTCGGCCATCTCAAGAGCGTCAAGTTGGTGTATATGGGCGACGCCCGCTATAACATGGGCAACTCCCTGATGGTGGGCTGCGCCAAGATGGGCATGCACTTTGTGGCCTGCTCCAACAAAAAATACTTCCCGAACCCCGCCCTCATTGACCAGTGTCAGCAGATTGCCGCCGAAACAGGTGCCACGCTCTCCTTTGAAGAGGATGTGCCCGCAGCCGTGGCCGGTGCCGATGTGATCTACACCGATGTTTGGGTGTCTATGGGGGAGCCTGACGCGGTGTGGCAGGAGCGGATTACCGATCTGCTGCCCTATCAGGTAAACGAAGAGGTGATGGCGCTGGCCGGGCCTCAGGCGGTGTTTATGCACTGTCTGCCCGCCTTCCACGATCTGAATACCGGCGTTGGCAAGGAGATTTACGACAAATACGGTCTTTCGGCGTTGGAGGTGACCGACGGCGTATTTGAGTCCGCGCAGTCCATTGTCTTTGACGAGGCCGAAAACCGGATGCACACCATTAAGGCTGTGCTGGCAGAGCTGATGCAGTAAAAACGCTTTACTCTTCCTTAATATAGGCAAAGACGCCTCCAGCTGCCGCCGGAGGCGTCTTTGCCTAGTAAAAAAATAGATTTTATCCTGTATTTTATCTTGACAACGGCGAATTCTTTGTTATAATAGTCAATGCTGTTATCGAGCGCGATGTCATGGAGAGATGGCTGAGCTGGTCGAAGGCGCACGATTGGAAATCGTGTATACCCTTAAAAGGTATCAAGGGTTCGAATCCCTTTCTCTCCGCCAAATAAGAGAACCGCTTAACCGCAATGGTTAGGCGGTTTTTCTTTTATGTATCAGTGGTTTCCTCGATTTATAAATATAAAAATATTTACATTGAACACAACAAAATGAATCCGCATTAGCAAAATTTTAGATGCAAAATGCTAATGAAAATGCTAATGAAAAACAGCCCCGCAGGAGCCATAAACTCCCGCGGGGCTGTGTCATATTAATTGGGAATCCGAATCTCCTGCCCGGCGTAGATCAGGCTGGGATTGGAAATATCGTTGTGGTTGGCTATCGCTGCCACGGCAGTGCCGTACTGCTGGGCAATGCCCCAGAGGGTATCACCGCTTTGCACGGTGTACACCTCTTCCGCGGGTGCCTGCGGCTCCAGCTTGGCATTTACCGCCGCCTGTACATCAGCGTAGCTGTATCCAGCCGCCTCAAGCCGCTGCTGACGCTCTGCGCCGTTACCCCACGCACCGGCGATAACTTCCACCGCCAGCTCGTCCACCGTCTTTGATGGCGTTGTGGGGGCCTCCTGCGGCGTGTCTGTGCTGTGCCCGTTCTTCCCTGCCGCCTTGATGATAGACGGGAAGTCGGTGTAGCAGTAGTCCTGGTCGCAGACATGGCCCGCTACGATATTGCTGCGCACCAAATTGGTGCCGCCGCCGAATTGGTGCATGGGGTAGTCGGTGATCTCTTCTTTACACCAGGCGGCGTACCACCAGGTATACCGCTTGGCCAATTCTGCCCCGGAGCAGTAATTACGGTAGAAATCGCCGTTGCAATAGACCCCCGCAAAATAGCCGGCAGCCTCCAGTGCGTCGCACCAGGTACGGATGATGGCGTCCATCGTGTTTTTTCCCAGTCGCTTTTGCACCTCATCTTCACAATCCAGATAAATGGGATAGTCGAACTGCTTGCCGGAAAGCACGGTGTTGATCATGTACTCGGCCTCCGCTCTGGCCTCATCGATGGTGGTGGCCATGCTGTACTGATAGGCCCCCACGCCAAGACCCCAGCGCCGGGCTTGGGCGTAAAAGTCATCAAAGCAGCTGTCCTTGTCGCAGCTATTGGCGCCACGCAGGATGACAAATTCCACACCTTCTGCCTTGGCCTGCGCCAGATCCATGCCGCGCTGCCAGCGGCTGATGTCGATACCAAATTTACGCATTTTTGTCCTCACTTTCTGCCGGTGCATCGCCGGCCACGTCCGCCTTTTCTTCCACTGTATTCTTTAATTTCCCGAAAATCTTTCCTACAAAAGCAGGAACCGGGGTGCCGATTGCCGCTACATTTTCAAGGATGGAGATACACTCATTAATGATCAGCCAGATAATAGTCACAAGCGAAAGCAAAAAATCAATGTTCCAATTGATCCCAAGGCTTACAAGCCCGGATTTAAATATCCAGTCAGCCACCATGGCTACCGCCACGATGACCAGATATCCCACCTTTTTGATAATTCCTTTGACGCCGATCCGGCTGGATAACGTGGCAGTATACCACGCCTTAGTCATGCCGGTGGCGTAGTCAATCACCATGGCGCCCCCCAGAATGAGCAGTGGCACTACCAGCGCCCCGAAGTAGCTGCATAGCCCGGCAAATGCGGCTGTGATAATTGCCTTGATTCCGTTTTCTTTCATTTTCTTTTCCCTTTCGTATATGTTTGTTTATTCCTTCTCTTGCGGCATTTCTTGCTCGCACAGAATACGCGTCATTTCCAATGGCCAAAAACGCACAATCCAGTCAGCTCGATACTGTTGCTATTTTGGTTGCCAAGTATATACACGCGTATGGTATTATTTGACCGCCCTACAACCAACGCAAACCCATATCCGGTTCCAAGTCTGCCAGACGCCACTCCCGTCCAACCGACATCTGTGCAGCTAATGGGCATCTCGATTTCCACGTAGCTAACGTATCCGCCCATTAAGGCCGTCGGTGTCGATCCGGTATAAGTGGTTGAATTGTGAAGCCAGCACTTGATAACGCCGCTTTTATATTTTTGATACCAGATATTATGGGGGCAAAAGCATTCGACTGCAAAATCCGCAACTGCGGCATCTCCGATCTTCACGCCGCCGGTAAATTCCGCCGGCCATTTGCACTGAAATACTTTTGATTTTTCCGCCACTCCGCCGATCGCTATCCGATTAAGCGGCGCATCGATGTTCAGCGGCACCTCGATCGTGGAAATGGTATCTGCCTTGCTTGCAGAGGTGCCAACGCTATCGGTCGCCGTGACGGACATAGCCCGCGTGACGTCCACGCCGACGCTGGTAAAATAATAGGTCTTGCTACCAACGCCCTGACCGGATGCTGTCTGGGTTGTCTCGCCGTCTACCGCCACGCTGAGGGACGCCGTGTTGCCGTAATCCGTCAGCGATAATCCGAGCGTAAATGAGATTTTGACGTCAGCGCCTGTGTCGCTGGCCGTCCACGTTCCACCGGAATACGCCCCCCTCTGATACGCGAGACTGCTTATTGTTGGCGCGGCATATGGCTGCACGGTGCGGCTAAAGTAGTTTACATTTGTTCGCCCACGGCTATCAGTGATGACTATTTTTACTGATATGTCGCCTACTGTTGTAAGCGCATCCGTTGTGATAAAAGTATCCGGGGCTACGTAATCCGCTGTGTATGTTTTACCATCGCATGTAACAGCAACCTTTTTAACGGTGCTACCATATGCACCTTCCGCCGAAACCCCGGCCTTTAGCTTTGTGTACTTTTTAACATATACATCTTTACCGGCCAGAAACGGGTTATCGTTGACTGCACTGCCCGACCTGCCTGTAGAGGTAGGCACCACAGATGCAGGGACATCAAGTCTAAACGATACCGACTGCTCGCTTCCGATTTGGGTCGAAAAACTGCTATCGGAATACGTTTTTAGGTATACCGTGCATGTTCCGTATGTGGCATTTGGCACCCGCGACGCCAGCGATACTGGGGGAATGAGTTCCGTCCAGTTGACCATGTGGCAGAATCCCAGGCTGGAATCATAATCTGAAAATTCTGCCTGTCCTCCTTCTGAGCCTCCGAATACATACCTCACCTTGTGGTGAAAACTGCTGCTCGCTGTGTTGGTGTTGATACGGATTGTACCGCCCATTGTTAGGCTGCTGGCAGATAATGTAGGCACGGATGCCCGGGGGATAGTGTCCAGCGACCAGCTATCCGATCCAGACACATTGGCGGACGATGAATAGATTGCCGCCGACACAGATGCTGAAAAACCGCGCGTGCCATCCGCATTGTGCAATATGGTAACATCACCGGACGCTACCGATGTCCCGTTGTATAACTGGATACGCCCGCCACCAGAAAATACGGTCTGTCCGTCGATAACCACCGTAAATGGTCCAGCGTAATACCACGACGATCCCGCCGATCCTGCGCCGGTCAGCGTCCAGTGCAGCGTTGACGTATTGGCGGCCACATTTGTTGTTGTACGTTCCCACGCTAATTGCAAATAGCGCCCATCATAGGCGCTTGTATTTAGTGAACCTGATGTTGCCATATTTACGCCCCCACAAAACTGACAGATCCGTTCGGCTGGACGACCATTGCCAGCGATCCGATGCGGAATTTTTTAAGGTTTATAATCTCGAACGCGTTGTTCGTCCAGTATGCCAATATTGTTCCGTCCGGGTCACAGAACGCAATCTTGTCGTTGTACTCCTTCAGGACGATTGCCGACGCACTGGATCCGATTCGCACCACCGGATGCCCGTCATCGTCGATTGACACATCGAAGAAATCGGACAGCGTGTTTCCGTTGACTGTGATCCGCCCTGCCGACATCTGGCCGGCGGTGATGCAGTCTGCATTGACAGCGCCGTCCATCGTCAGTGCTACTTTCGTGATGGTGGTTCCGCCGTCACCGGAAAACCCAAGGCCGCCCATGGACATGATCCACATACGCGTGCTGGGTGTTATTGTCGGTGTGTCCTGCACCACCCACCCGGTCGGAAATCCGTCTGTGTCAAATGTCAGGTGGTAGTACCCACCCAACCGACCGGCGATCAGGCTGGTGGCTTCCTGCATGGCCGCGGTAAGCCCGGAGTACATTTTCTCCAGCTTGGCATCGGAGGGGCGCTGATCCATTACTACCGCCGCATCAGACTTGCCGTAGCAGGATGCTGTCATGCTGAATCCGCCGCCGATGTGCATTTCCTGCTCCATGATCGCCACAGACAGCTGTGCACCGACTTTATCCGTGGCGCTGATGATGTCGCCGATCTCCACGGATGGATCCCCACGCCATTTCAGCTTGCACGGCGCAATCACGGTGTCTTTGATCTGGTTGTACACCGTGTTGGCGATATCCTGCGTCATATACGGGTTCATGCTGGTGATTCCGGTGCCGGACCCGGCGGTGATGGGTGCATCTTTGGTTCCGGTGGTCAGAGAATGGATTGTGACATTTCCATCCATCGTTCTGTCCAAACCGCCGGAATACTGATCGCTGCGCCCTGCTGTGATTGTCGTGGCAGTATACCAGCGGAATGTGAGTTTCCCGTAACGGTCGCAGCAGGCGTTCTTTCCCATCAGTCCCGCGATCCACCCGATTTGTGCCTTGCAGTTCCCCTCGGCCAGTGTGCTGATGGTGTGGGACGGGAACGTGACCGCGCTGTCCAGCGTCAAGCCACACTGTTTGCAGATATCCGCCGCAACGGCCGCAATGGTGGCCGGGAAATTTACGCTGGGCGTATAGTCGTGTTCCAGTTTCGATATGCCGTCATAGGCGGTAATTTCGACGATAGAGTTATCATCCTTGCCGGAAATATCGGCTACATAGAACTTTCCAAGCGGAACATACTGGTACGCGCCTGCTACCATCAGGCCGGAATATGGGATCACATACCCGCCGCCGAGAGCAACCCGGGTTTCAGGCTGCATCAGTTTGATCTTTGCGTGGCTGCTGCAGGTGGACCCGATGGAGATTCCGTCGGAGCTGTCAAATACCTCGTTCACGGTTGCGGACAGGATGTTGCTGGCGGTTAAAACCGTATCACCGTTAAACTGTGCCTTTACGGTAAACTGCCGCCCTGGCGCCTTACAGGCTGCGTGAAAGGCATCCGAAACACTATACATAATTCATCTACCTTTCCACGAAATTGATGGACACACCGCCCCACAGCCACGCGCCGGAAGATTCGTTATAACGCATAATGGGGACGGATCGGTCTCCCACATAGCAGGTCATGGACTTCATCCCGCCGGTGTAGGCGTCCGGGTAGGACAGCGTGAAAAAAATGTCGTCCACCGCGTGCAGCAGTGTTGACATCTGGGCAGCAGAAAGCGGAAGCCAGGTTACTTCCAGCTTCCGCTTTACTGTTACTCGATCGCGAAACATATCGCCGTTTTGATTACGCCCGGAGCCTTCTTCACTGTCAAGGTCGGATATAGACCAGCCGAGTGTTTCAGGCTCTGGCAGCGTTACGGTTGTCCCGCTTGCTTTTGTTACAATCAGTGATGCCATATTCCCTCCTTATGTGTATAGCTCGGACTGCCCTGTGGCGCGGACGATGGCGTTATTGCGCTGCACCACGTTCTCATACACCACACGGCCATCCAGATTGACGGTCAGGGCGATGTTGCCGCCGCCGTTTCGTACCATGGCTTTCATGGCATCAATCAAGGGCTGCATTGTGACGGCCACGGCTTGCTGGATGGTTTCCAGCGGGGCCTCTACGTTGGTGCCGTGGTGCTGATCGCCGAGGACTGCCATAAATTCACGGTTGGGCGGGATCACGGCACCCTGGGCGAGATAAGGGATTTCTTTTATATTGATTCCAAAATGTTTCCCGCCGACCACAGGAATCCAACTCGGGGCATCAAAGCTTATTTTATTGAGCTGGCGTATCATCCAGTTTACGGCCCGAATGACAGCGTTTATAGCATTGTCCAGAAGTCCAGTAATTCCGTCCCAGATACCACCAAATATATCCTTGACACCTTGCCACGCTTCATCCCAGTTTCCAGTGAAAACGCCGGAAATAAACTTGATAAGACCAGTTAGAACGCGCTGAACCGTATCAATGACGGTTCCAATATTGTCCTTTGTCCACTGAAAAATTCCGCCGAATAGGTCTTTTACAAACTGGATGATTCCGTGTAGTTTTCCGTGCGTCTTTTCATCAATCCAGTCCAAAAAGCTATTGAACATATTTTCCGAGGCATCAATAATGGAAAAGAATACGGTTTTCAGTCCTTGAAATACTTCGCTGATTCCGCCTATTGCTTTCTGGATATCACCAGAAAACACGCCAACAAAAAAGTCTTTAAATCCCTGAAGAATTGTTTTGAAACCTCCGACAAGCTTCTCGCTATCTCCAAAAGCGCCGACAATGGCCGTCAGAAGTAGTACAATTCCCCCTATCAAAAGCGGTATCCAGTTTCCTGTAAGGATTCCGATTCCGATTCCAGCGGCCAAAATTCCAGTTATTACGGTAAGAAGGTTCTGCAAATTCAATCCGTTTTCCATAACATCGTGAATCCCGGTAACAAGAAGAACAAGCCCGGTTACTACAAGCCCGATAGCACCTGCTGTCTGCCCGAAAGCGAGCCACAGCCCACCAACGATTTCCGCACCGCCGAGGAACATTTGCCAGAAATTGCTCCAGTCTATCCCGTTCGTCCACGCGTCAAATACAGCCCTTATCTCTCTCACGATTCCATCAATAGCAAGAAGAATACCGGCGAAAGTTCCGAAGTTCTTTGTCATTCCCTTCGGAAGCGCCCAAAGGATTAGCGCCGCTCCGATAGCTTCCACGAGTTCGAGTACTCCCTCCAGCTTCCCCTTGCTCATTTCTCCGCCATCATCATAATTGAAATTTGGAGCCGTACCGCCGGATGTACCGCCAGACGATCCACTGCTCCCGGAATCTCCGCTTGATAACTGGTTAATTTCGTCAAATCCTGCAAGCTGCTTTTGCGATTTTTCTGCTGCGTCGCCAGCGCTTTCAACCGCATCAGTCTCGGCGTACATGGCTTTTGCAGATTGCTTTGAACTGCTGATTGATTTACCCGTTAGCATAGAAAACAACTGTGCAAGCGCCGAAACAACTTTCGTTATGATATTTGCAAAAAAGGTAAACACCGGAATTACAATATCAACTAAAGGCTGTGCCATTGTCAGCAATGCGCCCTTTAGTCTCGCCATTGCAGCGGATGCCTCGCTGTTCGCTCCAACTACTTTCCCCATCCATTTTTTTATAGATCTCAGCGCTGCCGTGATTACAGTGAAAACGAAGACGCGCTTTACAAGCCCTTTGACGCGGTTGGCGAATTTCTCCATATGCGCTGAAGCACGATTCATTGCGTCGCCCATCGCGTATCCGCTTTTGCCTGCCTCTGAAAGCTGCTTTTCTATTCCACCGGCCTGTTCTTTTTGCCGGTTGAGTGAAATGCTTGCTTTTTCAATGGCGTCGTCGTAGTTCATAACTTTTTTCTGAGCAGAATCGTATTCCTTTTGAATTTCTTTTACACTCACCGCCTGATTGCTCACTTGGTTTGGAGTGAAAAATTCTTTTCCGCTCTGCATGTATTCTAACTTTTTTCTTGATTTTTCCAGAGATATTTCAAGCTGCTCGGCTTGCTGCACAATCGGAAGTTGCTCGGACTTCTTCTGGGCTATTTTATCTTCCGTAGATGCTATTTTTTTCTTCAGGGACTGTAGCTGTTTTTCCAGTTCTTTATTGTCAAGATCTGTGGAAAATGTAATTGATCCGTCTTCCATGTCATCACCTCAATTTGGAAAATTTTCCGTGACATTTCTATATATTAGTGGTATGCTCTCTTTATATAAAAAATAGGGAGGGGTTTCTTTTGAGTGATAAACTCATTAAGTGCAAGGCGTGCGGAGCAGATATGGCTAAATCAGCAAAAGTTTGTCCAAGTTGCGGAGCAAAAAACAAAAAGCACACAGCCCTATGGATTATTCTGATAGTGATAGGCGTGATCGCTATTGCCTCAGCTATCGGAGGCGGTTCAAAACCGAAGTTGGCGGAAGATAACGCTGGGTCAAACCAATCGCAAGAATCAGGTAATACAACGCAGGGAACCGCCACACAAGAAAAAACAAAATTCGGAGTTGGGGAGCGCGTTGATCTAAATGACATAATTGTCACCCTTGTCGGCGTGTCGGAAAACAATGGTTCTGATTACATGACGCCATCTGATGGAAAGGTTTTTGTTATATGCGAGTTTGAAATAGAGAATAATTCCTCAAAAGATATTGCGGTCAGTTCTGTCATGTCATTTGAAGCCTATATTGATGACTATTCTACACAAACGAACATTACGTCAATGCTAAGTACGGATAAATCGCAGCTTGATGGGACGGTCGCCGCGGGAAAAAAGATGAACGGCGTCATCGGCTACGAAGCTTCTCCGGATTGGAAAAACATTGAAATTAAATTCACGCCCGACTTTTGGTCTGGCAAAGACATAACATTCGTATACGATAAGTAAATCGAAAACCGTCCCCATCATTCGGGGGCGGTTTTCTTCTTACCTGTCCACAGATCCATAGTTGAATCGTCCGATTCAGTGTACTGCGCTTTCATGTCCACTAATTCCCGGTTCTTTGCATACCATTCGCGATCTTGTTTATCCAGCGCTTTACCGGATGCCTTGCGCTCCCGGATTCGGACGATCTGTGCAAATAGGCAGTCCCCGATTTCATAGTAGGCTGCAATAAACGTCCACCAGTGCATGTAGTCTACCGAACGGATTTCTTTCCCGGTCACCCGATTGATCGGGGCCACAATATACCGAAAATCCTGTTCCCAGTCTATCAGCTTGGGAGACGGTCCTTTTTTCTGTTCGTCGTCCCCGCAGTTGATAAACCAGTACATCAGTTTCAGCGCATCGTTATAGCAGTCTTGCGGCATATCTCCAAAGGATGGATAGAAGATCGCCAGTGCTGCAACGGCCCGCTCCTGTTCGCTTAATTCTGCATCAGACAGGGCCGTACAGATGTCCAGGATAGCCCGGTAGTCGGAGCGGATTTCGTACTGGACATCGCCGATCAAAACGCTTTTCGGAAGCAGATCATTCCACTGAATCATTTCTTATACTTGGCCGTATACTTGGCGATGCGCGGATTGGTCAGCTTCTGCTCTCGGGCGAATGTGGTATCGATCTGATCCATGACGGCCAACATGAAATTGCACCATACAGGGAGGCCGTTACCGAGGGCATAAACATTCATCTTGCCAAACAGGCTATCGCATACAGGCTCGTTGAACGCCCCGTCGATGATTTCCCGCATTTCTGCGTCCATCTTCTTTGCGGTGTCAAAAATCTCACGTTTGTTCGCGGTTCGCTCTACTTCCGACTTGTAGGAATCCTGCTTTTTGTCCAGCGTATCGAAAGCATCAAACAGGCGAGAAATGAACTCGCTGTCCGTTGGATTGAACTTCAAAACGGTTGATCCGTTTACTTCAAACTCTTTGACACCGCTTTCGAAATTAAAAGTCTCCATACATACCTCCTAAAAGATAGGGGACGGGATATTTCACCCGTCCCCTGTTTGTTACGCTGCGTCGTCAGCCGTGAATGTTACCACTCCGGCATCGCTTACCGCTGCGGATCCGATCGTGCGCGTACCTCCATATGTGACATCGATGGGCATTCCGAGGAAACCGCCACCGGCACCGCCGAGGCTCTTCGGACTGATCGCACATGCGGACTGGCGCACCGCGAATTTAGACCCGGAAGTCCCGGAGTCAACGTAGAGGTGTACCACCAGCATATCCAGCGCACACAACCCTGCCGCATCCTCGTCCTTGACCGCGAGATTCCACAGCTTTACCAGTGCGGCATCTCCGGAGTCCAACTCGCACGGATCGAAGGACTGCGTTTTTACGGGCTTTTTCTGCGTCGTATTGACCCTGCCGAGAATATCCGTTTTAGTCTCCGTACCCCAGTCCATTTCGATAGAGCTGTCCTCTACACCTTTTCCGAGAATGCTCCATACAGGGGCCTCACTGGTACCGGTGTTCAGATACAGCGCCAGAAGGTCTCTGTCGATGTTCTTTCCGGCGGTCGTGTTAAAAGTCAAATCAGGCATTAGTTGCTCCTTTCATATTTCTTTTTAAATTGCACGGACAGCTGCACCGAATACATGGCCGTTCCCTCTTCGTCCGTGCCATAGAGGGTTCCGTTTTGCGCCATTATCTTTTCTTCCTCGGGGATATCACCGAACACAGGGGCTTGCCCGGTGGCGGACTGTTCCTGTACCCACTCCTGCAAGTTCATCAGCCATTCGGCGTTCTGGGCAGCCCCGGCGTCGTCCCCGGGCGCTTTTGCAAAGATAAAGTACAAAGAGAAATTGTACTGATTCGTGACACGCACTCTCCCGATGATGTCGGTCGTGCGGTTGATCTCCGACAGTCCGCCGGGGAACACGCCACCGTTGGACGGCGCCGCCTCCGTGTAGTCGGCCCAGAAGTCTTTCAGCTCGGCATACCCGGGGTATGTGGCGATCCACTGCCGAATTTTTCCCAGTGCGGTCATTTGGCATTCCCCCTTGTGTTGATGTAGCGTTGCATTTCAGCGGTCATGGCGCTTCCCTCGGCGGCGATCATTGCTCTATCCCAGTAAGGACCGGCCAAAGGGTTCTTGCTTCTGTCGTAGTTCAGCGGGCGGGAGGTGGGCTTCAGGATGGTACCCTTCTTATACCGCAGGCCGACGCCTGGGATATTCATGGGGCCTTTTCCGGTCTTTGCGTTCACCATGGCCACGCCGTAATACTGGTACTTGGCATATGGCGCCAGCACCACGATCTCCGTGGGCGATGCGACATATTTCAGCTTTGTTGCCAGGGCGCCGGTGCGAAACGGCATATACCGAGTCATGCGCCGGTTAACCATTTCCGTCCAGTACCGCTGCACATCGCCGTTTTTGCCCAGACCGTGCGCCGCGATGATCTTCTGCACCGGATTTAGCTTTACTTCAACCCTCATCCGCCCGCCTCCATGTGACACATGGCGCCGCGCCAGTATTTCGGATCAACGTACTTGGCCACGACCAGCCCGGGGGTTGTGGACGGCACCAGAGCCGCCCACGCTTCCCGTGTGGCGCATTCCGCCCCTTCTCCGAGCAATACCTTATCCCCCACGAAAACGCCCTGTACAGCGCATGGAATGACCAGCAGAAAAGAGTTCGCCTCCTTGCTGCCGGTCTTGTCCACGTTCTGCGTTTTCTTGAAGTCAAGGAAAGCATTTCGGTAAACGGTGCGGGTATAGGCGGTCTTGCCGTCCCAGTGGTAGACGGTCACAGTCTGGTTGCACATGGAGTAGTCCACCGGATGGCGGTTTTGTACGCAGAACATCAACCGCACCCCCTGTAAATGTCCAGATACAGCGCCGCACAGCGGTACAGCTCCGCCGCCTGTGCTTTTGGGCTGATATCTACCGTTCCGCGGCTGCTGGACACGCTTCCAATGCTGGCGCTCTGAGGTGCGTTCTGGGCGGTCTCGAAGTAGTACATCGCATCTGCCATGGCGCAGATGGCCATATCATCCGCTTCGGCCTCACCCACCACCGTGTAGAGCCGCTTGTACCGGGCGAGCTGCTCCTCCGCCCGCTTCGCCAGACGGGGAAAGTCAGCTGCCGGGATGGAGCCACCCAGATAGGTGCCGGTATAAAATGCGTAATCAGCCATAAGCGGCTCCTTTCACTTAGCCTACCAGCTTGCACGCCATGTCGGCGTCCAGCGTCTTGATACCGTAAATGAGGTCGAGGGAAACGGTATCTTTCTTGGTGTCCTGATCGTAGCCGTAGACCACACGAACGCCAAGCCCGTTGTCGCTCATAATGGCCGCATTGGCTGCGCCCATGGGAATGGCGAGGGGGCGAGTGACGAGGGCAATAGCGTTGCGGTGGAACGCCAAGGAGTGCGGCTTGTTGACCAGGTAGATGCCGGCGTTGGTGTAATCAGCCACAAGTTCGGCGTCAATTCCAACCTCGGAGATAGCGCTAGAGGTTGCGGTGGCGTCGGCGGTGAAGTGATAACGATAGCCGTCCAAAATAAAGGCGTCGCCCTTCTTCACGGTGGCGGTAGCGGCGGATACGCTGGACAGAGCAACCTTGGTTTCGCCCTTAGTGCCGCTCACCTTATAGGCAGTAGCCGTACCAGCTGTCGCGGCCAGGGTGTCAGGGCAGTTCTGATCCATGTAAGTGTCCAGGGTGTAAATGCGGCCCAGTTCGGCGTTGCGCAAAGTCTCGCCGGTTCCCGCATAGGCAACCTTGGACAGATTGTCAGTCAGAGCATAGCGGTACTTGTGCGTGGGGTTCAGCACCAACCGGCGCATATCCAGGGGAACCTTGGCAATGTCAAGGGCCTTGGACATATTGGCAATGTCCGCCAGATTGGTAGGATCCGCGGTGCCGGTAACGGACGCGGTAATGTTGGCGGCTTCATTCAGCAGGTCTTCATCCACAGCCTGGGCAATGGCCCGCATGGCGGGGGAAAGCAGCTGCTCGGAGAAGTCCTTGATCTCGAGGGTCATTTCCTTGCTGGTCACGTCAAAAGAGACATCACGGTGCCGGTCGATCTTGACCGCAACGCTGCCCTCGGACGCGTCCTGCCGGATAATGGAGCCGGTGAAGTTCTTCGCGTTAAACTTGGCGGGCTTGCGGACCGTGATGGTGTCGCCCACCTGCGCAAACTCATTGGAGTAATCACGGTGAACAAGGTTTGCCATGACCATGTTGTTTTCCAGAACGATCAGCGCCTCGCGGGCGATAATATCAGGGGTAAGAAAAGTATTCGGCATAATTCAATCAATCCTTTCAATTCTTGGGGAATCCGCCAGCCTGCTCCCGGTAAGCCCGGTATTCAGACATGGACATTTTCCCGATTTCGTCAGCTGTGTACTGTTTTGCGGGGGGCGTTTTACCCGTTCCAGCCGCATACGGGGGCGGCGTTTCGGTGGTTTCAAACAGATAGCCGCTGTCCTTTTTCAGGGCTTCCAGTGCGGTCTTGATGTCCTCGGACTGGTTCTTGCTGCCCTTGAGTACATCCACGTCCAGCAGGGCACGGATGGCCTTGGCGTTCTTGCCCTTTGCCGCAGATACAGCGCCGGTCAACAGGCCGTCAAACTGCATATCGGCGATCTTTGCGTCTCGGTCTTTTTCGGCATCCTCGGCCTTTTTCTTCCAGTCGTCGGCGGCTTTCTTAATGCCGTCAACGTCAAGCGCCTTGAAGCCTTCAATGGTCGTGTTTGCCTCGCCGAGCTGCTTCTTGATGTCGTCATAGTCCGCGAAGGGCTTTTTGGTCGCCTCGATGTCCCGGCCGTTTTCCTCCATGATGGCGTCAATGACCTCCTTGGAGAGCGGGGCGTCGCCGATCTTAAGATTCTGCAAAAATTCACGTTTCATGGTGGTTCCTTTCTCCGCTATGCTTTGCTGACGGGGGTTGCATCCCCTGCGGCCGCACGTTTTACGCCATGCCGGGCAAAAATGGTATGAAAAAGGACGGCCCTTCGGTCGTCCTGAATCAATACGGTTTTATAATTTATGATTTGATGATTGTAATAACATTTGTCGCAACACGCGCAATTTTTTGCATGGCGCTATTTTCATGTAGGTATTCAGCACCTTTTAGGGTAATGCGTGCCGACTTAATGTCAACGTGTGTATCACCGATGATATCTGTGTAAACACGTACACCGGCAATATATCCCTCGTCAATCAGAGAGCGCATCACATCCAGCCAGTCATCTTCGGAAACTTTCAGCTTATCTGGACTAATCAGAACGCCCATGTAATCTGCTTTCCTGCCTGTTTCGAGGCTGTGCAGTATCTTGTATGCGATTTCTAATGTTCCCATTTGTGTACCCCCTCTTGCTTATGATTAAACCACCCGCCGTGATGGAAGGTGGTTAAATCAGCTCAATGTTTTGGATCTCAGTTTCAAGGAATTCTGTGTGCCCGATACAGATCGAAGCAATTTCCGGTTCATTGTCGAGTGGAGAAGTATATTCGTGAGCCTTGCCCTCATAGACGTGCCCATTGTCGAGCGTTATTCTTACGTTCTTTCCTTCAAATTCCCATAACTTCACTTAGCTTCACTCCTTTTCGCCGGCACCGCGTGTGTGCCATTTTTACCATATCTGATTGAAAACCGGTTAGTTGGTGTTTCGATGCCCGTTTCTGGATTTACATCTACCCCAATATCCTCATCCAGTGTAAAGAACTCTTTTTTGATCCATTCTCCGCTATCGTTGAACCGAATATCCCCAGTTCCGTGGTACTTATCCACGAGCTCTTGCGCTGCTTTCAGGTCACCGTAAATATAGCTGCGCCCCTGAATGTATCCTTTGCTGCCTCGGATATGCTTATTCTGAGCACCGACATTCAGTTTCTTAGGTATTGCGTCCGACCGGATCAGCTTTCGGACTTCTTCCCGCTTCTGATTATACAGCGTTTCCTCTTGCACTGCAACAGCGGCTTGCTGTTTTTCCGCTGCCGCCGCCCGCTTTTCCTGCCCCGGCCCGAACCCGGCGACCTCCAACCGCTCCGTCTGCGTTCGTAGTCCAGCGGCCTTGGAGAACCGCGCGTACTCGTCATTGAGCCGAACAAGGCGTATCTGATCGTTTTGCAGGTTCTTGCTGCCCGTGGCTTCGTCCACCAGTATCTGGCGGCGCTGGGAGCGGATGGTGCGCTCCACGCGGCGCTGCATCTGCGTGGCCTCATATCCGGTGTAATGCTTTCCTTGGTAGTCGATGCCGGCGGCGTTATCCTCCCGGAATTTATGAAGCTCCTCCGCTGTGTACTGCGGAGAGCTCACGCCCACGATGATGGGGAAAGCGGCATGTCCGCAGTTCAGCGTTCCGATTCGACGAACAAGGCTGTTGTTGAGCGCCGTATATTCCGCATCGGAGTATTGCAGGCCCTGTATTGGCTCATGATCCGGGGCGCTGTTGGCGTGGGCGCTGATCTCCCAGCCGTCACACCCCATAGCGTCGTGATTGGCCTGTGTGATCTGCTCTTGCATCAGGCCAAGCCCACCCATGACGCTGCGTCGCACGGCGGCGTCCAGCTTTGTTGATACACCGGATTCATAGTCGATGGTTTGTAATCCCTCCCGCGCAAGGTTCTTTGTAGCCTGCCGAATAGAGGTGTTGTAGTCGGCGGCGCCGGTGGACACCTGCTTTAATTCAAAGTCGCAGCAGGAACGATAGACGTCTTGCAGTGGCATGGCCTTTCCGTATGGGTCAACCATCCCCAGCGTCTGGGTGACGTTTGTAAAATCATCCTGTGCCAGAGCCACTGCGGCAGACACGATCTGCTGCATGGTGGCGTTCTGCGCAAACGGGACGGCCTGCACCTGCGGCAGGTTCTTGATGTCGAAGTTATAGCCAGCCTCTGCGGACTGCGTCAGCAGCCGACGCAACTCGCGGTTGGATATTCTGATCCGCTTCTTTAGCTGCTTTTTGATCTCTCTCTGGCTCATGCCAAGCTGCTGCGCACGCCACACCTCGTAGGCCGCTGTACTGGTGAGCTGCCCGGCCTCGGTAATACGCTCTGCAATGTCCCGGATCAGATACTCGGTAATTGGATCTGCAACCTTTCCGGCAGCGTCACGAAGCGCTTCGATCTGTTCAGGGGTGAGCATATCAAAGCTGCCTTAGCACAGCAAATGCATACGCATAACCACCGCATGGCAGTCCGGGTGCTTCAGCAGGAGCAGGATAATCTCCACGGAAATAAAGCTGGACTTTGTGCCGCCGCGGCCGCCCTTCTCCACCAGGTCGTTGATGGCGCCGTTTTTGATGGCCCTGTGCGGACCAGAGAACGCAGGGGACACAATATCCGACAGCTTATACGTCGTCAACGATCTGCACCCCCGCATCTTCCGCGCCTGCATCCTCACCGATCAAGTCAATCAGCACCTTCGCCGCCTTGGCATCGCCCTGTGTGGCTGCCTCTGCCAGGCCGATAATCATGGCCATCTGGTTATCGATGTCCTCCGGATCAACATAGCGCCGCGATATTTTATTCCACCTACGACGATCAGAAACCGGCAAAGACAGGTACAAATCCGCCGCCTCTTTCAGGCAGCGTTTGCGGCGACGCGCCACGCCGGATGCCCTTCCGCCTGCTGCACCATACTCTCTCGCTTCTTCCTTGCTTCGCTCACTGAATGGAATAAGGTTTTCTTCACCTGGCATGTCACCACCTCTCTTGCTGTTAAAATCATCATCGCCCCGGCTCCCGCCCCTGCCTGCTTACGCTCTGCGATGTTCAATACCCGCCCGAAGGCAACCAAAAATAATCATAGGAAAAGGCGGCCGCCTATGTTGGACGGTCGCCTTGCCAGTCGCCCCGAAGGGAGCCGCAGGACTTTAGCGGCTTATCAAAGGAGGAATCTCTATGAATCCACGGTATCATTGTATCATGCGGATTTTGAAAAATCGTCTCCTTTTTTTATCATCTTTTCATGTCTCAATATTTCCATACAGCGCAATAGTAAAATGCCTGACTGCGTTGTCTTTCCGCCGGTACACCTGTGCCTTTTCAACGTGCATATCCTCGCATAGCCTATCCACGTTCCCCTTCTGCCGGTGTATGTAGAATCGATCCAGCACCAGGCGTTCCTCATCATCCAGCACTGCCAGCGCCGCATCAACCATCCGTACCCACCGTACGGCGTCACGGCGTGCCCTGCGCAGCTCCTCACGGTTGGCAATGTTGTTTATCATGGCATCCTCCCGTGTGCTGCTACCGCCAGACACGGGCGTGCTATCTGATGTGGCACTGCGTATTCCGGTCATAGCATCATCCAGACGCCGCAACTCTTCTTCCATGGTAGACAGGCTGGTGCGCTTAGCTTCGTAGCACCGCAGCTTATCCACCGCTTCTCGTTTCCAATCCATCATTTCTCCCTCCGCTTATCGCATTTATCGACTTTGCATTTTCGAGATTGCCCGGTGTCGTAGCAATAATGGCAGACGTACAGATATCCCGAATTTCCCAGCCTGCACCAGTATCGGCATCCTTCGCAGCGGTTTTTGCGTTGCTTCACGGCAGTACCACCTCCGGCGGCTCCGGCAGCGGCATCCAGTGGGTGAACTCGAACTCCTTAAAATAGGAAGTTGGAACATACGCTTTTCGCTCTGGGTTAAACCATATTAAGTCACGATGTGATACATACTGGCTTCCTGTTTTTGCATTCGCCACAAGAATGTTCGTTCCCGGCTCCGGCAGCCTATCGGCGACGCCGATCCACCGCCCTGTCCGCTCGGCTCGGCGGTTCCAAGCTTCGATTGCCAGCTCTCTCGTTTTATATTTGTCGCTGCCCGCAAGGCATTCATTGCATTCCACCTCATATCGCGTATTGGGCAGCGGGGAATAATTCTCACTGTCCCAGTCCGAGCAGCATACTGTCGCTTCTCCCCCGCAGAAAGGACAGAGCTTTAGCTTCTCACTCATGGGCGGCCTCCTGTTTCAGCTCCTTCTTTGCCTTAGTCAGCAGCCAGTTCCGTATGCACCGGTCGCACGTGATTTCGTCGACAAATCCCATGTGCCGACACTTGTCTGTGCAGTCATACCGGCAAATGCCGGCAGCCACCATAATTTTGGCCGCGATCTTTACCGCTCTGGCTTCTACCGTATCATTCATGTGGATCTCCTTTCTCAAATTCGCAAACGCTTGCGATTTTCATATACTTTCGATCCGGATGTAAATGCCCGGACGCTCCGCCCAGAACTTTTCGCATATTTCACTGGCTACCTGCGCATCGTCTTTCCAAAAATGCAGATCGGTCATAACGTCCTTGAGCATCTTCTCAAGATTGTCTGTGTCCGGCTTTGTGATCCGGTATTCTCCGTCCCGGTGGTCTCCCTGCGGAAAGCACCACTTTACCACCAACCGGACAGCGCCGGTCATCGGCTCCGCTGGACGATACGGTGCGAGGTGAGCGTGCAGCTTCGCCCTGGCGTCTTTCAGCTCGGCGCTGTCATGCAGAACAGCGTGCGGCTTTCCGTCTTTCATGTATGCGCAAAGTTCCTTTGCCTGATGGGTAACGGTCGGCGGAACAATTGGCAGAAAAAATTCAATCATCGTTTTGCTCATAATCGATTCCTCTCCATGTCCCCGAATCCTGGTCGTAGACGATTGCACCGGACTGCTTGATATTGTTCCATATGTAATTCCAGACGATAGGGCTTCTAAGCATCCAGCGCATAACCTCGCTGCTCATGATGTTAAAATCCTGTCCAGGGATAGAATGCCGTTTAGGTGGCATGAACCGTACTACATCCAAAATCTTGATTCGTTTGTATTTCGCCATCTTCAAAATCTCCTTCAAGTTTTGGCACAGTGTGTGGGGAGGATGCCTTGCGGGAATGGGGGCGACTCAGCCCCCCATTCCGTAAGGACACCCACACAAACGCGCCCAAAAAAAGTTATTATTATATAATAAGGCTATTTTGCACGCCGGATTATAGGGTCGATAGGCCTATTTTGCAGGATTCTGCAAAAATACAAAATGTAAATATAGGCCTATTTTGCAGAAATATTTCGTTTTAAGAAACAAACGGTTTATTATTTTAGGCCCACTTTTTCTCCATCAACCCAGTATCTGCCGTCCTGCCGCAGCCGTCTTTTTACGGTTTCGGATTTTAATTGCATATACTCCGCCATTGCATACACTGTTACTTCGCCGCCATCCTTGCAGCAATTAAACGCCGTTTCAAGTTTTTCGGTTGCTTCCTTTTCGCGGTCTTTTTTGCTACTTTTGTCCCATCTTTTCTGCGCACCTTTTCGACCTGTTTGCCTCGGGTCCAGCACGTCCGGTTCGATGTCATCCAGCAACACATCCTCCACGCGGTGGATCGGGTAATCAAACCACAAATTGACAGGATCGAAGCGTGGAAACTCGCGGAGTGTTCCCTCGATGCGCCACGCTGTCATATTGGCTGCGTGCTGTTTCTCGGCCGCGATACGCTCATCCAGCGCCTGCACATCTTTTGGAGCCAGTAGATCCTTGCAGTGATTTCCCATCTGAAAAGCGCTGCACAGGTCATCCTGACTATAAGAATCTGTGTGGCCATGACCGTCCAGTGCTGCTTTGCAGGCTGCGCAGGTGAGACGATCTTGTAGCGCCTTGACAACCGCCTCCGTAGTCTCCAGCTCCGTCATGTCCAGCATGGCATCCGGGTCGCGTGCAAATACACCGGAACCTGACGCCCTGTCCATGCTGCGTTTTCCGCCCTGTGCGCCCTTGCTGTGATGGTGGCAATAGATCACGGCGCAACCAAGTTCTCGGCACACGAGGTCAAATTGGTTGCAGAACTTGGCCATCTGATCGGCGCTATTCTCGTCGCCGGTTATGACCTTATAAATGGGGTCAATGATGACGGCGATGTATCCTTTTTTTGATGCTCTGCGGATCAGCTTGGGCGCCAGCTTGTCCATTGGGCAGGAGGCTCCACGAAGGTTCCATATGTCGATGTTGTGCAGATGTGCAGGCTGAACATTCAGCGCCTGGTACACATCACGGAAACGGTGCAGGTAGCTGGCGCGGTCGAGCTCCAAGTTGATGTATAAGATTTTCCCCTGCGCACAGTCGAACCGCCCGAGCCATTGGTGTCCTTCGGCGATGCTGATGCACAATTCGATTAGAGCAAAGCTTTTGCCGGCCTTGCTGGGGCCCGCCAGCAGCATCTTGTGTCCTTGACGAAGTACACCGTCGATCAAAGGAGCTGACAACTCCGGAAGGTCATCCCACACACTGCCAAGATCTTCGGTATCAGGCAAGTCGTCCGTGACGGATTCGACGAAATCACGCCACTCTTCCCAGTTGCTGCGCCCGATGTTGGTTTCCAAAAGTGCCTGCTTCTGCCCATTGCGCATGACGCCAGGCATACGGGATAGTCTGCTGGGGTTGCGGCACGCCTGGTCCAGGACGAGCCCGTTTTTCTGGCAGACCGAGTATAAGTAGGCGACACGCTTCCTGTACTCTGCATAATCCGGTGCGTCAACACGAACGATGGCATGCAGGCTTTTCTTCCCGCTGTACACCAGCGCCGCGCAGGGGAGCTCCAGTTTATGGATGATATCATTCTGCTCCTCAATTTCCAGCGCGTCAGATTCAATCAGCGCATAGCGGAATTCGGTCACATTATCGTTCTTGCAGCCTTTGCCATCCAGTGGATTGAATCGGATCCACGCGCCGGCCTCCGGGTCGCTGTCTCCTATCACTTTTCCGATGTCTCCGCCACAAGCTGCCAGTTCCTCAATCAGAGCGCCGGCCGTACGGTCGAAGCAGCCGCCGTTCTTGGGTATATATCGATCTTCCTTCTTCCAACTCTGCGTCACATACCCAACAATCTCCGTAGGTTCAAATAATGCGGTCAGATAGTCGGAAAGCTGCTTGCAGGGGTTCCAGTCTGTCGGTAGCTCAATGGGCTTTCCCTCGATGTAATGGCGATCTACGACAACCCGGTCATATGTTCCGATCTCGTCGCCCCACCCGAGCTCGTGTCCATCCGATCCACGCCAACCATTGTCGAGCGCGAGCTTAAAGATAGAGTTTTCCGTGATCGGCGTTTCAGACCCGTGGAACCCCTCCCACTTCCGGCGGCACTCTCCCGTCTTATATCTGGACGGATCCCGGGATGACCAATCTTCCCAGTCGGAGCATGACATCCCGGCCTCCTTCATGCCCATGCCGACGGCCAGCCAGTCTCCGTATGATAATGCCGCCGCCGACAGGCATTCAAGCGCGTCTTTCAGATCGTTGATATTTTCCATGCGGTGCTCCTTTAAGGCTTATATTCGGATGGAACTATTCCGTTCGGGATATGCCATCCACTGGCAGATATACGGGTGATCATTTTAGTTGCCGCTTCAAACGGCCACGTGCCGACATGTTGAAACCCTCGGCCCTCAAGAAATCGGATTTGTTTTGGTGTAGTAAGCCCCTCCTGACGGCGCTTGTCCAGTCGATCAAGCAGCATTTTGGCCTTTCCGGCGTTGTCTACGGAATCCGGCAGAATTCCGAGCTTTTCGAGCGTCTCCTGCTGTTTCGGCGTGGCCGGTTCACACTCCCAGCCAAATGACGGGACATAACCGGTCAGGTCCTCCGCCTGAATGCTCATTTCGTACTGCAGCGGATCAACCAGCTTTGCCTTGCGTTTACGCATTTCGGAGAGCTGTTTGGCGAGCGCTTCCTCTCTCTGCAAAACCACATCCTCACTGGCGGATTGAACGGCCTGTTCAATGTCCTCAGGGCATCCGGCCGCAGCGAGATTATCTGTCATTTTCTGGGATACGGCATGATCTTCACAGATTAGATCTGCCGGCCGGCACAGCTCGTGACGCTCCGTCAGCCACAGAAAGTCCAAAATCAAGAGATCCTTTTTGCCCGTTTCCGGGCACAGCCGTGTCCCGCGTCCAACCATCTGACTATATAGGGCCCGTACCTTTGTGGGGCGCAATACAACGATACAATCAACGCTGGGGCAGTCCCATCCCTCCGTGAGAAGCATGGAATTACACAGGACATTGTATTTACCGGCGTCGAAGTCCCGTAGAATCTCGCGGCGATCGTCGCTCTCTCCGTTTACCTCGGCGGCGCGGAATCCATGTGCATTGAGAATATCGCGGAACTTTTGGCTTGTCTTGATGAGCGGAAGAAATACAACTGTTTTGCGGCCGGCACATACCTTTTCCATTTGCTCGGCGATCTGGTCCAGGTACGGGTCAAGCGCTGTTCCGATACCCTGCACCGCAAAATCTCCGCCCGACATAGCGACCTGCGATATATCCAGTTTTAAGGGAATTGTCTGCGCCATGATTTTACAAAGGAATCCGTCTTTGATTGCCTGCGTCAGCTTGTACTCATAGGCAAGACTGTCGAATACTTCTCCCAGATTGCGCATATCTCCGCGGTCAGGCGTCGCTGTTACGCCGAGAACGTTTGCATCAGGGAAGTGGTCGATTACACGCCGGTATCCATCTGTGATGGCGTGGTGCGCCTCGTCAATGATAATGCTGCCAAAGTAATCAGGTGCGAATTGATTAAGCCTTTTATCGCGTTGCAGGCTCTGCACACTTCCGACAGTAATGCGATACCAGCTGTCAAGGCAACTCTGATCCGCTTTCTCAACGGCCGAGCAAAGCCCAGTTGTCTTGCGGATTTTATCAGATGCCTGCTCGAGAAGCTCCCCCCTATGGGCGAGGATCAGGACACGATTACCAGCTCGCACCTGATCCTCCGCCACTCCGGCAAAAACAATGGTCTTTCCGGTGCCGGTGGGCATGACGGCCAGCGTCCGTTTGTGGCCGGCTGCCCACTCGGCATTGATTGCTTCTTTTGCTTCTGTCTGATAAGGCCGCATTTGCAGCCCCGCCATCAGAACGCCCCCTGTCCGCCCATCTTCTGCTGCTCAGCCAGCGTGGGTTCTTCGGGCGGCAGGAAGTTCTTCACCTGGTTGCTTTCGCCGTCTGTACCATCTTTTTTTGTGTACCTGTGGACTTCCAGCTCGCACATTCCAGACGATCCTACGATCGCGTTCCACTTGGGAACCAGCGGGTCGCCATGCTTGCGCTGGCCAATGCTCTCGAAGAACGCGCACAGCAGGCCCTCGCATTTGGTATGCAGAAACAGATTGTGCGTGATTGATACGGCGCCGTGTTCTCCGCCATCAATAGTCAGCGTCAGTTCTGCCTTATTGCAAGGGGGCAGCTTGGCGCTGCCGGCGTGTCTGGCCCGCTCCATCTTGGTAACGGTGAATTTGTAGGTTCCGGCCGGAAGCAGGGCAAATCCGGCGCTGTCTTTCTGGATGACGTCATCCCAGCTCAGTTCACCTTCGCGGTTTGTAATATCAACAAATTCTTGCATTTTCTTTCCTCCTTAATTATCAGAACGGGATTTTGTCATTTTCTTTAATAAACTCCAGCCACTTGCCCCAGACAGCTACCATACGCTTTGTAAATTCATCGTCATAGTTGCTGACGGCCATATCGAAGGGATAACATCCTCTCTGGAACACGGCAGTCCGAAGCTGCTCGTCACTGACATTGCTGGCCACCATCAGTTGCCTGAGATCGTCCGGATATTTCAAATCCTTCAGTTCCTCGTTCAGTTCCTCGCTTGCTGCGGTTGCATCGGGCGTTTTCTCCTCCTTTTCCTGAATGACCGGCTGACAAGGTACGGTGATAGTTGTAGGGGCCGTTTTGGGTGTCTGTGCAGAATAGGCGGGAACCGCAATCCCGGCGGTAATGCACTGAGAGATACCGTCATATTCAAATGGCATTTCATCCGGAAGTCCAAAGCGGTTTTTGGCATCCCAGCACGGGTGATGGGTGGTGTACATCACGCGGCGTCCTCCCTGCGCCTTTCCTTTGGCCGCCTTTCCGTCTCCATCCTTTACGACGATGGTTTTGTAGTTGGCGAAAAGCAGCATATCGCACCATTCGCGGAGCAACGGCGCCACCTGCTTACTGGTTTTCATTGTCCAGCGATCATACTGCCCCATCTCGTCAGGCTGTTCAAACTTGGTAATCTGCGCATGTGCCAGAACCACCACATTGATTTCCATATTTACGACGTCTTGCAGCAGATCAAGCAGACGGCCGAATTCTTCCTTGGCGTAGGTGTATCCCTTTCCGTAGCCAAAATCTTCAATGCCATGTACTTTTGCCTTGTCGCAAACAGACTGGATGCACAGCCTTTCCGCCCAATCTGCTGTGTCTATCACAAGTGTTCCGCACAGTGTTTTCCGCTGACGGACGCTATCTACTTCGTCCATCAGCATTGCCCAGCTGGTGGGCTGCGGCAGGCGCATGACGTCAAGTCTCTTAGTACCGCCTTCCGCGTCGATAAATACCGGTACCGGGAATTTAGACGCAAATGTACTTTTCCCAATTCCCTCCGGGCCATAAATGACAACCTTGACCGCTGACTCCACAATGCCGGAAGTAACTGCGTAACTACCCATTAAAATGCCCCCTTCATAAAATCTCCGACCGGTGCGGGATCATCTCCGGTACTCTGACCGGCCACGCGCCCGTCTTCTATGACAATCTGGCACTCGCCTCCCGTGGATACTCTGGTGGCGATAGCCTGCAGTCCCTCGGATTCAAGCCATGCACCAAACTCCTGCAGCGTGGCTATGTCCATCTGTTCCAGCTTGTCCAGCAGAACAAATCCGCAGTCTGGATTGAGTTTTCTAACAATGGCCGTTGCCACGCGAAGCTGCTCCGATCCGGACATATCGCCCCACACATGGCCGTCATAAGTAAGTGCGCCATTTTCCACCCCCAGTCCCGGGAGCGGAAGGTCTGCACCATCCAGAAGCGCCGTGCGGGATTTTCGCATCTGCTCGATGTCACCGGTCAGCGAATTATACTGATTAGAATATTCGGTGGCCTCTGCCTCGGCGCGATCCTTGTCGGCGTTGGCGCGCACCTTTCGATTGATATCCTCGATGTTCTGGAGAGACGCCTCAAGCTCGGCGGTCGATTCATCCTGCAGAGTTTCTGCCGTTTTGAATGCGGTTTCCATATCGCCGTCAGCCTGAATGAGTTGCGCCGTCAGTCTATCAAGTTCTTCTCTCAAGAGATTCACCTTTTCAGCCAAAGCGTTTCTCTGCGCCTGCAGGCGGAAGGCGTTGTCCCGTTTGCGCTGATTTTCGCCGTTGCAGGCGAGGATGTCCTGCTGCTGCCGGATTAGTTCTGATGCGCTGACGAGCTCATTTGGTGCCTCCGGATAGGCGATCATCTCATCGGCGTAGTGCTTTTTCTGCTCGGCGATCTGGCCGATGGCGGTGCGCTTGTCGTAGGCCGCCTTGATGTCCCTGTCAATGACAGCCAACTGGTCTCCGACGCCGATAATCTTCAGCAACGTATCAGCTTTTTCACGGTCGCTGGCGTTCATGAAGCGCGGAAGGTCAATGGCCAACTGCTCCACGAACGTATTCAGCAGGTTTTGGCCGGCACGTTTCCCGGTGGTGTCCGTCACAGTCAGCGCCGCATTTTTCCCGCGACGTTCCACCACGATGCCGTTGGAAAGCTCTACCCGCATATGCGGGTCCGTGTTGGATTCGTCGCGCTTAGCACCGGTGGGGCGGTATTTGTCACCGCCCAGCGCCCACGCGATTGCGTCAAGCACAGATGTCTTTCCCTGATTGTTTCCTCCACCGAGGATTGTCAGCCCGTTTGCGGCCGGTGCGATCTGCACCGCCTTGACACGCTTGACGTTCTCCGCCTGAAACTCTGTAATTTTCACAGGCATTTTTCTGCGTCCTCCTTCACTTCATTGATGGCGGCGAGGAAATCCTCCACCGCGTATTTTTTGTCAATGTCGTCCGTCACCAGCAGCAGCATGGGCTTGAACGTTTTCCATGTACTCCTGATGACGCTTGCGCACGTCAAGGCGCCGTCTCGTGCGTTGCCGGTGGCAATGAGATCAAACTTTTGCGTGATGCCAGTTTTCTTCTTTGCCTCTTCCAGCGCCGCACGGAGCTCGGCTGTGGCAGCATCGGCTTTTTCCTTGGCCAGTCGCTCCACTTCGGCGTAGTCAACTTCCGTAGCCACTTCAATTGGCCGGTTCTCAAGCTCCTGCATTTTCGCCCGCAGGTCATCGTTGCTGCGCTTGATGTTGACCAGCAGCCCCCTGTTCGCCTCCAACTGCTTGTCCGTTTCCTGCTGCTTGCGCTCAGCGGCGCTGGCTTTGCCCCTTTCTGATTCGTAGCTATTCAGCAGGCTTTTGTTTTGATTTTCGAGCGTTTCTATTCGAAGCAAGGCGTCCTGATACTGCTTATTGGTGGTAATGTCGCCGGACTTGACGCCCTCCACCAGTTCAGCCGGTGCGCTGGGCTTGGCGGCCGCATACAGCAGCGAAGCCGGAGCCTGTTCTAAAACTTTTTGCTCGTTCGGCGTGGACTTGTCCAGCAAGTTGCTGACCTGCAAGAGTTGATAAGCCGTGCTTTTGCTGATTCCGACGCTGCGACACCATGCAATAAAAGTGTCCTCCGTGTATTGGTTCGAATGTGAGCTAGTCCGATTTTCGGACGAGCTCAATTCGTCGTGCGCCATGCCAACGGCATCCGCCACCTTGATCACGTAATCCCGGCGGGCGGTACGGATCATGTTTTCGGCGCTGTGCAATGTGGCCACGGTCTGATCAGTCAGGCCGGAATAATCAAATTCCGGGAGATCCGAACATACAGGTGCTGCAGGTGTTTCAGCAATGGCCTGATCGTCGTCATTCACGTTGAGCCGCGGGCAATCATCGTCCGAGCCCATGCAGCCAAGCCCAGCGTCTGCTTTGTCGCACTTCGCCTGACAGCAATCATCATCGTCGCAGTCTGGGCAGCGGCAGATATCGCAAGGACTGCTGTATTTTTTCAGATCGTACACACAGCAGACTGCATCAAATTCCCTGCAAGCATCTTCCAGTTCGGTATAAAAGCTGCTGTTATTTGGTACCCAAAACAACGATCCATTCTTTTTTACCTCGGTACGGTACAACTTGGCTCTCTCGTTGTGGTGGATGCGATACCGATCACCGGTCGATCCAATGTATTCCTCGTCCGGCGTGTATTCGGCATTGTTACTGTGGTTGGTGCCTTCTTTCTGGTCTGTATCTCCTATGCTTCGGCGGATCAGATCCAGCACCTTTTCCTTTTCCTCCTCCGGCGTCATATCCTTGCGGCTGCCGTCATCATTGAAAAACTGGTGGAATAGCGCAGCTTTGGCGGCCTCGCCAGCCTTGTTCTGCGCGCAGTTGACGGTCATGCGGTACCGGCCGGCGCTAACGTACTCGACGCCGCGGATGGTATCGGCATCGAAGTGCCCCTGGATCTCTTTGCCCGGATAGGTGGCCGCGATCCAGTCGCTGACGCGGGTCAAAAAGTCAAAATCAAGACTATGCACCGCGCAGGTAAGCCGGTTTTCGATGCTGCCAGAGAAGCGAGATGCGTAGTCGATGTCGCACTTCGGCATCCGGCATTCGTGGCCTTGGATTTCCCGATGATATGTATTTGTCTTGTCGTCCCACTGGAACGGGCCGTACGGAAGCAGGAACGGGCATCCGGTACATTCGGCGGTGTCCCGGTTCCCAGTGGTGTCGGCGTTCGTGCTTTTCCGCACCGTGCGGCCGCAGATGGTGTGGTAGAAAGTCATAGACTCCTCCTATCCGCGTGAAGCAGGAAGATATAAAGGCTAAAGAGCATATCGTTCGGAAGTGATTTAATTCGTTTTTCGATAAACTCCATCATTGTGTTGGTGTCCATATTCCCTCCTATTGACATTTTGACATTTGATTTTTTTGTGCGACAATGGAGGCACATCAATAGCCCCATCTCGCACCGCCCATCCGGATTTGGCCGTCCGGGTGGGCATTTTTTACGCCTCCACAATTTCTCCGTCAACCAATTTGTACCATGTATCAGCCTTAATAGTTTCACCGTCCACAATGACCGCTTTTACGCACGTCGGCTTGTACTGATTGTCAGCATGTCCCCACTCGGTAAGTACAATAACAGCGTTTTTACCGCCTTTTGCATTGCATCCATTTCTACCTATGATTAAGCTGCGGTCTCCGCCTGCGAGATTGCTGTTGTCTCCGCCTGCGAGATTGCTGCGGTAGCCGCCGGATGTACCAGCTGCCGCCTTTTTACGGGTGTACTCCATGTGCGCCTTGATGATACCGGGAAGTCCGATTTCCGCTTTAATCGTCAGTTCGGACGATGCAATTTTACTGTCATCAGCATCTTCGCAGTCAATTGAACCATCAGCATTGGATTCAAAATAACGGTTACCGTCTCGCAGTGGGAAATACCGAAGAACGTCCATCGGTGCCTCGCAGCTGTGAAAGCCTTTGCTCCCGCATCTGATGGCCCCATCGTCAGTGTTTTTTTTGCCCAGCGTGTATTGATACCCGCCGTGACACTTCATGTCTTTGTCGGTGCCTTTGTATGTCTCCATTTTTTATTCCTCCTTAAATTTTTTCACGCACCAAGTTTTTCCGCCAGCCGAACCATCTGAATGGCCAGCCAGGCAGCGCCGATGTACGTCAGTGCCAGTTGTAATGTCATGTGGTACCTCCTTAAAGCATTCGGCTGATGCACTCCACCAGCTCGTCCTTGGATAGCTGCAAGACCCGCCTGGCCGTTTTCAGCTCGGCCAGTGTAAATGTGCCCGGGTCTTTAATTCTCCGCCCCAGCGTGATATTTGACATGCCAAATGCCGATGCGGATTGCTTGATGCTGCCCTTCACATCTTGGCATCCGTGGCGTAGCAGCCTGGTCATATCGCGCTGGGCGTCGGATTGCGCGGATAGTTTTGTGCGTGGCATGGTGCCCTCCTTTGTTTGTTGTTCTTTCGCCTAGAAAGTGGTACTATGTTGGCGAAAGGTGGTGAAAATAATGAATAAAACTCGTGCTATAAACATTTCTGTTGAAATCGCGAAAATTGCCATTTCATCAACAGAACTGCGCATTGCTCCTCATAAGGGGACGGCGGATGATATTGCTGATTTTATCGAGACGCTTTCTGCAAGGCTCGAAAAGATTGCTGATCAAACTTAACATCCCCGCAAACTGACATACGCCTGAACGACCGCTGCAAGAGCTTCCACCTCTTCGGCGGTCGTGGCGCGCTTACTGACATCTTCGATGGTTCTCACCAGCGCGTTTTCAATGTGTTCTCTGTTTTCTTTAGTGTTCATTGGGTCTCCTTTCACAATTCGATATTAAGTACTGCCGCCAGCGCCTTGGCGATCCGGTCCGACTCCCGGGCACCGCACATAAAAGCGTTGATTGCGCCGATCTTGTACCCGGTCATTTTCGCGAGGTCTGCGTTGGTCAGCTTGCGGAGTTTCTTCTGCTCGGCTACCTTGCCGCAAAATAATTTGTAGATAATTGTCACGCTCCTTTCTTGTATGAATCACGCCCTGATTCTCTTACACATATAACAGGCGAAATGTTTCACGGCCTTTCGGCGTGATGAACGTCTGCGTCCCGCTCCATTCGGTCTTTTCGTTTACGCATTCCTTGACCTCAAAAAGGCCTTTGTTTTTTTCCTCGAACGGAAGCAGCTTTCCCTTCTTGTCTCGGTACACATATTTCTTGTCCAGCAGGAACTGCACAAACTTTTTCGGGGGGACTTCAAGCTGCTTTGCCGTCTCGCGAAAGTTAGTAAGGGTGTTGCGTTCCACGAGCTGGTCGAAATAGTCTGCCTTGGGTGCCATGATGGTGTTCTGCACGGTCAGCATGGAATTGTCTGCTTTTAGACTGTTGATTGTCTTGTGCGCAATGTCGAGCGCACGCGCCATGACCTTCTCAGGGCTGTTCCAGTCCCGTTCGAGCTGGATAAAATACTGACGGGCAATCTTGCCCTTTTCGTTCCGCTGAATCATGCACAGCTCTTTTGCCATATCGATGGTGATCATGGCGTCCTTTTTCACTGAAGCTTTTCCGAAACCGGCCCCATCGGACAAAAATGTCTGATAGTCGGCTCCATCCGCGAAGCCGTACTCGCACATTCTGGTGAACCAGTGCGGAAAGTCGGTTTCCACCTCCAAAAACTCGTGCAGCTCTCTTGCCGACACCAGCGGTCGGTCACTTTCGTAGGTAATCTTGATTAGTTCGTTCATGCTTGTCTCCTTGTAAAATTTTTCCTTTCGCCGTATGATGATGTCGAAAGGGGGTGAATATGATGTACATATTCAAGTGCAAATGTGGGTGCATGTTTACGATAAATTCATTTAAGCGCGATATTGTAACGCATCCAAAGTGCCAGAACTGCGGAGCGGCAGTCAGTATATTTGATGAAATCGAACAAGCTGAACTGTTTGCCGCCCTGGATAAATCCGGCATGACGATGCAGTCCGTTCCGGACAACGCAAAGATAACAGTCACATTTGACATTTAGCCACCCAGAATCAGTCGTCAGTTGCCGCTGGCGGCTGGTTCACGTTTATATGCATTCCGATTCTGTAAGCGCTGATTTGTTCAACGATTTGGCTCAGATCATCAATTTGCTCCTGTGCTTTTTCGATAAGCTCCTTTACCTCCTCAATCCCGTCCATTTCAACCGAAACCCTACTAAGCATCATTTCTTCACACCTCCAAATCACATAAAATATGTGGAAAGTATTTGACATACAAGTGAAAAAAGAGTATTGTGTGTTTGTTGGGACATCACAATATTTTTCGCGTTGACTTTTTGAGAAGAGTATTTTCAAAAGGTCTGGTTTTGTATTGTCTTTTTCGTCAAATCTTTTCTACAATTGACACTATAACACAGAGAAAACGCGTTTTCAACATAAAATTCGTTTAAAGCGAATTTTTGTTAATAACGCACAAATAGCGAGGTTTAAAATGGACATTATACTGAAAAGAGTTTTAGAGTGTGTTGGAAATAAACACGGAGCAAAGAAGGACCTATGCGACCATATAGGTCTTAAATCAAATGCAGTGACGGAGTGGGAAAAAGGGAGAAATAAAGGGTATAGGCTTTACCTTCCCCAGATTGCCGGCTACTATGGCGTGTCGCTCGACTGGCTTTCCGGGCTGTCAGATGAAAAAGAAAAGCCCTCCCTTGATCTGGGAGAGCCTATCGGAGATATTACCGGCATACCTATCATAGCCAGCGTAAAGGCCGGGTATGACGGCCTGGCTGTTGAGGATGACACGGGAGAGTTTGTGCAGATTCCATCTGTCATGCTGCGGGGTCACTCTGCCAGCAATTGCCGTGCCATGCACATCCGTGGTGATTCCATGTACCCTAACATGAAAGACGGAGACATCGTGGTTGTGCACATCCAGCAGGAAGTTGAAAACGGAAAAGTGGCCGTCTGCATCGTCAACGGTGACGAGGGGACAATCAAGCGGTTCTTTCGCTATCCGGATCGCGTGGAGCTGTGGCCGGATAACCCGAATGTACCGAAGATGATCCTGCGCGGAGAACAGCTGGAGAGTTTTCACCTATATGGCCAGGCCATTGCGCTGATCCGCGAAGATTTGTAATAGCGCCGCTTTTTGTGCGGTAAAAATACTAAGGAGCGTGTATGTTGAAAAGGAAAGAAGATATTCTTGATGCGAGCATTGATAGGTATATTCAGCGGGGAATCAGATCGTCAATTATCGTTTTTGCGATTAAGCGTGAGTATGGAACGACAATGAAGAAATCGTATATTGACGGCCTAATAGATAGTCATAGGCGTGAAATCTTGTAATAACTCGTTCTTGGTGCAGCCCCTACCGCCGGATGGCGGAAAAATATATAGGAGGAAATTATCATGGGATTTATGGACAAAATCGGTAGTCAGATCAGCGCTGGCGGTGGAAGTGTCATGCAGGGAATCCTTGGCAACATGAGTGAAGTGTCTCCTGAAGTGCTTCAAAAAGAGTATGGAGCTTATTTGATGGATTGTGAATCCATCCAGACTGGATTTAAGCTTGTGCGCGACGCCATGATTATTACGGACAAGCGTATTCTTGAGTTCGATAAGCAGGGCGCTACCGGGCAGAAGATGCGTGTCAACTCTATTTACCTTGATTCTATTTTTGGCGTATCTGCCGAAACGGCTGGCTTCGGCCTTGACGATAGCGAACTGGAAGTTTACTATATCGCCACACCGTACATGAAAGCGCACGGAATTGAATACGCAAAGAAAAAGTTTGAATTTCCCAAAAAATATAACATTCAAGGGCTTTATAAGATGCTGCAAGAGCTTTCATACGATAACTACCAAAGACTAAACAAATAAAAAAGACCGCCCCGGCGCTGTAACACCGAGGCGGACAATAGAATGCGTTTTATTGAAAACCATTATTTTATATTAAAGATTCAAATTCCAAGCTCTATCTGCCCTTCGCCGGGTACATGTATAGAATGCACCTTTACGACATCGTATGTGCGCCTTGACTCGTCAGGCATTCCGTCCGGGCCAATTTGCACAGATACCTTTACGTCTGCAATAAGATACATCTTTGCGCGAATAGCAATCTCACCAGACTTTACGCGATCAACGAATTGCTCGTCAGATACGGTTGCTGCAAAAGTTTCCGCACCAGAAAACCTCCATTTTAACGTACCAGAGAAATCGGCGGAGCGTATAAATATCGTTTCGTTTTGCCTTAAAGATTCAATCGTGTCTGTTCCAAGCAATTCGTTGATTGGTATTTCAGTGGCGCACTGATCGAACTCATCACGTGGGATTTCTATTATTTCATTTGCCTGAACAGAAATCCCTGTCACGCCATTTGAAAGCCTTGCGGAATTGATTATATTGGTTACAGACCGATCTATTCTATTGTCTATAAAATATACATTACTGCTTGCTGGAAGTTCTAATGTGCTGCCATCTTCGCGTGTAATCTTTATTTTACTATCAGCGTTTTCTTTTTTTGCAGGTGCTTTCCCTTTAAGAAATCGCTTCACTTTGAATGCAGCTCCCATTATCTCTATAATGTCTGCTGCACATGATATGCTATCGGGAGTAAGAACAGATTGTACGATGGGAGAAGCCGCCGCAACAAAGTCAAATATAAGACTACCAGGGCTTACCGCTTTTACGGACAGCCTAATTTCAGCGTCTGGATATTCATTTTCGGAAATTGCCGATGATAACTCGACGAGAGAACTAATTGCTTTTGATACGGATAGTGCATCTACTTCGTGATCTCCACAGAACGAAAATTTTAGCGTTCCTTTATCTTCCAAAGAGAATCACCCCTTTTTCACAATTATACTGTGTTTTCTACACATGTCAACAACAAGCTCAAAAGGAGGTTGCCATCAATGAAAATACCAAAGGCGCGGAAGTTGCCGTCAGGTTCGTGGTTCATACAGCTGCGCATCGACGGCCAGAGCGTGCCTGTGACGGCGCAAACGGAGCGGGAATGTAAACGGCGGGCGGAGCTGTTAAAGGCCGAATGCCGAAATGGAAAAAAGATTGATGTGTCAGCGTCCATGACCCTTTCTCGCGCTATAGACCAGTATATAAAAAATCGTGATGGGATCCTTTCTCCATCTACAATATACGGATATAGAATAATACAGAGGACGCGCTTCAAGACAGCAATGGGAAAAAAGATGACTTCTTCCGGGTGGAAATCCCTGTGCAATGCAGAAGCGAAGATATGCAGTTCAAAAACGCTGAAAAACGCCTACCGTTTTATATGTTCCGTATTGCGCGAAAACGGGATTCAGCCAGAGCACGTAAATCTTCCGCAGGTTGTTCCAGCAGAAAGGCCATGGCTTGACCATGAGCAGATTTTAACTTTTCTTGATGCCGTGAGGGGAGAGAAGTGTGAAATGCCGGCTCTGCTCGCCCTGCACAGCCTCAGGAGATCAGAGATACTCGCCCTTGATATAAACGAGAATATAAGTACGGAGTTCAACCGAATTATTGTAAAAGGCGCGGTTGTGCCCGACGATAATAAGAAAATGGTTTACAAGGCCACAAATAAAAACACTTCTTCCGCGCGAATCGTACCGATAATGATTCCACGGCTTTCCGAGCTTGCAAAGGAATACAGACTGGCTGGGTTGAAAATTACAAGCTGCACCCCCAATGCGACATACACACAAATAAACAAGGCGTGTCGTGAGAACGGACTTCCGGAGGTTGGATGGCACGGTCTGCGCCACAGCTTTGCATCCCTTGCGTATCATGTAGGAATGTCAGAGCTTGAGGCAATGGAGATCGGAGGATGGGCCGACCAGACAACAATGCACAGAATATATACGCATTTGGCGCAAGCAGATAAGACGCTTGCGGAAAACAAGATGGCTCAGTTTTATAAAAATGCTAATGAAAATGCTAACATGGTTTGAAAAATCAAGTTATACCAACGTTTTTATCATTATTATTACAGGGTTCGAATCCCTTTCTCTCCGCCATAACTGGACACCAGTTTTGATACAATGAGTATCGAAGCGGGTGTCCAGTTTCTTTTTTTCAAAAGTCCCTATTTACAAGGGTTTTCATATACCTTTTAACGAAAGCAGGCTCTACGGTAACCGAGGAATGGTCGCCGTAGAGCCTTTTTGCGTTTTTACCTATGTACTTTTTAATTTTAGGTCTGGAGGGTGTGCATTGGGTTCAGAGGAATAATTAAAAGGTGCACCGCTCTGTTTACGGAGACACAACCCTTCCGTTCCGAAGTGTGGCGTGGGTAAAGAAATCAAGGGAGACTGTAATGTCCCAGCCATAAATATCCTTAAAGAACGAGAACTGGTCTGCCATGCCGAACACCCGGTTTATATCACGCAGGCCACCGCAGCAGTTAAAAGAATAGTTCACGCTGATATGGTCGAAGTGACGCTCAATTTTGGTATCCAGTTCGTACAGTTCAGAAACCTCTATGGCAGCCTGGATAAAATCCTCACTGGCCTTGATCCGCTCCGGCATAAGAACATAAGTGGTGTTTGCCTGTATTTTCTGCATTATCTCCTCAAAAGAAGGAGTAGGCTCTTCTGGCTCGTCCGCCATCTCCATTTCTATCTGTTTCATTTCCTCCATCGGATCGATGCGAGGATATTTCTTTTCATAGATGATTTCTACACTCATACGCTCACCCCTTGATACGGACAACAGGTACACCGACCTTCATCGCATAATCTACCATATTTTTTGTTCCGCTTTTTTCTCCGTTGAATACGGCTATAACTCTGGCAGAGTGATTAACCATCCATTCATTTCGGATCTGGAAACAGGCTCGGCTGTAGCCCTCGCAGACGTATTTCATGAAGTCTGCCACCGTCAGTATCTCTCGGTATTGTTTCTGCCATTCTTGGCTCCAACCGCGTTCAAAGCCCTCATAGGGACAGGCACACATCAGTTTGACATCGTAGCCCTCATCACGGAGCATCAACACGAT
>JAAXZS010000036.1 GCA_012719745.1 Clostridiales bacterium | reverse complement strand
TTTGAAATATACAATATATTCTGTATATACAAAATAAAATCAAAATGCGAGACATCCGGTGCCCGCCGAATGCCTCACATTTTGTCTTATTTATTTCGCTCTACCAGCATATCCGCCAAGGAGAACAGGAAGTCATGCGCCGGCCAGTCCGCCACGGCGGCCTTGGCACGCTCAGTACACGCCGCCACCTCGGATGCGCAGCCGGAGATCCCCTTTATATCTACAAAAGTGATCTTGCCCTCCTCTTTGTCGGAGCCGATGGGCTTTCCAAACACCTGCTCGTCCCCCACCACATCCAGCATATCGTCCCGGATCTGGAAAGCAAGACCGATCTCATCGGCATAGGTCACAGCCTCTTTCCGTCTTTCCGCCGGCATACCGGAGGCAATACACCCCAACTCTGCGGCGGCGCTGATCATGACGCCGGTCTTCAAGCGGTTCAGCATCGTCAATCCTTCCGCATCCTTGACCTCGCAGATGGTATCCAATACCTGACCGCCCACCATGCCGTCAGCACCGCTGGCCCGGGTCAGCAGATGGGCTGCCTCTACCTTGGATGAATCGGAAAGACCGGGCGCCTCCAGCATCAGGCGGTAGGCCTCCGGCTGCAGCGCGTCCCCCGCCAGTACGGCCAGCGTTTCACCGAAGATCTTGTGGTTGGTGGGCTTGCCGCGGCGCAGATCATCGTCATCCATACAAGGCAGATCGTCATGGATCAGAGAGTAGGTATGTACCAACTCCAGCGCGCAGGCATAAGGCAGCGCCAGATGCCAGTCCAAACCGCCCAATCGAGCAAATTCCAATGTCAGCACCGGCCGCAGCCGCTTGCCGCCGGCCAAAAGGCTGTAGCGCATGGCCTCATACAGCTTGCCGTAGGGCTCCTGCTTCGAAAAAAGGCTGTTGAGATAAGCTTCCACCGCCTCCTGATAGGCAGCATAGCGTGTTTTAAAATTCATATTATTCATCCTCGCTTAAAAATCCAGACTCCACCGGGGCGCCGTCGCTGCCCTTGGACAGCTGCACCACCTGCTGCTCCGCCTGATCCAGCATCTTGCCGCAGGCGGCAGCCAGTCGGGTTCCCTCTTCAAAGAGAGTCAAAGAATCGCTGAGCTGGGCGTCACCCTTTTCCAGCTTGTTCACAATTTCCTCAAGCCGGGCAATGTTATCTTCAAAACTGCTTTTTTTAGCCATGATTACACTCCTTACTCTTTCTCGCTGACGGTGCAGGAAAGACGTCCATCTCCCAACTGCAAGCGGATATTCTCACCGATCGACACCTGATCGCTGCTTTTGATAATGTCGCCGTTCGCCCTCTGCGCCATAGCATAACCCCGACCCAGCACCTTCAACGGGCTGAGAGCATCCAGCGAGGCAGCCAGCTGGCCAAAGCGATGCCTGCGGGTGGAAAGCTGCTCCCTGGCGCAGGCGGCCAGCTTTTGCTGCGTGAAATCAAGCAGCATACGCTTGTCCTGCAAGAAAGCCATAGGATCCTGTAAGACCCGCTTTTCCCGCAGTGCTTTCAGCCGCTCCCGCTCCCGCTTGATACGGGTATCCTCTGCCTGTGAAAGGCGCAGGCGCGTCCCCTGCAAATAGCGCAACAGTTCGCTTTGATCCGGTACGGCGATCTCCGCGGCGTTGGAGGGCGTGGAAGCCCGCCTGTCCGCCACAAAGTCCGCGATGGTCACATCCGGCTCATGGCCTACGGCGGAAATTACCGGGATCTCCGATTCATAAATAGCCCGTGCCACCCGTTCATCGTTGAAGGCCCACAGATCCTCAAGGGAACCGCCGCCCCGGCCCGTGATGATGACATCCGCCAGTCGGAAACGGTTGGCATAGCGGATGGCCCCGGCAATCTCGGGAGGTGCCTCAATCCCCTGCACGCGCACCGGCAGCAGCAGCACTTTGGCGATAGGATACCGCCGGCGCAGAATGCGTATCATGTCATGTACCGCCGCCCCTGCAGAGGAAGTAACAATGGCGATGCGCTCCGGATAGAGTGGCAGCGGCTTTTTATGGTTGGGGTCGAAAAGCCCCTCCTGTAGAAGCTTTTCCTTCATCTGTTCAAAGGCCACATACAGATCCCCAATGCCATCGGCAGAAAGGCCCGTGCAGTAGAGCTGATAGGCGCCGTCTCTTGGGAAAACGGTAATCTGGCCGGAGGCCACCACCTTCATGCCGCTCTCCGGGCGGAATTTCAAACGGGAGGCGCTGCTGCGGAACATAACGCATCGCAAAGAACTCTCCCCGTCCTTCAGCGTAAAATAGTGGTGACCGGAGGGATAGATCTTATAGTTGGAGAGCTCTCCTCGGATCAGAATGTGATGGAGCTCCGGTACACTATCCATTAAATTTTTTAAAAGGTAATTGACTTCTGAAACTTCATAGATACGTTTATCCACTTTTTCCTCCGTCTCTATTTGAAAACAGGCAGAGCGTTGGCTCTGCCTGTCTGCCTTATTCTTTTACTTCTTCCCGGAGGAAGCTGCCCAGAATGCCATTCATAAAGCGAACCACCTCGGGGGATTCGTATTTTTTGGCAATCTCCAGTGCCTCATTGATGGCAACACCGTGAGGAATATCGGGCATATACATGATCTCATACATGGCCACGCGCATGATAGCGGAGGCCACAAGGGAAATTCTGTCAAACCGCCAGCCCCTGGCAAATTTCTCAATGTACGTATCCAACTCGGCCGCATGCTCCGATACGCCCTTTACCAGCGTGCCGATGTAGGTGCGCTGCTTGGCATTGGGCAATTCGTCATAGATTGCGTGCTCAGTGGCAAGAGAGGCAAAATTCTCCTCACTGAGCCGCTGATCCAGCAGTTCCTCCACCGGCAGTTCCGTAAAGCTCAGCTCATAGGCCAAGTGGGTGGCGATTTCTCTTGCTGTATTGCGTGTCATATTGTAAATTCCTTTTCTCTATTTCAGTCAGTCGAAGCAGATACCGCCCACATGCACGTTGACCGCGTGCACGCCGAAGCCGGTCATACCCTCCAGCGCCGCGTAAACACCGTTTTGCACACGGGTCGCCACATCCGTGATCTCGCAGCCATAACGGATAATGATAAAGAGGTTCACAACGATGCCCTCATCATCCATTTCCACACGAACACCGCGAGCGGTCATTTTCTTTCCGCCGACGAGATCAGACACATTGCCGCCCAGCATACCGCCCACGCCATCCACTTCCGTTGCGGCGGCGGATGCGATAGAAGCAACTACATCTTCCGATATATTGATACTGCCCATATTCTCGTCATGGGACATATATTCTTTGTTATCAGCCATGATTTGAAAATCTCCTCACTGTTGTTTCATTTGTACATTAGTATATTTCATTATAGCATTTCTATGAAAAAATACAACTGTTAATTTGCCTCCATGATTTTGATCTGGTCGACCTGATAACTGGTTTCGTCCACCACGATGTCTTTTATTTTTGCAACATCCGTTGCGTCAAGTCCATCGCTGTCTCCCACCACCACGCTGATGCCGTCATCGCCCATAAAGGCCACACAGTCCGTATAGCCCTTGGCGGTGACCAGGCTTTCGATCTGAGACTCCGCCACGGTATAGGACGCCAGTACCTGCAGCGTTTCGGACGCCTTGTTCTTTGTGGCGTCATCGGCCGTCTCATCCGCCTTGGCATCGTCAAGGAGACCGATGGCATTGTCCCTGGCCTGCTTCCGGTTCAGCCGGGCAGTGGCAAAATAATCACTGTCGCCGGCGGCGGTCGTTTCCGTATCGCTCTGCGTGCCGCTGCCCTGAGCACTGACCAGCTGCGATTCTCCCAGCACTTTTGACGATTCCTTGGCCTTGTCGGTATAACGCCAGTTCAGATAGACCGACACACACACCAAAAGCAGCACTGAACCAACCACCGCGCGGCGTTTCCATACTTGTTTCATCATTGACCCCTCCTGATTTATGAATTCCATTTTACAACGGATATTTTATCTGTGCTCAGGCCGGTCAGCGCCCTGACCGCTTCCGTGACGGCCAGACGAATCGATGGCGTATCGGCACCCTGACAGACCACCACAGCCCCCTGATATTCCGGATAAATGCGTTTTGTCACCACAATGTCCTGGGTCCCGCTTCCGCGATTGATAATCACGGTTTCTGTCTTTGTCTGGGACTCATTGCCGCTCTTTTCATCGGAATCCTCCGCCAGATGAAGCTCTGTGCCACTTTTCAGCGTCAGCATGACCTGTACCTTTCCGACACCCCCCATCTTTCCCAGTGTGTCTTCCATCTTTGTCTCCTGCTCCTCTATCGAAAAAGTGTCGGCATCCGCGGTATCCGTAGCATTTGACTTCTGTGCGGAGGATCCCAGTGAGGGAACCAGCATCAGTAAAATGCCGGCCAGAATCACGATCAGCGCAAATTTGTATTTTTTCAGAAGCTCCGGTAGCCGGATCTGTTTTTTTCGTTCTCCCATACAATGACCTTTCTTTTTACCCCTCAGGCAGCCAATGCTGGTTTTCTGAGGAAATACCCAGTTCTGACGTCATATAATCGGACAGTGCCTGATTCCGGGCAATATCCAGCGTGACACTTACCGGTGTAACGATTCCGTCCTTCTCTTCCGCCGTGACCGCAAGGGAGCAGGCAAGCCCCAACTGCTTGGCTTTATCCTGAATATATGCGCCCGTTTTCTCTTCTATGAGTGTGCGCATCTGCACTTCGTTCTCTTGCTGATAGCCGGAGATCTGTTCATTGATCCGCTGCGTACAGTCGCCATAGCTGAGATTCAGTTCCGAAAGGTCCAGATTCGTCAGTGGCCGCAGGAGAACCAGCAGCAATATAAGCCCTCCCGTCATCCGCGCTACCGTACGCACTGTCCCCTCCGGTAAGAGACTGTTCAAAAGAGAGAGCACCAGTGACGCCGCAATGACGCTCATCAGCCATCCCCGTAAAAGAGTGACCATCTATACCACCACCGATACCGAAGATACTATGGAAATGAGCAGCAGTAAAGCACATGACCCTGCCATCCCCAATATGAGTCCAAAAGCGCTTCCCAAGGCATTGATTAACTCCACCAACGTGGGAGAGCCGATCATTCCGGCGAAAAAGGATGTTATCTTATACAAAAGATACTGCACCCCCAGCTCCAGAAACGGCAGCAGGCATGTGCCCAGCACCACCAGCATGCCAAATACGCCAATGGAGTTTTTCAAAAGGCCGGCCCCCGCCACTACGCTGTCCGTTGCCTCGGAGATAATGCTGCCCACCACCGGCACCACCGTGGAGATGGCGGATTTCGTCAGGCGGATGGAAAGAGCGTCCGCGGAGCCCGCTACGGCACCTGTCACTGTCAGATACCCGGTAAACAGTACCAGTGCAGCCACCAGCACCCAACTGATTCCCTTTTTCAGCATTTCTCCGATTTTCTTCAGGTGCCCCTGGGGCAGCATGGCGTCCACCGACACCACTCCCACATAGAAGCAGACCAGTGGTACCAAAAATTCCCGGATCAGTGAGATCACCAACTCCGCGAAAAAGACAGTGGCCACCTGTTTGGCGCCCGCCGACACAATGCCGCCGCTAGCTGCCACGGAGGCCGCCAGAGTTGGCAGCAGCGCCTTGGCAAATACATCCAGCTCCTCAATGGTCTTCTCCCCCAGCTGCAGCAGCGAATGGAAGCTGCCGGTGGCAATCAGCGTGATGATCAGCGCTCCCACCATGGGCACATAATTGGCAATGCGTCCGTTTCCCACCGCCTGAAAGCAGTCGTCGGCCATGCCACATAGAACCACTACCGATAAAAGCAGGATGGCGCTCCCTATATTATCTCGAAGCGTCGCAAAAAGCGACTGGCAGAACTTCTGCCAAAGCTGGGAAAGGCCCTCTTGCAGAGACTGAAAGGTCAGTCCTTCCGTGGGGAGATTATCCCCCAATACCTCCTCCGCCTCTTCCGGTACAGCCCCCGTCAGATCCTGCTGCTCGTCGGCGAAGGCGGGTACGATGAAAAAGAATAACAGGCAGAGAATCAATCCAATTTGCATCCATTTTTTCTTCATAGCAGTGAATTCAACATGTCCCAAACCGCTTCAAAAAGCGGTAGTGCCACCAACACGGCGCAGAAAGCGCCGCTCATTTCCACACAGGAGGCCAGCGACGCCTGGTCCGCGTCCCGGCAGAGATCCGCACCCGTTCTGCTGATAATGGCGATACCCACTGTCTTCACAAGAGGGGAAAACAGCTCTGTTGAAAAGCCCTCGGCGGCGATTAGTTCCCGCATAAAGGCGGTAATCTGCTCAAAGACATCGGTGAGAAACAATAGAGCCACCACGCAGATGGCCAGTATCAGCAGCATACCGATGTCCGGGCTGTTTTTTTTAATCACCGTGGCGATGACACCGCCCACCAGACACAGAGCCACAATTTTTATAATCGTATCCATCGGTTTACAGGGCAAAGAGGGATTTCACCAGATCAAAAAGATCGCTGATCTGCTGATTCAGCATCATCATGACCACCACAAGCCCCGCCAGCGTCGTCATCATGGCTTGTTCCTCCCGCCCGCTGCGAATCAGCAGCTGGTTAAGAACAGCCACCAAAATACCGATTGCGGCAATTTTAAAAATCAGATCCACATCCATCTTTTTACTCATTCCTTTTACTGCAAGGCACCGGTGCGGCGATCCCTTTGGCGCCTTCCGGTACGTTTTCCATTGCGGTGCTATATTTTCAGGGCTTTGCTGCTTACGGTGATAGTTCACTCTATGATGGGTTGTCCCCTTATATGACAAGAGCATTATTCACCGCTTATAGCAGCAGGATAACAAGCAGGCCCGCCCCGGAAAAGGAAACGGCCAGACACAGCTTTTCACTGTCGCGCTGACTTTTCTTTTTTTCCGTCAAAAGACGCTTGAGCTGTTCGGATGCGTAGTGGAGGCTGCTCAGCAGTCCTTCCTCGTCCCCTGTCAGCTTCAGATGTCCCAAAATCTCCGAGGCCTCCGGCGGCTGGACCTTTTGGGTTCCCACCGTCCAGGCCTCCTGCAAGGGGCAGTCCTTTCTCCGGCAGATCTCCTGTATGACAGGACCGATCAGCATCTGTCCCGTTAAACTATGTAAAATGTCCGGCAGAGGCGTGTTTTTCCAGCGGATCTCGCTTTCCATCAGTTCAAGGGACGCGATCCACTGCCGCAGTCCGGTCAGCTGTTTCCGATTGCCGCCGACTTTTCTGACGCAGATAACGCCGCTCCCTGCCAAGATCAGCAAAGCACCCAGTACCTTCAGCATGGCAACTCTGTCACCTCATACACCCTTTGTCCGTCCGTTTTTCTGACCATCACCGCTTTTTCAAACATATGGCATTTCAGTACCTGCCGAAACAGCGGTTTGTGCTTTAGTTCCTCCAGGTCATAGGCATGGATGGTGGCCAGAAAGCGCACCCCGCAGTTGGCGGCGGCGGACATGGCATAAATATCCTCCTGCTGCGTAATTTCATCCACGGCGATGATCTGGGGATTGGCCGAGCGCAGCAAAATGGGAATACCAATGGCCTTGGGGCAGGCATCCAGCACATCCGTATGGCATCCCACCTCCGTCTGAGGCACCCCCTGATATAAAACAGCGATCTCTCCCCGCTCGTCCACAACGGACACGCGGTGGGCCGGGAATTCCTTTGTCCCGTTGGAGAGATTGCGGATCAGATCCCGCAGCAGCGTGGTTTTGCCAAGACCCGGAGGCGCCAGAATCAGCGTACTGCAAAATTGTTCCTTTTCAAAAAGCTTTGGCAAAAGTTCATCAGAAATACCGGTCAGTTCCCGCCCGATGCGGATCGTTGCCGAGGAGAGTCCTTTTATATTGGTATTGACGCCGTCCCGGATGACAGCCGTGCCGCAGATACCCACACGAAAGCCACCCTTAGCCGTCAGATATCCCCGCCGCAGCGTCTCTGTCACGGCATAGCGGGAATAACCGGATATGAAATCGCACAACTGCTCCAGATCCTGTTGGGTGACCAGCTGGCTGGGAATCTCCTTCTCCAACCGCACCTCCCCCTCCGGCAGCAGGGCCGTCATGGGCTGCCCCGCCCGCAGCCGCAGCTCCTCAGCCACCGCCTTCTGCCAATCCGGCAGCTGCCGCGCCACCTTCTGCCAGCGCATGGGCAGCAGTCCCGCCGCCATCTCGTACCGCTCAATGGCATACGCCTCATCCATGGTCTCACACTCCTTTGTTGATTTCATTTCAGTCTATGACGGGTTGTCCTCCGCTATGTCAAAAGAATTGAACCGCCGGACGATCTTCCTTTTTCACATTTATAACCCAACGGCATACACTGGATTGAAAGAAAACTCTTTCAAGTACTTATTAGGAGGTTTATCAATGCCTAACAAAGCAATGCCGGGCCCCATCGACAGCGCTGGTTCCGCCTGTGAGTCCGTTTGTATTCATACCAGAAAAATTTTTGATAGCTGCAGAGACAAAGACTGCGTGGAAGACCTGCGGTTCTACCCCACTCTCTGCGGTCAGGAGGTTCTGAATACATCCCAGTCCATTAAGGGCGGCACCGCCGAGCTACTGTATGTCTACACGGATGTGGAGCCGGTCACCTTCAACCGTGGCTTTTACACCATTGATATGCGGTTTTTCTACCGCGTTATCCTGCAGGTTTACACCGGAAGCCCCCGCTGTGCCGAGGCCGAGGGGCTCTGCGTCTTTGACAAGCGCTGCATCCTCTTCGGCAGCGAGGGAAACGCCAAGATCTTCTCTTCCGACACCATCATCGACGATATGGATATTCCTGGACGCGTCCGCTCCAATCTGCCCATCGCCGTTGTGGAGGCCGTAGACCCCATCGTCCTTGATACCAAGGTGGTGGATTGCTGCCAGAAGCACTGCTGCGACTGCTGCATCACCGAGATCCCGCCCTTCATCGCCCAGATCTTTCCCGAAGAGCTGGTGTTCAACGATGCCTGCCCCCGCCGCTACTATGTGACGCTGGGACAATTCTCTCTGGTTCGTCTGGAACGCGAGACGCAGTTGCTGATTCCCGTTTACGACTACTGCATTCCCCAGTCCGAGTGCACTGGCGGCGGCGATCAGGAAAGTCCCTGCGATCTCTTCCGCAATGTCAATTTCCCCATCAGCGAGTTCTTCCCGCCCAACACCATGGAGATGCCCAAGGACTATGTCAGCACCCGCAACTACTGCTCAACCCACTAAAAACGCAAAAAATCACCCTGCCCACGGCAGGGTGATTTTCCTGTTGTATTCAACGGGCATTTCGCTGCTTTCCTGAGAAATCACACATACATAGCTGTGTCCCGCCCCCATGACAAGGGGGGATCCGTCTGACAGCGTATAAGAAAATGGATCATTTGTGCTGTTTTTCTGCCAGGTAATGTCCACCGCTTTACCGCCGCAGAAGTAAGTACCGCTGCCGCTGCCTTGCAGATCAACAATCATGTGGCCCGCTCCGTCTCCGCTGTTAACCACGGAAGTTTTTAGGACAAGCAGATTTGTCACACCCACCTGCTTTTCCGTATTGCCGTCTATATAAGGCGCATCGTACTCACTGATGTAGTACAGGCGGTCATCTTCATGATAGGAAAACACGCCGGTTTTGTAGTGAGAGAATTTTACCGTTACAGTTGCCGCATCCGTTCCACCGCTTGGCGTACCGTCCGCTTTGAAGGTAATCGGATATGTATAACCGGTATTGTGGGTCAGCCGAAAACCGCTCTGTGGAAGATACCCGGCAAGATTTGATCCCGATGTGAGCATGGAATGCTCCATGCCCACGCTCTGCATCCGTGCCGCGTCCCGCCAGAACAGATCTGAGGCCGCACCGCAGCCGTCCAGATGGTCAATGCCCCACGCATCCATATCACTGTAGGCCTCATCGCTACCGCCGGCATGGATATAGATGGCATCAAGTCCGGCGGCTGTTTCCACAAAGCAGGGACGGGCACTGCGCACCGTGCCGATATTTCCCACCCCGCTTATATCCTGAAAGATGCCGACCATGCGGGTAATGCCACCTTCTACAATATATTCATAGATAACATCGGCTTGAGAGACGCCCATCTGGGGCATAGCGGCCTTCAGATTGTTCAACATTACCGCCACTGGCCGGTTGTTGACCACATCGGGATTTTCCAGCGCTTCTCCTGTCAGCGGATTGAGTACAGCAGCTTCTTTTTTTGTACCGCTGTCATTGTTGCTGTCCTCCGCCGTATCGGGCAGCAACCCGCAGCCCACGCATGTAAGCGACAGGCAGATTGCTAAAATGAGACTAATCCATTTTTTCATTGTTTTTTCCTTTCCGATAACCAAAATTTTGACGACTTTTTGATTTTGAGGGAAACTCCATCACTGTATTTTCAAATTCTCCCTATACAAATTGTGAATCTTTGCGTATAATATAAGATATACAAAAAGGAGGCGGAATATGATGGCTCGCGCCGGTTTTATTCATGATAAGCTGGAGATAAAGTTTCTCATTTTATATATTGCGGCCCGCATCATGGAGCCCATCCCTTTAGAGGGTATGCAGGAGCTGACCATGTGCGATGATGGCATTGATTATTTCGACTTCTCCGACTGCCTCAACGATCTGGTGCGGACAGAACACCTCCGTGTGACAGAGGATCATCTATACTGCATTACGGTAAAAGGTATGCACAACAGTGAGATATGTGAGTCCAGCCTTCCCTATTCCGTCCGTATCCGCACGGATAAGAATGTGGCTGCCTACAATCAGCAGCTGCTGCGCCGCTCTCAGGTTTTTTCCTCTGTGGATAAGCGGGAAAACGGCACCTATACGGTCACACTTTCCCTCAGTGACGATCTTGACAACATTATGAAGCTGGAGCTGATGGTGGCGTCGGAGGAAATGGCACAGGACCTGGTCGACCGTTTTCAGAAGAATCCTGAGCAGGTCTATTCCTCCCTTCTATCTGCTCTTTACAGTTCCTCAAAAACCGATAAGCGGTGATATATCAATATATGTAAAGGAAGTCCCCTGCACATCGTGCAGGGG